>DAVZHM010000054.1:0-12979 GCA_052273845.1 Candidatus Fimenecus sp. | reverse complement strand
TTGCCACGGTGGAAGGTGTGCCCAAAACCACCGTAGAGAAGCGATAATTTCGGGCGATTTTCGCGGCAAGACCTGTAATTGCCGAGAGAAATCCGTTGGCATTGTTGGTGCCGGGGTCATACACATACATATTGATTGCGCCGTCTACCACAATTTCGTTGCCGCGCAGATACAGCGCATTGAAATGCGTGGTTTGCGGCTCCACATCAATATCACATTCCACAAACAGATTGGAAAGAGAAACAAATCCTTCAATATGGTCTCTGCCGTCACGCGCAAAACGAATGGTATCGGAAGCCACAGGCTTTGCAATCACCATGTTGCCTGATGTGCTGCCCAAATGCAACGGCTGATTTTGTATGCGCCCGTTGATATATTTACGGTCCGGGTCGAACAAATTCCCCAAAGCGCTAATCAGTTTGTCAATCAAACCGCAGTCAATGGAAATGGTTCCGGTAACGATGATAGAAGTTTCGTCACTGCTCGCGTTTTCCAACTGAATGTTGCCGTTGTCTGCAATCCAACCTTTGCCGGTAATATCCACCAACGGCACAATGTAGGCTTTTTTGCTTGCGGCGGCATTGCCGCAATAGCCGACGCAGGTAAACCGCTTGATGTACTCCGTTTTGGTTTGCGTGCCGCCACTGCCGTCGGGCATGTCATATTTTTTCTGATCATTCGTAATGGTAACGCGGTAATAGCCGATATAATCCTCTTCATTCCCCGAAGGCGGTATCGGCGTATCCCCTGTTCCGCCGTCCACAAAGTTGACGCCGTTTCTTTCGAGATAGACCCAGTTTGTGGTGATGGTTTCATCGGTGGCGTCGTTGCCGTCATCGTGTGAAACATCAATAAATTCCTTAATTTGTTGCACATCATTGTATTTGAGCATTGCGTCCTGATACATAAAGACGGACGCTTCAATGCCCGAACGCGCCAAGTACTCCGCTTTCTGTTTTTCGGTGCCGAATTGCAGCGTTTTTAAGGATTGCATAGCATAGCCATACATCGCCCCACCGAGAACAGTCATCACCAAAAGCAATACCATGACCATTGTCAGCGCAACGCCGCGATTGTCCTTTAATTGTTCTTTCACACTGCATTTCATACCGAGTCGCCTCCGTTTCTTTGCCGCAGAAAAAAAGTTAAACGATAACACGCAGCAGTTCCTCAATAGAGGTTCTGCCTCTCATCACTTTGTAAATACCCTCGTCCTTCAAGGTATACATACCCTGTTTGAGTGCAAGTTCTTTAATCTCCGCACCGTTTGCACGGTCCAAAATCAATTTTTTCATTTCCTCTGTAACGGTAAGGAATTCAAATACCGCTTCGCGCCCTTTGTACCCCGTGTTGTTGCAGGTCAGGCAGCCTTTCGGTTTGTAAATTTTATATGATTCCTGCGGATATTGGTCCACAGGGAAATCGGGCAAAATTTTCAGCATTTCCTCGCGCGTAACGGTGTATTCTTCTTTGCACTTCGGGCAAAGTTTACGCACAAGACGCTGTGCCAATACGCCTACAAGGGACGACGCCGTTAAGAACGGTTCCACGCCCATTTCCTCCAAACGGGTAACGGCGCCCGCCGCGTCGTTGGTATGGAGGGTGGACAGAACCATATGGCCCGTCAAAGCAGCTTCGACGGCGATTTTCGCAGTTTCGCCGTCACGGATTTCACCGACCATCACGATGTCCGGGTCGGAACGCAAAACCGAACGCAATGCCGCAGCGAAGGTCATGCCCGCGCGGTTGTTCATTTGCACCTGATTGATGCCCGCCATACGGCGTTCCACGGGGTCTTCAAGCGTAATTACATTCTTTTCGAGTGTGCTGATTTCGGCAAGGGTTGCATACAGCGTTGTCGATTTACCGCTACCGGTAGGCCCGGTAACGAGCACGAAACCGTAGGGCATATGAATGGCTTTGTCGAAACGCGGGAACTGCCGTTCCGAGAAGTGAATGTCTTTAATGGAAACATTGCCTTTGTTCCGTTCCAACAAACGCATAACAATCTTTTCGCCGTAAACCGTGGGCATGGTTGCAATACGGACATCGAGCGTTTTGTCCTCATAACGCACCGTAGCACGACCGTCCTGCGGGATACGCTTTTCGGCGATGTCCATACCGCCTAAAACTTTAACACGCGACACCACCGACGGGAAAATTTTAATCGGATTTTGCAAAACTTCCTGCAAAACGCCGTCGATACGGAAACGCACGCGAAGCACTTTTTCAAGTGCCTCAATATGCACGTCGGATGCGCCGCTTTTAATGGCGTTGTTAATCACTTGGTTGACGAGTTGCACCGCGGGCTTGTCGTCAATCGACAGTTCCTCGGATTCATCCGATTGGTCGGGCAAATCGTCCTCATCGTAACTGTCCACCGCGGAGTTCATATTGGCGAAGTTTTCAATCGCCGCGGCAAGTTCCATATCGGAAACCACCAACGGACAAATCTCCAATCCCGTCATCAAATGCAGATTGTCAATCGTGATGATGTCGTTGGGGTTTTTCATCGCCACATACAGCGTTTTGCCCTCTTGATACAACGGCAAAACATTGTTGCGCAATGCCGTTTCCGGAGTGATTAGGTTTGCTGCAGCCACATTCACGCCGACTTCATTGATAGACACATACTGATACCCGGTTTTTTGCGCCATAATCCGTGCAATATCTTCCTCGGTACAGTACCCGAGTTGTGTTAAAATGCTGCCGATGAGCGCTTTGCTTGTTTTTTGGATTTCGAGCGCTTCCTCGACCTGCGCTTCGGTTACAATGCCGGCGTTCACAAGTCTGGAACAAATACTTCCGGGGAACAATGCTGCATTTGCCATTCTTAATCTATCTCCCTAATATCCTATGCAATCTCAATTTTTAGAAAACTTCATCACCGTAATGGTGGCTTCCTGTTCGTCGCCTGCCAACGGGTTTATATGGATAGCGTCAATACGCATCAATTCTGCATCGGTCACCAAGCTTGTGCAAAGCGCCATAATATCCGCATACGAACCGCGCACCGTCATAACCACCTGCAATTCTTTCACAAGCCCCGAACCGGTGCTTGCCGCCGTAGTGGTAGTGCTTGTCGAAGCATTTTTATTGCCGCCGATTGCCGCATCGCCGCCGAAGGTAATGTCGGTAAGTGTGCAGCGGCCTGCTTCCACGCGCCGTTCCATATCAATCATAACTTGCTGCACATCTTGCGTGTCGGGAATCATCGCCTTATACGCATCGCGCTGTATTTCAAACTCCGAACTGCGCGCTTGCAAGGCTTTCAAATTGTTGATAGCCGCCTGCGCTTCCTGATAGGTCTTTTTCTGGTCGGCGATGTCAAGTTTGATTTTCTCGTTCGACTTTACACCGAATACAATCAATACAATCAACCCGATACAGGCAACAACCATCAGCGCCACAAATACGCGGATGTCCTCTAATATATTGCCCTTTTTGCCGGAGGCGGCTGTGGTATCTTTTTTCTTCACATTGATATTAAATGCCATACTCGCAACGCCTCCTTACTTCTTCGTTGTGCTTTCGGTACTGCCGTCCGAAGCCGCGGTAGTTGCCGCCTGGGTGACAACCGTTGTTTCGGTAACGCCTTTGTCATTGGTGACCGCTTCGCCTTTTTTATCCGTCACAACCTGATATTTCGGTGCTTCGGTGGGTACCTGCACTGCGTTGGACATACTGAGTGCCAACGTAAAGTTAATTTGCTTCTTGCCGTCCTCGGTGACTTGCCGCGTAATGCTGGTCAACTGCACCAATTTAACGGTTTTCTGCATTTCCTCGGTTTCAAAACTTGCCTTGTAATCGTTTACATCGCTGTAATCCAAACAAGTACATGTCAAGGTGCACACACCCGCGGTGAACCAATTTTCCAAATTGATTTCCTGCACCTGAATATAATCCGGCGTGTTGTTGGCAATCAAGTTCAAAAACGCTACGGCCTCCGGGTCTTGCGGGCTGACGCTTTCCACCATTTTTTTCGCGCTTTGCAAATCGTTAAAAATGGTTTGATACTGTTGCAAAGCGGGGAACTGCTGTTGCAGTTCGGCATTTTGCCTATGCAGTTTTTTGAGCTTTGCATTCATAATCTGCCCTTGCGCGAACACACCGCCGTATACGATTGCAAAGCAAAGCAACACAATGAGTGCAATGCGCGCAAGCAAATCTTTCTTTTTCTTTTCTTCGAGCCGCTTTCTGTACGCGGCAGGCAACAAACTGACTTTAAACACGGTTATCCCTCCAAAGCCTGCATGGCAAGGCCGATGCATCCGGCGAATTCCTTAACAGCGGCGGCATCTAAGCCGAGATTGTCGTTCATATACAGGGTTGGGATGTCCACCGGTATGGTGTACACCGATTCGGAAACCGCTTTTACCAACTCCTCGGCGCACCGAGCCGTGCTGACAAAGTAAATCTGTTCAATCGGTTCCTGCATATTTTGCATCGCGTAGTAACTGACAGAGGAAGAAGTTTCCGAAGCCAGCATACTGCCGACGGCGTCCAATGTTTCTTCCGAAATCTCCTCGTATGTCTGCGAGAACAGCGCTTTTACCGCATCGGTGGCACGTTCGGGAATGGTAATGGAACGCACCATAGAGATTTCGTTATTTTTAACAACCAGGAAATTCAAAATATCGTCCGTCAAGTTTAAAACGGCATATTTTTTATCCAGCGCAACAGCGGCAAGCCCACGGCATACGGAAAGCACGGAGGAATCAATGTCCACAACCTGCAATTTGGAAGCACCGAGAATGGTAATCAACTGATCGAGCATATTGCGGCGAGCCGCCACCAAAAGCACGTTGACCACCGGTTGTTCTTCATCATTAACGCTCTCGCCGGCAATCACGTAGTCAATCTCCATTTCCTGCACGGGAATCGGAATGAACTCCTGCGCCTGCAAAAGCACCATATTGCGCAATTTATCGTCCGGGACCTTCGGGAACGAGGCATAACGCATAATCACATTTTCGTTGTTAACCCCGACCACCACATCGGTCGATTTGAAATTGCCGTTCTGCAAAAGATCGGCAAGGCATTGGTTAAACGCGCCCGCATCCCGGATGAAACCTTCTTCAATCGCGCCTTCCGGCAACGGAATTTTGCCGCAGGCGAGCACCGTAACCGCGCCGTTCACCTTAGCCAATTCGATTGCGCGAATTTCGGCGGTATCCGCCTCAAAACCGATTACGCTTTTCAATTTCGCCATACTATCATTCTCCCTAAAGGCATTTTACAATGCCGACTCCTATTCTCTTATGCGATGGGTTATGTGCCGCTTGCCGTAGTTGCAGTGAAGATCGGCAAATACAGCGAAATCAACATTGCACCGACCAAGCCGCCGACCAAAATCAAAGCAATCGGCTCAATCATCGCGCGCAAGTTGCGCGAGGTCACTTCCACATCTTCTTCATAGAACTCTGCAACTTTATCGAGCAACTCGGGAAGCGTACCCGCTTCTTCCCCGATGGCAATCATACCGATAACCATCGGCGGGAAAATTCCGCTTTTGTCCAATGATTCGGAAATGCTTTTGCCTTCTTCAATATCGGCAACCGCGTCATTTACGGCTTTTTCCACCAAATCGCTGCCTGCGGTCGGCCCCGCACTCTGCAAGGCTTCCACAGCGGTAACGCCGCCGGAAATCAGCGTTGCAAGGGTGCGGCAGAAACGCGCAACGCACATTTTGGTAATGAAATCGCCGAACATCGGCATGCGCAACTTGTTATTTTCCCAAATTCTGTGGGCGGGCGGACTGCGCTTGATGAGAATACCGACCACCACAATGACGGCAATCGTCAAAATCCACAAATACCATTGACTGCGCAAACTTCCTGATGCATTAAAAATAAACTGCGTCAAGCCGTTAACGGAGATATCGCCGGGAATCATCTTTTGGAACATCGGCACCATGACCGCCAACATAACAATCAGCAAAACCACAG
This sequence comes from Candidatus Fimenecus sp., assembly GCA_052273845.1. Classification (GTDB taxonomy): domain Bacteria; phylum Bacillota; class Clostridia; order Oscillospirales; family Acutalibacteraceae; genus Fimenecus. Next base: position 7,031 of record DAVZHM010000054.1, on the reverse strand, counting down.
CGAACAAACCGATGTTTTTCGGGTAAGAAACGGCGGATTTGATGTTATCTTTCAAGTTCTTTTCTTTTTGCAGCTGCACCGAAAGGCTCATCAAAGACTGTTCCAAAATACCGCCCAATTCGCCGGTTTCAATCATGGAAACAAACAGCCTGTTGAAAATCTTCGGATACTGCGCAAACGCGTCTGCCAATGTACCGCCGCCTTCCACGCTTTTGGAAATATCTTCAATCGCCGCGGCAAGCGTGGGATTGGTGGCTTGCTTTGCGAGCGTAGAAAGTGCGCGTGTAACCGGCACACCTGCCGAAAGCATTGCCGCCATTTGGCGACTGAACAGGGAAACGTCGGTCAAAGTAACCTTTTTCCCGCCGCGCGCCTTTGCAGGCTTAATTACCTTTTCGCTGATATCGGTCACAACAACGCCTGCTTCACGCAATTTGTCAATCGCGGCAGCGGAATTGTCGGCGACTACTTCGCCGTGCACGCTTTGCCCTTGACGGTTTAAGCCGTCATATGTAAAGGATGCCAAGAGAACGCCCCCTTAAAAATCTTATCTTAATAACCCATGGTAGCAAGCAGACGCCGAACTTCTTTTTCGTCCACGCAAAAATCCAAAACGGATTCTTTGGAAATTCTCTGCTCTCTGCACAGTTTAATCAGTGCTTGGTCCATAGTCTGCATACCTTGTAACTGCGCCGTTTGCATGGCGCCGTACAGTTGATGTTCTTTCTCCTCACGAATCAGGTTTTTCACGCCGGCGGAGTCCGTCATATATTCGACGGCGAGCGCTCTGCCCTTGCCGTTTACGGTGGGAACCAACTGCTGTGAAATAACCGCCTTCAAAGAGTTTGCAAGCTGTTGGCGGATTTGCCCTTTCTCCCCTTCGGGGAAAGAGTCGATAATACGGGAAATGGTCATGGGTGCGGTTTGCGTGTGCAATGTAGAGAACACCAAGTGCCCTGTTTCCGCCGCGGTAATGGCGATGGAAATACTTTCGGGGTCACGCATTTCGCCGATCATAATGGTATCGGGGTCGTGGCGCAAAACCGTACGCAAAGCATTTGCGAAACTGTGGGTATCCGTGCCGATTTCGCGTTGACGCACCGTAGATTTGATGTGTGTATGTAAGAACTCAATGGGGTCCTCAACCGTAACGATGTTGGTTTCGTACCGTTCGTTGATGTACTTAATCATTGCGGCAAGGGTGGTGGATTTACCGCTGCCCGTAGGGCCGGTGACGAGTACCAATCCGCGCGGCAGGTTGCAAAGGCGTTTTACATCCTGCGGCAAGCCGAGTTTTTCGAGCTCCGGAACCTTAAACGGGATCGCACGGAAAACCGCCGCAAGCGTACCGCGCTGAATGATAATGTTGCCTCTGAATCGAGCACAATCCGGCACGGAAATCGCAAGGTCCAATTCCCATTCTTCTTCCAATGCCTTTTTCTGCTCTTCGTTCATATACGAAAACAGAAGTTGTTCCACATCTTCGGGCTGCATTTCCGGCATTTCCTGCCGAATCAGGTCGCCGTTGATACGAATACAAGGTTCAATGCCCGAAACCAAGTGCAGGTCGGAACCGCCCTTTTCCACTGTCAACCGCAAAAGGTCGGTTAATGTTAAAGGATAATTGCTGGGTTTGCCGGTATATTTCACGAAAGGTACAACTCCTTTAAAGTCGCTTTTGATTTAGAAACCGCTTTAGGGTGCGGGAAACCCGCACCCCCAATGATTTACGAAGCGGTATTCAGTTCTGCAAACAGTGCCTTGATATAATCCGCCATCTCCGAACTTGCCATCACATAGGTGATGTATTTCGAGGTGCCGTCTTTGTCGGGAATCATCTTCACCGTGAAGGTGTAAGAGTCTAATTCCGGATACAACGAACGGAGTGCGTTAATACGCTGCTGCGCTACCGTCTCGTTCGATGTGGCTTCAATCGCACGGTTGGAGACTTCACTTGTTGCGGTGGTATCCATTTCCAAGAGCAACGCTTTGGTCGGCTCTACGAGATACGGCTCGCAATAAACAATCAAGGATTTTGTAAGCGCCGCATAGGTACCGGTCTTGAAGGTTACGCCTTCCAAATTCAGTGCCGAAAGTCTGTCAAGCATTTCCGCCGCAGTGCAATTCTGCAACTCATAAGCGAAGAAGCTCTTATCGTTGAGTACCGAGGACGCATAATCCGCATTGTCGAACTGACGGATATACGCTTCCGCCTGGTCAACTTGATCCTGCGTGCCGGCAATCCAAATTTTCTTGGTCATTTTTTCGGGACCGTACACCGTAACCTCAACAGGGAAGCTCTGCAGCACTTCTTTGGCGGCAGATCTGTCAATCACAGACAATTCAATCTCACGAAGCACCATGGGTCCTTCGGTCGGCGTGGTCGGCGTAGACGGCGTGGTCGGCGTGCCGGTGGTGGGTTCGCCGGTGGGCGGCGCGGTAGTCGCAGGCGGGGCGATGGTCACATCGCCGTTGCTCGAATCGGGAGCTGCGGTGGTGCCCTGCGCGTTAAGATTTGCGCCCGAAAGCGGTTTATCCACAATGTTTTTGATGGTTTTAATATCGGTCAAATTGGAACCGGTAACATATACATACAAAGTATAGGGACGGGAGGACAGTACAATGCCCGTGCTCAAGCCCAGATTGCCGAGCAAGCCATTGAATTCTTCTGCGGTAATATGTTCTAACTCAAGGGGGGTGAATTTGGAAGCAATCATACCGCCGCCCGCCATAATATTCGAGCTGACATCCAACAGTTTCACAAGTTCCGAAACCTTGGCAAGTTCCTTCGGATAACCCGAAATATAGAATTCATCGGCGTTGTTGGTGCCGACAACCTGCACATTGGAAAGCCCAAGTGCGGACATTTGCGTCTGCAAACCTTGCGCAGATATGTAATTCAGTTTGATTTTGGTCAACACGGTTTTGTCCACAAATGTGGTATTCAGTTCATCGGCTGTGCCGACAAAAATCGTGTTGCCGTCTTTTAAGAACGTCATCCCCACAAGGCGCGTAACATAATCAATCGCCTTGAGCGCGCTCATTTCTTCGAGCGTAACGGTCACCGTGCCGGTTTCACCGCTGCTCGACATAATGACGGTGTACCCCGCGTTAAGTGCAATCGCGGAAAGGACGTCTTTTACATTGGCGTTCACAACCGTCATGGAAATGCGGGAGGATACCAAAGAATTGCCTTTCGCCGTTGCGGAGCTCAGCGGCACTTTAATAATTTGCCCGCTGTAAATTTTGTCCGCGTTGGACAAATCGTTGGCGGTCATAATGTCGCTTACCGTGACGCCGTAATTCTTGGCAATGCGCGTCAGCGTATCGCCTGTTTTCACCGAATAGTATTGGTATTCGGCGGCGTTGTCGCTTTTTGAACCGACAACCGCCATCGGCAGTACGGCGTTGGTCAGCAAAACAAATGCCAACACAAATACCAAAACCGCCTTTAAGGATTTTTTAGAACCGTTCATATGTGAGTCCCCCTAACAATAGTCTTTCTGTAAATTTCGGGTGGGTTCGATGCGTAGTTTATGCGTTCTCCAGCGAAATCGTGCGGACTTTTTCGCCCGTGGAGAAGGTGGCGTCGGAATCGGTGATTTCATCCACAAGCCAAGTGGAGTCGCCGACATAATCGCCGACCTGCACGATGTAAGAAGCGTATTCCGTTTTCAAAATCGCGGTGCGGAAGCCGTCGGAGTTATAGAGAATACCCGTCAGTTTCGCGTTGGCGATAACATCTTCGGCAAAGGGATCCACGCCATCGGCAAGGGTAACGCCTTCATTGCGTTCGAGCATCGGCAAAACATCTACCGAGGCACCCGCCGGCACCGAATTCGGATCCACATCCGTGTCGGTATTGATCCCCGAAAAGATGAATACCGCCGCAACGGTTGCCGCGATTACTAAGAAAATAACCGGAATGAGAATTTTCATCTTCGGATTTTTTTCAAAGAATTTGACGAACAAACTGCCCGCCCGTGCATCTTTCTTTTGCCCGCCTTTCAGTTTCGCGAGCAAATCTTTCATATCGATATTCATATCCATAGTTGAAAAAACCTCCGGATTTCAGAATACGGCAAATACACCGAGAAGGATACTTATACATATACACATTTGTATTTTATCGTAAAAAAACCATTTCGTCAACAATTTTTTTGCAATTTTTGTGCGAAATGCACGCTTTTACAGTTTTTTCACTGCGTATTTTCCATTTGTTGCACAATATATTGCACAATATCTTGTATCAGGAAAAGTTCCAATCACAATTTTTCCCAAAAAGAAAATTGCGGTGGTCTGTTTTTGACCACCGCAAAGAAATCTGCTGATTATTTGTCGGAATGCTTATCGCCGTAGCCATAGCCATAGCCGTAGCCGTAGCCATAACCGTACCGACGGCTGAAGTTTCCGTTCCCCAGGCCTGTTTTTGCATCGTTGTAAATGCACCCGATGATTTCCGTACCGGAATTGTCCAAATTTTCAAGTGCGCGTTTAATTCGGCGTGCGGGTGCGGTATCCTGACGGATGACCATCACGATTGCATCGGAGAAGCCTGCCAAAATAGAGGCGTCTGCCACCACGCCGCAAGGCGCGGTATCAATAACCACGTAATCGAATTCCTTTTTCGCAGATTCAATGATTTCTTCCATCTGCGTTGTTGCAAGCAACTCGGACGGGTCGGGAATGCCTTTGCCGTTCAACAGCAAGTACAGATTATATTTTTCGGAATATTTAATGGAGTCCGCAAGCGATTTGCTGCCGTTGACCACGCCGAGCACGCCGGTATCGTCCGCCGCATTGATGCTCAACGCCTTTGCCACAGCGGGTTTGCGCAAGTCGCCGTCAATCAGCAACACTTCTTTGCCGTTTTTGGCAAGCGCAAGTGCAATGTTGATGGCGGTGGTGGTTTTGCCTTCGTTTTCCACCGTACTGGTTACAACAAATGCCTTTTGCCCTTTGCGCAAGAGCGTGTGTTCCAATTTGGTACGAATCAGTTTAAACGCTTCGATGAAGCCGAAGCCGGAACGGCGGTCCGTCAGCAAAATGCTCTGCTTTTCGCCTTTTTTCCCTTTAACGGAAACATGGTTCACGTTGCCGATAATTTTCAGACCCAATTTGCTCTTGATGTCGTCGGAACTCATTACGGTATCTTTCAAAATAATCATACCGACCAAGACGAGAATGGACAGGATTACGCCAATCACAAAGCCAAGCCCCGTGTATAAGAGCGTGTTGCTGTTGGCATTCGGGCCGGCAGGTACCAGGGGCGGGTCAATCGCCTTCAATGTGGTGCTCGGGAATGCCTCGTTGATGGTATCCTCATAAAAACGCATATAGGTGTTTGCAATAGCAAAGGAGACCTCGGGGTCGGTGGTGGTTACCGTCAAATAGATAATGGAAGTGTCCTCTACGGACTGCACCGAAACAAAACTCTTGATTTGGTCGGCGGTCACTTTATAGCCGCAGTTGTTGGCAACCTTAGTGGTCAATTCCGTGGTGGTGAAAACGTATTTGTAGTTTTCCGCCAAAGCGACCGAAGCATTGATGTCGGCGTTGCTCTGCCCCGAAACAATCAAGGATGTGTCTTTATTGCTCGCAACGAACATAATTTGCGAAGTGTATTGCGGTGTGTAGGTCAGCTTTGCAATGGCAAACCCTGCAACTGCAAGCAGAACCGCCGACAAAACAACAACCCACCATTTTTTCAAAACCTTGCGGATATAAATCATCAGGACTTCAAAACTGATGCCCTCTTGCTCGGTTTTGGAAATCGTTGTATTCTGATCCATAATACTTCCCTTTCCCCTAATTTTTTTCCAATCATAAGAATTATAGCAAATATCTTTCGTTTCCGCAATAGAAAATTTTATTTCCCCGAAAAACGGGATTTTTACCGCGAGACATCTGTAATTTTGCCGTCGGCAACCGTCCATTCCCGCGTGCAAATCGCGTATGCCGCCTGCTTGTGCGAAATAATCAAACAGGTTTTGTCGCGCAGCGCGCGAATGTTCGCAAGCAGTTTCGCTTCGGTTTCCTCATCGAGTGCCGAAGTCGCTTCGTCCAAAAGCAGAACGGGGGCGTCGGTCAAAACCGCGCGCGCCACGGCAATGCGCTGCATCTGCCCTTCGGAAAGTCCTCTGCCGCCCTCACCGAGGCGCGTATCCAAACCCTCGGGCAATTCATTGATAAAGGTATCGGCACAGGCGATTTTTGCCGCGCGCGATACTTCTTCGTCGGTGGCGTCCTCTTTGATAAACCGAATGTTGTCGCGCACCGTACCCGAAAACAGCATATTGCCCTGCGGCACATAAGCAAACAAAGACCGTGTATCTTTACAGGCGGGGTATTCTTTGCCGTCCGCCGTAACGGTAATCTCGCCGCTTTGAGGCGTAAGCACGCCCAACAGCAATTTGAACAGCGTACTTTTGCCGATGCCCGAAATGCCCGAAATCACCACGAAATCGTTTTTGCGCACTTCCAAATCCGCTTCGGAAAACACGGTGTTTTCCCCGTATGCGAATGAAACACCGCGAAAATGTGCCGCCTCAAAGTTGTGCAGACTTGCCGTTTCTTTTGTCGGCTTTGGCGCATCGTCGGAGAGCGCTTCCAATTCCATCAGCCGTTCGGCGGAGGAAAGCATTGAATAGTATTTCGGCATCAGCCCCGAAAGATTGGTGAACGGCGTTTGCACCTGGTTGACCAACTGCAGCAGCGCGGTGAGTGTGCCGAATGTAATCGCGCCCGCAGAAAGCCGCCAACCGCACCAAAGCAAGGTGAACAGCGTACCGAATGAGAACACCGCCAAAAATCCTGCGTTTGCCGCAATCGACCAACGGTTGCGGCGGATTTTCGCCTCGTAATTTTCCGCTTGACGCTCGTCCGCTTCACGCGTGACCTTTTCCTGCACACCGAATACCTGCAGCGCCAAAACGCTTTCAATCGCTTCCTGCAAAAACGCGCGCAGTCTGCCGTCCGACGCTTGCACCGCCTTGTGCAGTTTTTTAATTTTTCCGCGGAACAGCCGTATG
>DAVZHM010000053.1:0-13473 GCA_052273845.1 Candidatus Fimenecus sp. | reverse complement strand
CCAAGCGGTACTTTCTCCAGCCCTTTGTAAACCACAACCGCGCAACCACCCTCGCGTATGAGCGCACACACAATCGGTATATGCGGAGATTTGGGCGATGATTTTAGAAGTTTTGGGCAATGCCTATCAATATGAACTTGAAAAATTGACACGGGTATTTTTCCCCAACGAAAAAATCCGCGTGGTATATGAAAAAACCGTTCCTGAACCGGGGGAAGATATTTGCTCGGCGGAGATTTGCGAAAATACCGCACGCGCAGAGTTGCATATTCAAGGAGCGCATTGGCAAAAAAACATGCCGCTTGAAAATGTGCCCGACCGCGAATTGGCGCTCGCCTCGCTTTTGTTTGAGGGCTTGCAAGCGCTTACGGGCTACACGCCGCAATGGGGACTTTTGACGGGGATTCGTCCGTCCAAATTGCTTTTGAATTTGCAGGCGGAAATGGGCAAGGACGCGGCGCGTGCATATTTTACCGACCGTTTTTTCGTCTCTCCGCAAAAAACCGCTTTGACCGAAAGCGTTGCCGCACGCGAAACGGCGATTATCGGTACTTCGCGGCCCGACTCATGCAGTTTATATGTTTCGATTCCCTTTTGCCCCACGCGGTGCAGTTACTGTTCGTTCGTTTCGCACGCCATGACGAGCGAAACCGCCAAAAAATTGGTGCCCGACTATGTGCGGCTTCTGTGTGAGGAAATCCGTCTGACGGGCGCGCAGGCGCAAAAATTGGGACTTCGTTTGGAAAGCGTCTATTTCGGCGGCGGCACACCCACCACCCTTTCGGCGGACGATTTACAGCGCTTGCTTATGGCGGTGGGCGAATCGTTTGATGTTTCCACGGTGCGTGAATATACTGTGGAGGCGGGCAGACCCGACACCGTCACCCGCGAAAAATTGGAAGCGCTTAAAAACGGCGGCGTGACGCGCATCAGCATTAACCCGCAGACATTTAATGACGATGTACTGCGTGTCATCGGCAGAAAGCACACGTCTGCGCTTACCGCGGAAAAATTTTATGAAGCGCGCGCAGTCGGGTTTCAAAATATCAATATGGATTTCATTGCAGGTTTGCCGACGGACTCCGTTTTCTCTTTTTACAGTTCCATCGACAAAGCGTTGGACTTTGCGCCCGAAAACATCACCGTGCACACGCTTTCTTTGAAGCGTTCTTCCAATCTCGGCGTGCAGAATACGCAAATCGACCGCGAAGCAGGCACGGCGGCAGACGAAATGCTCCGCTACGCTTATGAAAACCTGACCGCATCGGGCTACAATCCGTATTATATGTATCGGCAGTCCAAAACACTCGGCAATTTGGAAAACACCGGCTACGCAAAAACGGGATTTGAATGTCTTTACAACATCTTTATGATGGAAGAATGTCACACCGTGTTCGCCGTGGGCGCAGGAGCGGTGACCAAACTGAAAGCACCGCACGGCAAAGAGATTGCGCGCATATTTAACTATAAATACCCATATGAATATATTTCGGGGTTCCGGGAAATCGAAAAACGAAAGGCGGCGGTTTTGCCGTTTTACGAAACCCATAAGTTATAAAGAAAAGAGCGGTTTTATGTCGAACATCAACAACTATATCGAATATATCAACGATTTGGCTGAAAACGACCCGCAGGAACTTGTGCGCCGCAGTGAAATGCGGTTCGACAATATTTTAAATGACATCACCGCGCGTATTGCCGCCGATGACGGACGCGAAATCGTGATGCTCGCCGGCCCTTCGGCTTCAGGCAAAACCACCACCGCCAACAAAATCGCGGAAAAATGTATTCGCCGCGGTATGCAGACTTATGTGGTGTCGCTCGACGATTTCTATCTTGACCGCGACCAAATTCCGCTTGACGAAACCGGCAAACCCGATTTTGAAACGGTGTACGCTTTGGATTTGCCGAAGTTCGCCGAAACCATGTGCCGACTTTTGTCGGGCGAAAGCACCGATTTGCCGATTTTCGATTTTACCACGGGCAAACGAAGTGCTTCTGTGCGCACCGTTACCCTCGGCGCGCAGGACGCTGTGGTGGTCGAGGGCTTGCACGCGTTAAATCCGATTATCACCGATGCCCTGCCGCAGAAAAATCTTTTGAAAATCTATATCAGCGTGTCCTCGCGCATATATAATGAACGGGGCAAAATTGTGTTGAACAAACGCAATCTCCGCTTTTTGCGCAGAATGACGCGTGACTATCTGTTCCGCGCAAGTTCGGTGGAAAACACCTATAATTTGTGGGAAAACGTGCATAAAGGGGAGGACAAATACCTCTTTCCTTTCCGCGACCTTGCCGATGTGAAAATCAATTCCGTGCATTTGAGCGCGCCGTGCGTGTTTCGGGACACTTGCCTTGCAATGCTTGCGGGCGCCGAACTGCACGGGGAACAGAAAAAGGATGCACAGGAGCTTTGCGCGGCACTGCGGCAGTTTGTGCCGATTTCTGCATCACTTATCCCCGAGGACTCGTTGCTGCGTGAGTTTTTAGGGGCGGCGGGGCTTTCGCAAAATACGGATTGACATAAGACCCTTTTCAATGGTATTCTGTATTTCGCTGTAAAACGGCAGAATGGGAGTGAAATTGATTTTGGCGCAGAAAAAACGAAAAAGTCAATCGCTGTTAAACGGCGCCATGGTGTTGGCGGCGGCAACGATTATTGTCAAAATCATCGGAATTCTGTATAAAATTCCGATTTCTAATATGGTCGGCGCTGTTGGGCGCGGCTGTTTTGACTCGGCATATAACTTATATATCCCGATTTATACCGTATCCATGGCGGGTTTGCCCGTGGCGGTTTCCAAAATGGTATCGCAACAGGTTGCTTTGGGCCGCTTTCGCGATGTAAAACAGATTTTCAAGGTTGCCGCGCGCCTGTTCTTGATTACGGGCGCCGTCGGCACGGCATTGATGCTCGGGCTTGCGTACCCGTATGCATATCTTGCCAAAAACTTAGAGGCTATTCCTGCGATTATTGCCATCACACCGTCTATTCTCTTCTGCTGTATTATGTCGATTTACCGTGGCTATTACAACGGACTGCGCAATATGACACCCACGGCGATGTCCGAGGTATGGGAAGCCGTCGGCAAGGTGATTGCGGGGCTTGCGTGCGCCAAAATCGCCATACAGTACGGCCTTTCGCGCTTTGATGCAGGCTTACCTGTTTACGGGCAGACCGTGACGAGCGAAGCCGAGGCGATGAGCGCAATTTACCCCTACGCCGCGGCAGGTGCGGCAATCGGCGTGACGGTCGGTACCGTGGTCGGTATGGTCTATATGATGATTTTATATAAAGTGAAAGGCGACGGCATCACGCGTGAGGAATTGGTCAATTCCCCGAAACCGCTTGCGGGGTCGGCAATTGCCAAAACTTTAATGTCCATTGCAATCCCCGTTGTCGCGTCTTCTCTTGTGTTCAGCGTGACCAACCTCATTGACTCCATCACCGTGCAAAACCGTTTGGATACGATGATTATGTCGAATTTGGATTATATCCATTCTGTGTACGGCGAATCGCTTGCCGCCTCGCAGATTTTAGATGAGGATATTGCGAAATATCTGTACGGCGCGTATACGATGTCATTGGATTTCAAGAATTTGATTCCGTCCATCACCATGACTTTGGGCGTCAGCGCCATTCCCGCGCTTTCGGCGGCGTGGGCGGTCAAAGACAAGAAAATCGTCAAAATCTCCATAGAATCCGTTTTGCGCGTTACCTTAATGATTTCTCTGCCCGCGGGCATCGGCATGGGCGTGCTTGCGACGCCGATACTCGATATGATGTATCAAACGGGCAAATCGGCTTCGGCCATTCCGATTGCCGCCCCGATTATGGCGGCTTACGGCTATACCATATTCCTGATTTCGCTTTCTCAGCCGATGACCAATATGTTGCAGGCGCTCGGCAAACCCTCGGTGCCTTTGCGCTCGCTGACCGTCGGCGCGGTGGCGAAAGTTGTTGCCAACTATATCTTCATCGGCATACCGCGTTTCAACATCAACGGTGCGGTGTTCGGCACGGTGATTTGCTATACCATCATCGTGATTTACAACTATATCGCGCTTATTCGCACCACGAAGGTGCGCATCAATGGGATGTCTGTGTTTGTAAAACCGCTCATTTGCAGTGTGCTTTGCGGCGTGGCGGGATATACAAGTTACGGGCTGTTTTCTAACATTTTGCCTGATTTGTCACGCGGGGCACTTTCGCTTACCAATATCATCGCCTGTGCGATTGCCATTGTTTTCGCCGTTTTGGTTTACGGAATTTCAATGCTTTTGGTCGGTGGGATTGCCAAAGATGATATAAATATGCTCCCGAAAGGTGAAAAAATCGCTAAAATGCTTGCAAAATATGGATTTTTAGAGTAAAATAAGGGAAGATGATTGTAGTATGAAACCACACTTTGATTTCAAACAAAAATACAATGTAGACGACCTTGTGGAAATTATGCGGATACTCCGTTCCGAAAACGGTTGCCCGTGGGACAGGGAACAAACCCACGAGTCCATTCGCAAAAATTTCATTGAGGAAACTTACGAGGCGATTGAAGCCATCAATAAAAAGGACAGTCATCTTTTGTGCGAGGAATTGGGCGATGTGTTAATGCAGGTCGTCTTTCACGCACAGATGGAGGCGGAAAAACAGGTTTTCGATTTTTCCGATGTTGCCGACGGCGTTTGTAAAAAATTGATTGAACGGCATCCGCATGTGTTCGGCGATGTCTCGGTGCAAAACGCGGCTGAGGTCCTCGTGAATTGGGATAAAATTAAGTCCGATAAAAAACAGCGCAAAACCACGGCGGACAAAATGCAGTCCGTACCCCGTGAACTTCCCGCCTTAATGCGCGCCGACAAAATCCAAAGTCAGGCGGCAAAGGTTGGCTTTGATTGGGAAGATGCAGACGGCGCATTGCAAAAACTCCCCGAGGAGCAAGCGGAATTGCTGGAAGCCGTTGAAAAAGGCGACCGGGAAAATATGTTTGAAGAACTCGGCGATTTGCTGTTTTCGGCAGTCAATGTTGCAAGAAAACTGCACATAGACCCCGAAGAAGCCTTGACTGCCGCAACGGACAAGTTCCAAGCGCGGTTTACAAAGGTGGAAGCGCTTGCAAAAGAACGCGGCATTTCTATGGAAAATGAATCTTTAGAAACACTTGACCGCCTTTGGGATGAAGTAAAAGAAGCACATCACACAGAATCTTAACGGCAAAGCCGTTTGGAGATATATCAAAAAAAACGGAGGAAAACAAAATGAATAAGACAGAACTCATCGCAGCAGTTGCAGAAAAAGCAGGCCTTTCCAAGAAAGATGCAGACGCAGCAGTCGCAGCTACCTTTGATGCAATCTCTGCAGAACTCAAAAAAGGGGAAAAGGTTCAGCTCATCGGCTTCGGTACTTTTGAAGTTCGTGAACGCGCTGCAAAACAGGGTCGCAACCCCAAGACCGGCGAATCCATGACCATCGCTGCTTCCAAAGTTCCCGCTTTCAAAGCAGGCAAAGCTCTGAAAGACATTGTGAAATAAGTTATTTTCAAACTTTCGGCAGGGGGAAACGCATATTCCCCCTGCTTTTCTTTTAGGAGAAAACCATGAGACTTGATAAATACTTGAAAGTTTCCCGTATTGTCAAACGCCGCACGGTTGCCAACGAAATCTGCGACGCAAAACACGCCGAGGTCAACGGCAAAACGGCACGCGCTTCGTATGAAGTGAAGGTCGGCGATGTGATTGCCCTTACCTTTGGCGGCAACGTCAAAAAATACGAGGTGCTTGAGGTGACAGAGTACGCCACCAAAGAGTCCGCGGGGAAGATGTATCAAGAATTGACCGAATGATGGAGACACGGAAAGATTTGTTTGTGCGTACAACATCTCTAAAACGATTTTGTGACAGAAAAATTCTATTTCTACGCGAAACGGTTCGTACACAAAAATGTACGAACCGTTTTTATACTGTATAAAGCAAATATCTTCCCATCGGAAGCGGGCAATTTCCATAGCGCAGGGATATGCGCCCCTACAAGCACGAATTAGATTTTACGCGTAAGGGCGGCGACCGCGACGCACACAGGGGGGGATTTTACCTGCGCGCAACAGAATAAATATTATACACTTATTTTTCTTTAAAAGAAAGAAAAAAATCGTAGAAGTTGCCTTTTCGTCCGAATTTCTACAAATCTGACAAAAATCCCCTTGTAAAACAGACCAAGTTTTCTGTTTTGAGAGCGGGTTTTTGTGCCAAGTTAATAGACGGTTCACATTTGAATTGTATATTAACATACAAATTTACAAAATTTGTAAAATGGTGAGAAGTATGGATTGGGAAAGGGAATACCGCGCACGGTGTATGTCCGCCGAAGGGGCGCTTGGGCAGATTCGTGACGGCGACCGCGTGGTCACTTCGTTTGGGTGCGGCGAGCCGCGCGGCGTGGAGCGCGCTTTGCAAACGCTTTATAAACAATTTCACAATGTGGAAATCATCAATATGCTGATGCTCGGCGATACCCCGTGGGTGTTCGACGAAATGCGCGGGCATTTTACCTACCATTCCTTTTTCGCATCGGGCTCCAACCGCAAAGCGATTGCGGGCGGCACGGCGGAGTTTACCACTTGTCACTTTTACGAAATTCCGATGGTGCTTCGGGAAATCATTCGCCCACGCGTGGCGATTATGACCGTCAGCCCACCCGATAAGGACGGCTATGTATCGCTCGGCACAAATGCCGATTACATAGAAAGCACCCTTTCTTATGCCGATGTGAAAATCGCACAGGTCAACCGCTTTATGCCGTTCACCTACGGCAAGGCGCGAAAACATGTGACCGAAATTGACTGCTTTGTGGAATGTGACGAGCCGTTGCCCGAAGTGAAAAGCGCACCGATTTCGGAAACCGAGCGAAAAATCGGTGAATACTGCGCATCTTTGGTGCATGACGGCGACTGTTTGCAACTCGGCATCGGCGGGATTCCGAACGCCATTTGCGAAGCGCTCAAAGATAAAAAGGATTTGGGGCTTCATTCCGAGATGGTCGGCGACGGCGTGGTCGATTTGCTCAAAAGCGGCGTGATTAACAACCGCAAAAAGAATATCCACAACGGTAAAACCGTGTTGGGATTTGCATTCGGCACACAAAAACTGTTTGATTATATCGGCGGCAACCCGGATGTGGAAATGTATCCGATTGAATATGTGAATCATCCGCTGGTGATTGCGCAAAATGACAATATGGTGTCTATCAATTCCTGCATTGAAATTGATTTGATGGGACAAGTCGTGTCGGATACCATCGGTATTCACCAATTTTCAGGCGTCGGCGGGCAGGTGGATTTTGTACGCGGTGCGACCATGAGCCACGGTGGGCGGTCGATTATCGCGTTGCCCTCTACCGCAAAGCAGAACAGCATTTCCAAAATCGTTGCGAAAATCACCGACCATTCGGCGGTCACCACCACACGCAACGATGTCAATTTTGTGGTGACCGAATTCGGCATCGCGCAATTAAAGGGCAGAACAATGAAAGAGCGCGCCCGTGCGCTGATTTCCATTGCGCACCCGAATTTCCGTCCTGCGCTGTGCGAAGCGTTTCGGGAACGGTTTTGCGAAAGCGCATTTTGATGTAATTTTACCGCGGAGGTTTTAGAATATGGCAGTTTACAAAGAAGAACATTTCGGCATTGCTCGAAAAATCGTCTCCAATATGACTTCGGAAAGTTGGGAGACAATCCCGCACGCCGTGGTCAGTTATGAAGCAGATGTCACGGAATTTATGAAAGTATGCAAGCGCCTCAATGAAGGCTGTGCCGATAAATCACAGAAAATCACCATCAACACCGTAATGCTCAAGGTGGTTTGCGAGGGCTTAAAAGCCGCGCCGAAACTGAATTCTACATTGGAGTTCAATCGAAAATTGGTGCGTGGGTGCTTAAAATATCACGACAATATTGATATTTCCATGCCGATGATGTTGCCCGACGGCAGTATGATGACCGTGAATTTGCACGATATGGGCAATAAAAATTTGCGCGAAATGACGGAGGCGGTAAATGATACCGTGCGCCGCGCCAACAATTCCGATATGAATGAGGTTATGTATGAGGTCTCGCTCGACAATACATTGCAGGGCTTGAAAAAAGGCAAGATATTCCAAGCGCTTCGCCGCCTGTACGGCTCGAAAACCGGCAAGCATAAGGTGCACTCCTTAACGGGCGCGGCGAAAAAGCAGTATTATTCGATTCCGAATACCGAACGGCTGACCAGGCACGATATTGAACAGGGGACAACTACCGTTTCCAACCTCGGCTCGATTCACCGCGCACAAAAAGGGATGTGCTATTTGCTTGAAATTATCCCGCCGCAAACCACCGCGTTTGCAATTAACGCCGTCCAACGCCGTCCGAGTGTGGTGAAAGATGCGGACGGCAACGAACGCGTGGAAATTCGCTCGATTATGCCCATTACATTTGCGTTTGACCACCGTGCGTTTGACTACGGCGACTGTTTGCCGTTGTTCGACAAATTCGACGAGATTTTCTCAAATCCCGAAGTGATTCTTTCTTGGAAATAATCCGTTTATAAAGCAAAAAACGCTCACGGCAGAAATTTTCTGCCATGAGCGTTTCGTTTTTGCGGTGCTTTATTGATTTTGTGCCGCCTGTGCCGCGCGCAACGCTTTTACAAGTTGGTCGGGGCAGGAAGTTGGGCGCATACCGCAACGAATGCCTTCGAGGGATTCGGCAACTTCGTCCACGGTTTTGCCGATGACGATTTTGGAAATCCCCTGTAAATTGCCGTTGCAGCCGCCGTAGAACTGCACGGATTTGATGATGTCGCCGTCCAACTCCACATCAATTTGTTGGGAGCAAGTCCCATGGGCTTTGTAAGAATACATAGAAATAACTCCTTTTTTACGGTTGATATAATAAGTCTGCAAGCGATGCCAAATCCTGCATCGTCATTTTTTCGGCGCGAATGTCGCTTCTAAGGCCGATTTCCGTCAGTGCCGCGGCAACCGTTTCTTTCGGCAAGGAGAGCCCCGCCGAAATGCCGTTTTGTGCAGTTTTGCGGCGTTGGGCGAATGCGGCTTTTACGAGCGAAAAGAAGAACTTTTCGTCTTTGAGCATATATTCGGGCTGTTCGCGCACAGAAAGGCGCATTACGGCGCTGTCTACATTCGGCGCGGGCATAAACGAAGTTCTGTCCACCGAAAACAGCGATTGGGCGTTTGCGTAATACTGCACGGTAACCGTTACCGCGCCCGCCTCACGCGTGCCTACCTCGGCACAAAGACGCTCTGCCGCTTCTTTTTGCACCATCACAACGATTTGCGAAAGGGGCAGGCGTTCCTCTAACAGTTTCATAATCACAGGCGAGGTGATGTAATACGGCAAATTTGCGCATACCGTCACTTTGCGGCAATCGGCGAATTTTTCGCGCAAGAGCGAAGATAAATCGAGTTTTAGCACATCGCCGTTGATAATTTCAACATTGTCGAATTCCCCGAGCGTTTCGGAAAGGACAGGCAACAGCCGACGGTCGAGTTCAATGCTGACCACCTTTTTGGCACGCAGACCCAACTGCGCGGTCAATACGCCAATGCCCGGGCCGATTTCCAACACGCCGTCCTCGGGGCTTTCCACCGCCGCCTGTGCCATGCGCGGACAAACGGTGTCGTCAATCAGGAAATTTTGCCCCAACGATTTGGAAAACGAAAATCCGTGGCGCGCAAGCACCGCGCGAACGGTATTTATATCGGATAAATTATACTTCATCTTTCAACCTGCCGAGAATTTCCATCCCTTCCGCAATGCGCTCGTCGGCGGGGGTGGTAAAGTTCATGCGAATGCAGTTGGTCGTTTCCTGCGGTTCTACCGTGAACGCACTGCCGGGTACAACTGCCACTTTATTTTGCACCGCTTTTTGGCAGAAATCCAACATGCGGACGTTTTCGGGCAGTTCACACCAAACGAACATACCGCCTTCGGGGCGAACATACTGTACGAAATCGCCCAGTTTTTCGTCAATCAAGTTGCACATCAAATTAAGTTTCCTGCGGTAAATGCCGCGAATTTTGTCGATATGCGCTTCAAAGTCGGTGGTTTTCATCCATTCATCCACAAGCATTTGGTTGAATACGGGCGTGTGGACATCTGCGGCTTGCTTGCCGACGGTCATTTTCGCCACAATCGGCGCGGGCGCGACCACATAGGCAACACGCACGCCGGGTGCGAAAATCTTCGAGAACGAGCCGGCGTAAATAACCAAACCGTCCTCATCAAAACTTTTAATGGACGGAATGTGCTCGCCCGCAACGCGCAAATCGCCGTAGGGGTTGTCCTCCAAAATCAGCACGCCGTACTTTTTGGCGAGTTCGTACATTTTTTTGCGTTTTTCCAAAGACATGGTTCTGCCCGACGGATTTTGGAAATTCGGAATGGTATAAATGAAACGGACATTTTTGTTTTCTTTGAGTTTTTGCTCAAGAATTTCCATATTCATACCGTCCGCTTCCACGGGCACGCCGCGCAAAGATACGCCGTAGGAACGGAAGCAGTTTAACGAACCGATGAAAGACGGCGTTTCGCAAATGACAATATCGCCGAAATTGCAAAGGGACTTGGTTGCCAAATCCATCACCTGCGTTGCGCCCGAGGTGATAATCAGGCTGTCGAACTCGCGCCCGATGTTGTGCTTTTGCTTCATATACGCGCTTACGCGTTCGCGCAAAGGCGCATACCCTTCCGTCACGCCGTATTGCAGGGCGGTAATGGGGTTGTCGTTTAAAATGCGTGCCGCGATTTCGCGGACTTCGTCCACAGGGAATGCCGCAGTGTCGGGATTGCCCGCCGCAAACGGAATGATTGCGGGGTCTGCCGTGGCTTTCAAAATCTCACGGATTGCCGACGGTTGCAGAGAAGATATGCGGTCGGAAAATGTATATTCCATCATACAAGAACTCCTTTTTCGGCGAAGAAAAAATATGCCGAAGAATTTTACCCTTTATTTTAACATAAGTTTGCAAGGTGCGCAAGCCTTTACGGGACTTGCTTTTTTCATCATTCTGTTTTATGATGGACATAACTTTTTCGGGAGGTGTTATCATGTGCGGGTTTTGCTGCCCTGTGTGCGGCGAAGATTTGACGGATTCGGGGCAAACGCTTGCGTGCCTAAACCGCCACAGTTTTGATAAAGCGAAAAGCGGCTATGTGCATTTGGCACTGCACACTTCGGGGAACAAAAACCACGGGGATAATAAAGATATGGTGCGTGCACGGCGCGTTTTTTTGGAAACAGGCGCATATGCGCCTTTGCGTGATGCGATAACCGCGACGGCAAAGAAATACGCTGTTTCGGGCGGCACAGCGCTCGACAGCGGCTGCGGTGAGGGATATTACACACAAGGCATCATCGATGCGCTCAAAGACAAAATGCAGGTGTTGGGGTTTGACATTTCCAAAGATGCCGTGAATTTTGCCGCAAAACGCTGTCGCGCGGCGCAGTTTGCCGTGGCAAGTGCGTTTCGTATTCCCGCAAAGGAAAACAGCGTGGATATGCTGTTTGAAATTTTTTCGCCGTTTTCCGAATCCGAATTTTTGCGCGTGTTAAAACCCGGCGGCGTGTTGATAGAGGTCATTCCCGGCGCACAGCACTTGTACGGCTTAAAAGCGGCTGTGTATGAAAATCCGTATGCAAACGAAGTTGCCGAATTTGCCCGAAACGGCTATGTGCTTTCGGAAAGCGTGCATTTGCAAAACGAAATCACCGTTGACAACCCGACCGACATTCAAAATCTCTTTTTGATGACGCCTTACTATTATAAAACGGGCAAAGCCGAGCAGGCGCGCCTGCAAACGCTCGAAACCTTAACCACCGAAACGGAGTTTTATATTTTGGTGTATCGGAAACAATAAAACACACCCGCCCGAATGGCAACGCCTGACAAGGAAGTCTTATTGCTGCGGTATCAGACAAAAACTACCCGAAGAAGAATGTGAAAAATCTTTTTCGGGTAGTTGTTTTTGCAGTGATATTCCGTGCCGAAGCACAGAGTGATATTTCCCTTTTGGGAAGTGCTGTTTTATTCGCGCCGAAAACTGCCGCAGGCAATAACACGATGTGAAGCATCATATCACTGCGAAGCAATAAAACTTGCGTGAAGCGCAAATAAAACTGCAGCACACTGACTTAACAGTATGCTGCAAAATGGGCGGCTGTGTTTGGTTTATTTATTCATCTTTCCCGCAGCAATGTTTATACTTTTTGCCGCTGCCGCAGGGGCATGGGTCATTTCTGCCGGGTTTCTTGGCTTTGCGAACGGGTTGCTTTTTCTCGCTGCCGTCCGTGCCGCCCGAAGTACCGGTGATTTTTGCCTGCTGTTCGCGCTTGACTTCTTCATTCGTGCGCAAAACCACAGTCAAAATACCCGTGACGGTCCCCTCTTGAATGGAAGCGGTCATTTCGTCAAACATATCGAAACTTTCCATACGGAACGCAACAACGGGGTCTTGCTGACCGTAAGAGCGCAGATAAATACCGCGTTTTAATTCTTCCATCGCGTCGATGTGGTCCATCCAACGCAGGTCTACGTTTTGCAACAGGATTTTGCGTTCCAATTCCTGCATAATCAAGTCGCCGTATTTTTTCGTCTGTTCTTCGTAACGCCGATTGGCGTGTTCTAAGAACAAATCGATGAAATCCTGTTGGGAGGAAAGTCCCTCGGCGCTGTCGCCGCCCAAAACCCAACTGAGTTTTGCAATCATACCTTTGACATTCCACTCTTCTTTCGGAAGCGAATGCGGGCAGTAGAATTCCACCTGTGCGGTGAAATAATCGGTAATCATCTTTCCGATTGTCGCGTGTAAGTCTACGCCGTCAAGCACCTGATTACGCTGACCGTAAATGACTTCGCGCTGTTTGTTCATAACATCGTCGAAGTTCAACACGTTGCGGCGTGTGGCAAAGTTGTTGGATTCCACTTTTTTCTGTGCGCCCTCAATGAGGTTGGAGAACATCTTTGCTTCAATGGGCATATCGCCGACGGATTTAAACGAATCGAGAATGGTGTAGAAGCGGTCGCCTGCGAACAAACGAAGCAGTTCGTCTTCTGCCGACAGGTAGAAGCGGCTGTGGCCGGGGTCGCCTTGACGGCCCGCGCGCCCGCGCAACTGGTTGTCGATACGGCGGGATTCGTGGCGTTCCGTACCGATAATGTAAAGACCGCCCGCTTCGCGCACTTTCTCGGCTTCTTCTTTGAGCTCGGCTTTGTGCTTATCCTCAAGTTCACGGAAAGTTTTGCGCGCTTCCAAAATTTCCTCGTTGTCGGTGTCGGCGAAGCCGGTAGCCTCAGCAATGAGTTCTTCAATGTAGCCTTTTTTGCGCATTTCGGCTTTCGCCATATACTCGGGGTTACCGCCAAGGATAATATCGGTACCGCGCCCCGCCATATTGGTGGCGATGGTGACGGCGCCG
>DAVZHM010000052.1:0-13593 GCA_052273845.1 Candidatus Fimenecus sp. | reverse complement strand
CATTACGCCCTGCATCGCTTCCACTGGCATAAAACCACCTTCCTTTCATCTCGTGAAACATGCTAACATATTCAGTTAGCAATAGCTAACTGCGCTGTATAAATAAAAGCGACCGCGATGTGTTAGCGGTCGCTAACTTGATATTTTATTATAGCACAGAAAAATCCAATTTGTCAAGACACGGCAGATAAGTTCGTAAAAAAATCAACGAAAACGATTTTGTCGTTTCCCTTTTGACAAACGGCACGCATTTTGCTATACTAAAACTATACAATTCAAAACTTCATATTACCTATAAAGAGTGTGCGAGGGACAAGCCCGTTGACCACACAGCAACCTGCGTTATGTAAGGTGCTAATGCTTGACCGATAGGTTTTCTCACGAGCCCGTCGGTACCGATGGGTTTTCTTTTTTTGCCGCTCTTTATACATAAATTTTTTTGATAAGGAGCAATAGTATGAAATTTGCAAAAAATTCCATTCGAGACATTGTGATGCACACGAACAAAACCGTTTACATCCGTACCGAAACCGCCGCGCAAGCGCTACAACTGCTTTTGCAGGCAGAAGCCGAGGGCTTTCGCTTCGGCGACGGAAAAAAGCCGACCGAAAAAGAACCGGACGATATTTTGGCGTTTCACAAGGATATGACCGTGAACTATGTGGGATTTGTCGGCAGAATCGCTTGGCAGGGCGATTGCGATACGGTTTTGCGTGTGCATTTTCAAGATTTGCTGTGACTTCCCCTCGCCCAAAGACTTCGGATTTTTGTTCTGTTTTCCACAATTTCATTGTGTTTTTTGGTAAAATATGCTAAAATATTTTTATATTTCTTTGGACTTTTAAAAAGTTCAAGAAAAGTTAAAATTTCGCGCGTATACTTTTATTGTTTAAGAATTCTGCCGTGCCTTTCGGTGTTAGATTACACGGCGAAATTCGCAAGAAAAGGCATAGAGAACCCGAAAAAGCAAACACTGTTTTCGGTACTTTATTTTACAGGAGGAAACGCTATGGATATGCTCACCGAAATCAAAGGCGCAGAGCAAAAAGCCGCCGCGCAGATTTCCGAAGCAAGGCAAGCCGCTGAAAATGCGGTTTCGCAGGCACAAGAAGAAGCGCAAAAGGATGCGCAGGCGCGTTTTGAAAACGCCAAAGAGCAAGCCGCAGAGCTGTTGGCACAGGCGATGGCGCAGTCGCTTGAGGAAACCGCGCGCACGCACAAAGAAGCGGACGACGCAATGAAAACGCTGTCCGCGGTTGCCGAACGCAACCAAGCCGAAACCGTGCGGCAAATTCTCTCCTATCTTTAATTCGATTGATTTTCCGAAAGGAGTGAACGCATTTGATTGTCCCGATGAAATTCGTGACGCTCGTTTTGATGCGTGATGACCGGGAAGCAGTTCTGCGTGCGTTGCAGAAAAAAGGCAGTATTATGCTTTGCGAGCCGGAAGGTGCCACGCGCGCAGGGACGGACAATGCCGCAGCATTGCGGCGTATGGAAAAACTGCTGACGGATTTAAAACCGTACGCCCCGAAAAAGAGCCTGTTCACAGAAAATCCGCAAGTGGATTTCGAGCAGTTGGAAGCACCCGACCAAGCGGCAGAAAGCTCCGCTTCGGAAATGGGAACGCTTTTGGAAACACTTTCCGACTTGCAAGAACGGCAAAAGCAACTCAAAGAACGGCAGAATACGCTGTACCCGTGGGCGGAACTGTCCGCAACGGCAGAGGATTTGGCGGACGGCGCCTACACGCGATGTACACTTGGTACCCTGCCCGAAAAGCAGTTGGACGCGTTTCAGGCATTTTGCGATGAAAACGGAATTGCGTTGCAAACCGTTTCACAAACCGAGCGTACCGCGTATGTCACACTCGCCGCGCTCAAAGATGCGCCCCCTGCCGACCTCTCGTCATTCGGCTTTCAAAAATGCACTCTGCCGTTGACACACGGCACGGTTGCAGATGCTTTGCGAAGTCTTGCCAAAAAGGCAGAAACTTTGCAAGATACATTGAACGAAACCACCGAAAAACTGCAATCCCTTGCAAAAGAAAGCGTAGCACCGCAAGTGCTTTGCGAGCATTACCGCGCACAGAGCGATTTGGAGGACACCCCGTTTTTGGAAACCGAACAAACGGTGATTTTAGAAGGTTGGGTGCCCGCCGGGCGCGTGGAAGAAGTGGAGCAAACGGTGCGGACGGTGACCGAAGTGTTTGACTTGTCCGCGCGTGACCCCGAAGAAAACGAAGATGTCCCCACCGTGCTTGAAAACAATAAGACGGTTTCCCAATTCGAGGGCATTACCAATATGTTCAGCGTGCCGAGTTACGGCGGCTACGACCCGAATGCCGTAATGGCGCCGTGGTATTGGATTATTTTCGGGTTGATGATGGGTGACGCAGGCTACGGTCTTTTGATGGTTGTGCTTATTTCGATTGTCAAAAAGATTATGAAACCCAAAGGCGACACCGCAAAACTCATCAATGTGCTGTTGTATTCGTCGATTACCACCATCATTTGCGGCGTGCTGTTCGGCAGTTATTTCGGCGAAACATGGCATCCGATTTTGTTCTCGCCGTTAGAAGACCCCGTGAAAATGCTGATTGTGACCTTGGGCGTCGGCGTGGCGCACATTTTTACAGGCCTTATCGTGCAAATCGTCAATCACATTCGGCAAGGCCATTGGTTTGACGCAATTTGCGACCAGGTTTCGTGGATGCTCGTCATCGGCGGCACTTGCCTCATCTTCTTAAAACCCGCGCGCACCGTCGGCGTTGTGTTGGCTTGCGTGGGCGCAGGCATTATCCTGCTGACGGCGGGGCGAGCCAAAAAAGGTGTTTTCGGCAAAATCACAGGCGGTTTGGTCGGTCTTTACGGCATTACCAACTATTTAAGCGACATTCTTTCCTACTCCCGTATTTTGGCGCTGAGCCTTGCAACGGGTGTGGTCGGCATGGTGATGAATATGCTCGCAGGTATGATTCAAGGCTCGGTCATCGGCTTTATTCTCTCGTTGGTCATCTATATTGTCGGGCATATTTTCAACCTTGTACTTGGGCTTCTTTCCGCCTACGTGCACGATTGCCGCTTACAGTATATCGAGTTCTACGGCAAGTTTTATGAGGGCAGCGGCAGACTGTTCAAACCCTTATCCATAAACCCCAAATATATTCAAATCAAAGAAAACGGAGGAAACTAATTATGTCAGGTATTTCTATTGCAATCATCGGTGCGGCGCTTTGTGCGGCGCTTGCAGGCTGCGGTTCGGCAATCGGCGTTATGGCGGCGGGCAAAGCCGCGGCGGGCGTTGCCTCGGAAAAGCCCGAATTATTCGGCAAACTGCTTGTGTTGCAGGCTCTTCCCGGTACACAGGGCATTTACGGATTTTTGACCGCCATTCTCATTATGGTGCAAATCGGTGTTTTGGGCGGCGGCGCTGTGGATTTGACCGCTTCGCAAGGTTGGCAATTCTTCGGTGCGGCAATGCCGATGGCGATTGCAGGTTTGGTTTCGGGTATTTGCCAAGGCAAAGCGGCTGTCGGCGCTATCCATATGACCGGCAAACAACCCGATGCTTCCGGTAAAGGTATTACAATGACCGCGCTCGTGGAAACTTACGCGATTTTGGCGCTTTTGACTTCTATTCTTCTGATTTACGGTATTCAACTGTAAAATCAGCCGTATCGCAGAGGAAAGGAGTGAACCGATATGAGCGCAAACACAGTCATACAAAAAATTGAAGAAAAGGCCGCCGCACAGTGTGCACAAATCGAACAGGACGGCAAAGCGCGTGCTGAGGAAGTGCAAAAAAGCATTGCTGCCGAAACGGACAAACGCATTGCCGATTTGCAGGCACAAACCGAAATTCGTCGGGAACTGTTGTTGCGTGCCGCGGCACAGCAGGCGGCATCCGACAACAAAATTGCTGTGCTCAATCACAAGCACGAACTGTTACAGCAAGCGCGCGCTGCGGCAAAGGTGCAAATGCAAAATCTTTCGGACAGCGAACGCCGTGCGCTTTTGGAAAAATGGATTTCCGCAAACATCGGCGACGGCGCAACAGAACTGCGTTTCAGCGAACGGGATGCACAGTTATTTGTCGCCTCTAAAAAGGATTTCGGCAAAAATGTGACGCTCGGCAGTATCGAAAAGGATATAGACGGCGGGCTGATTTTGTCCACGGAAGAATATGACATTGACCTGTCCTTTGATGCAGTACTCGATATGATTTTTGAACAGCACGAAAGCCGTTTTGCGGAAAGCCTGTTTCAGACAAATGAGGGTAGCGTATGACAGAGTATAATGTCTACGGTAAAAAATCCTATGCCTACGCCATTGGACGCATCAGCGGCACATCGCATCAGGTGTTGCGCGATGAGCAATTTGCAAGGCTTCGGGAGGCGGATTTTGACGCCGCTCAAAAGTTGCTTGCGGATTACGGCTATCCTGCAGTTTCCGACGGCAAAACCGTTTACGATGTAATTGAGGACGAGAAAAACACCGTAGCGGCGTTTGTGCGGGAAATCGCACCCGACGAAGAACTGACACAGCTTTTGTTCTTTGAGGAGGACGCACTGAACTTGAAAGTTCTGCTCAAATGCGAAAAACTCGGCAAAGAAGCCGATTTGGACGCCCTTTGCGAGGGTGGATTTTCCAAAGAACTGTTGCGCATCTGCGTAAAAACCGGCGATTACTCGATGCTCGGCGAAACGCTCGAAGCGTCGCTTACAGGCATAGAAGCAGAGGATGACCCCTGCCGCATCAGTTGCCTTGTGGACAATGCCGTGTTCAATTACGCGCTGAAAACCGCGCAGAAGAAAAACTGCCATCCGCTCACGGCGTTGTTCACGGTCTATGGCGAGGGCAAAAACCGCTTAACCGCCTTACGGCTTTCACATCTTCACAAAGACGAGGGTGCATTTGACTTTGCCTTCTTGCCGGTTGCGCGTCCCGAATCGGACAGCCGCAAAAGCGAAGCGGAAATCCTTGCAGAAACCGACCGCGCGCTTCAAAATGTGCTGACCGATTTGAGTTACGGTGACGGTATCGGTGTTTTGGCGCAATACTATTTCCGCAAAAAGACAGAAGCACAGGCGCTTCGCCTGTTATTTGCAGAAAAGCGTGAACAGGAAAGCCGAGGTGACGCGGTATGAATAACTTGAAAATCGCGGCGGTCGGTATGCACGAATCCATATTGCTGTTTTCGGCGGCAGGGGTAAAAACCGTCCCCGTGACGTCTGCCGATGCGGCTTTGCAAGCGGTAAAATTCCTTGTAAAAGACGGCGTGCAGGTAATTTTCCTGACGGAAAACTTCGCCGAAGTTTTGGAAGAACCGCTTCACAGATACCGCGAAAGCGCGTATCCGATTATTTTACCCGTTCCCGAAAAAAGCGGACCGACAGGATACGGACTCCAAAAAATCAACGCCAATATGGAAAAAGCCCTTGGCACAAATATTTTTAATAACGAATAAAGGCAGGTGCCGAAATTGACAGATAGTAAGAAAGCCGGAACCATTCGCAAGGTTGCCGGCCCCCTGATTGTCGCGGACGGTATGCGCGATGTGCAAATGCACGATGTGGTGCGCGTCAGCGAGAAAAAACTCATCGGCGAAGTCATTGAACTGCGTGGAGACAAAGCCTCGGTGCAGGTATATGAGGACACGGCGGGCATCGGCCCCGGTGAGCCCGTATATGTGACGGGTGAACCGCTTTCGGTGGAACTCGCTCCCGGACTGATTGAAAGCATTTATGACGGCATTCAGCGTCCGCTGACCGAAATTGCAAAAGCCGAAGGTGACCGCATTTCGCGCGGCGTGGAAGTCCCCAAACTCGACCGTGAGAAAAAATGGGACTTCGTTCCCGTTGCGGCAGTCGGCGATACGGTAGCGGTCGGCGATGTGCTCGGCACGGTAGAAGAAACCGCCGCCGTCACGCAAAAAATCATGGTGCCCTACGGTGTTTCGGGCACGGTAGAATGGATTTTTTCGGGGGAATGCACCATTCTTGACCCGATTGTACGCATCAAAGATGAAAAAGGCAATGTGCAAGAATTGCCGATGCTGCAAAAATGGCCCGTTCGCCGCTGCAGACCGTATAAAACCAAAAAAGTTCCGAAAGAACCGATGGTTACAGGACAGCGGATTATCGACGCGTTGTTCCCCATTGCCAAAGGCGGCGTTGCCTGCGTGCCGGGACCGTTCGGTTCGGGCAAAACCGTGGTACAGCATCAGCTTGCCAAATGGTCGGACAGCGATATCATCGTTTATATCGGTTGCGGCGAACGCGGCAACGAAATGACCGATGTTTTGAAGGAATTTCCGGAACTGCTCGACCCACGCACAGGGTTACCGCTGATGAAACGCACGGTGCTTATCGCAAATACTTCGGATATGCCCGTTGCCGCGCGTGAGGCTTCCATTTACACGGGCATCACCATTGCAGAATACTTCCGCGATATGGGTTACAAAGTCGCCATTATTGCCGACTCGACTTCGCGTTGGGCAGAGGCTTTGCGTGAAATGAGTGGGCGACTCGAAGAAATGCCCGGCGAAGAAGGCTACCCCGCCTACCTTTCCACCCGTTTGGCGGAATTTTACGAACGCGCGGGCAATGTGGTTTGCCTCGGCAAAGACGGCCGCGAAGGTGCCGTTACCGCCATCGGCGCGGTGTCCCCGCCCGGCGGCGACACAAGTGAACCCGTTTCGCAGGCAACCTTGCGTATCGTTAAGGTCTTTTGGGGCTTGAGCGCCGACCTTGCGTATCAGCGCCACTTCCCTGCGATTGATTGGCTGAAAAGTTACTCTTTGTATACAAACACTTTAAATCCGTATTTCAACGACCATATTGATGAAAATTGGTCGCAAAAAATCGACCGCGTTCGCGCACTTTTGCAACAGGAAGCGGAACTGAACGAAATCGTCAGCCTCGTCGGGTTTGACTCCTTAGGCGAAAAAGACCGCTTAACACTGGAATGCACGCGCTCTTTGCGCGAGGACTTTTTACAGCAAAATGCATTCCGCGAAGTTGACCGCTTCACCCCGCCCGAAAAGCAGGCGGAAATGCTCGACATCATTTTGTATTGGTTCGATTTGGCGTCTGCGGCGGTCAAAGACGGGGAATCCTGCGCCGACGCAACGCCTGAAGACCTGATGATGCGCATTGCCGCAATGAAATATGAGCCGGAGGGAACTTGGGCGGCATATTATCAGGCATTGCGCTCGGATTTGCAAAATTACTTCCGTAGTTTGGCACAAAAAGGAGGCGACGAATAATGCGTAAAGATTACAAAACCATCAAAGAACTCGTCGGGCCTCTGATGATGGTCGATTGCGTGGACAATGTGAAATACGATGAACTCGTGGAAATTCACGAAAAAGACGGCAGAGTGCGTTTGGGCAAAGTGCTTGAAGCCAGAGATAACATCGCGCTTGTGCAGTTGTTTGAAAGCGCCGACGGTTTGCAGATTTCCGAATCCAAAGCACGCTTTTTAGGGCACGGATTGGAACTTGCGGTTTCACCCGAAATCATCGGGCGCGTATTTGACGGCATCGGCAGACCGATCGACGGCGGTGCACCGATTCTCTCCGACGAAAAACTGAACATCAACGGCACACCGATTAACCCCGCCGCGCGCGACTACCCCGCGGAGTTCATTCAAACGGGTGTTTCGGCGATTGACGGCTTGAACACGCTTGTACGCGGGCAGAAACTGCCGATTTTCTCAGGCTCGGGACTTCCCCATGAGCAACTTGCCGCCCAAATTGCAAGACAGGCAAAGGTACGCGGCACCGACGATGAATTTGCGGTTGTGTTCGCCGCCATCGGCATCACCTTTGAGCAGGCGGAGTTTTTCCGTGAGGATTTCCGCCGCACAGGCTCCATTGCGCGTTCCGTGCTGTTCTTAAACCTTGCCGATGACCCGGCGGTTGAGCGTATTGCCACGCCGCGTATGGCAATCACCTGCGCGGAATATCTTGCATACACCTTAGGAATGCACGTGCTTGTCATTATGACCGATATGACCAACTACGCCGACGCGCTTCGTGAAGTTTCCGCTTCGCGCAAGGAAGTGCCCGGACGGCGCGGTTATCCCGGCTACCTCTACACAGACCTTGCGTCTTTGTATGAGCGCGCAGGGCGCATCAACGGCAAAAAAGGTTCTATTACGCAAATCCCGATTTTAACCATGCCCGAAGACGACAAAACCCACCCCATCCCCGACCTTACAGGCTACATTACAGAAGGGCAGATTATTCTGTCGCGTGAACTGTATATGAAAGGCATTCAGCCGCCGATTAACGTGCTCCCCTCTTTGTCGAGACTGAAAAATAAAGGTATCGGCAAGGGAAAAACGCGTGAGGACCACGCGGACACGATGGACCAATTGTTTGCCGCATACGCGCGCGGCAAACAGGCGGCGGAACTCGCCGTGGTTTTGGGCGATTCGGCGCTTTCGGATATGGATAAGAAATACGCGGAATTTGCAACCGCATTTGAAGAAAAATATGTTTCGCAAGGCTACGAAACCGACCGCAGTATTGAAGAAACGCTTGCTATCGGCTGGGAACTGCTTTCGATGTTGCCACGCACGGAATTAAAGCGTATTCACAAAGAATATATTGAGCAGTATATGCCAAAGGGCGGTGAAGCGTAATGGCAACCGTAACGCCCACCAGAATGGAACTGCAAAAAACCAAAAAGCGGCTTGCAACCGCTTCGCGCGGGCACAAACTGCTCAAAGATAAGCAGGACGAAATGGCGCGGCAGTTTATGCACTATATTCGCCGTGACCGCGAACTGCGCCGCGAAATCGAAACGCTTTTGGGAGACGCTATGGGGCAGATAAGCCTTGCCGAAGCGCAAATGGGCACTGCCGCACTCGAAGAAGCGCTGATGATTTCCGCCGCGGCAAAAACCCCCGACCTTTCCGTGCACAACATTATGAGTATGAAAGTGCCGAAAATCGAGGGGGCTGAAAACGGCGGCGGGGAAATTTCCTACGGTTTCGCCTTTACTTCGGAAAAATTGGACGATGCGTATCTTGCCATCAACAATTTGATGCCGAAACTGTATGAATTGGCGGCGGTGGAAAAGACCTGCGATATGCTTTCGGACGAAATGGAGCGCACCCGCAGGCGCGTGAATGCGCTTGAGTATGTGATGATTCCCGAAATGCAGGCGACGATTAAGTATATCACCGCTAAATTGGAAGACAACGAGCGCAGCAACACCATTCGGCTGATGAAAGTCAAAGAAATTATGCACGCCGAAAGTTAAAAACAGTTTTAAACCAAACTAAAAAACGGGACACAAGTTACAAAGCCTGTGTCCCGTTTTTATATACCGATATATCTTATTTGACAACTTTCAATTTCACCAATGCCAACGCACCGCCAACGGACGCGATAATGGTCACGAAAATCATCGTGCCGACTGCCATGGTCGGGGCAAACACATACACAAGCACGCCGACCAAAATCGGGAAAATCGAAATTTTCCAATGCTTTGTGAAATACGATGCGCCCAACGCACCGAACAGCGCAGGAATTACATAGGTAAACGCAGGTGCCAAAACCGAATCGGGCGCGGTGATTTTTGCAATGGACGGCCCGAATGCAAGCACGCCCACCGCAATAACCAGCGTTGTGGTGATGGCGGATGCGGCAATGGCGATGGTGGAGATAACCTCCCCTTCCTCGCTTGTTGCCTTATAGCCCGAACGGTCAAGCGCGCTCAAAGCACAGGGCAATTTTAAATTTGTGATGTTGCCCGTCACAAAGGAAAGATATGTGCCGCCCGCACCAAGCATGGGGGTGTATGTAATCACTTCAATAATCGCTGTACTCCAATAAATCGGAATGATTTTAATTACCGCGCGTAAAAATATGTTGAACTGCGGAAACGCGTTGTAGTAAAGCGAAAACACAAGCGGCACGGCGAACAGTACGCAAAGCGCAGTTACAGACCAAATGCTGCCCCACATATGCATTTTATCAATGTATATTTTTTCTGTTTTTGTTTTTTTCATGACTGTCCCCTCCAAACGATGTCGCCGTTTTCGTTATAGGAACGCCAAACAAACTCCGTCACTTCCGCAGGCAACACCTGTGTCAGCAACACAGCAATGCCCATTGCGCCGAACATCGCAATCGGCAGAACGAAAGGCTCCAGTTTCGTCAGATTTTTCTTTTTACAAAGCAAATCCAGCGCCACGGTGAACACCATAGCCGAAAGCAACACGGCAATCGTCATAAACCCTGCCGAGGGACCGTCCTTTTGCACGCCCATAATGCTTCTTGCAATAAACGCCGCCATAATGCCGATAAATGCCGCGGCGCCCAAAATATCGCCGATATTGTTTTTGGCTTTCCCTTCGCCGTTTTTCGCATCGTCCGCTTCGGTACCCAAAACTTTGCGCATCGCCTTATGAATTCGTTTGCAAAGAATGGGCAACAGCACAAGCGGGAAACACGAGCCGACCGTCATTGCCCACGCAACGGTGGAAAACTCCGTCGCGGAAAGGTCTGTGTTGGACATAGATGTGCCGAGCGCTTCCAACGCCGCCTCCGCCGCTACGGTTTCATACGCCAAATTGCCGATAACCGAAAGGCGTATCCATGGCAGAACATAGCCGAGTGCCGATGCAAGCGCCAAAACGGTTGCCAAAATGGAAATGGCGGGTGCAATGGAAAAGAGCGCGCTTGAAATGACGGTTTGCTTCATTTTTGCCGTTTCAATGCCGATTTCTTTGCCCCGTTTCCAGGCTTTCACCATAAAAAAGAGGGATTGCGCCGTAACAAACAGCACAACCAACGCGGCAAGTGCATACATAATGCCGCTGTTTTTAAAATCCATCGTTTCATCTCCCTGAAAACTGTATTAACAAGCAAAAAGGCACGGAGTTGCAAGCGCCGTGCCCGATTTTAAAAATATAACACATTTTTTACCAAAATACAATATTTCTTTGTAAATTAAGTATTCCGCTTCGGGTTAGCCGTAAGCCCCAACAGATAATCTACAGAAACGCTGTAAAAGTCCGCAAGTTTTATCAAGACTTCGGTCGGGATATCGCGTTTTCCGTTTTCATACAAAGAATAGCACACTTGTGAACAGTTCAGCATCGCTGCAACATCTTTTTGCAAAAAATCTCCGTCTTCGCGTAAGTCACGCAATCTGTCATATGCCATTACATTCACCTCATATGCATTATGGCATAAAACAAATTGATATATTGACAAAAATAACAAATTGTTATATAATTCGTTTGCATAACAATTTGTTATAATTACCGGATACAAACAAAGAAGGAGTAAAACATGAAAAATATTGCCCTGTTCCGCTGCGGGAGGTTCTGTGTGTTTGCTTATAACGGTATGGGATATATGTGTTTTCCACACCGAATTTTTCGCCACGGCGGCAAACGCTTTTATCCGTAAATATGTTTTACAGATAAAGAACAAGCGCACACCGAAAAGGTGTGCGCTCTTTGCATAATTTATGGAATTTATAAACCTAAATACCTTATGCCTGTTCTTCCTTCATCTTTGCAAAGCATTCGCTGCAATACACCGGACGGTCGTCACGGGGCTGGAAAGGAACGCGTGCTTCGCCGCCGCAAACAGCACAAGTCGCGGTGAACATTTCTCTTTCCCCTCTCGCAGCATTCTTTCTTGCATCACGGCAGGCTTTGCAGCGTTGGGGCTCGTTTACAAAGCCCTTTTCAGCGTAAAATTCCTGCTCGCCTGCGGTAAAAGTAAATTCGTTACCGCAATCCTTGCAGATGATGGTCTTGTCTTCGTACATTTTGCTACCTCGCTTGAAAAAATATTTTTACCCCGTGCGGGTTTGCACCGCTGCATAGTGTCAATGCTCTCCTTGCTGAGAAAGGGCTTATTTATGAAATTCCCCGAAAGGCGGATTACTCCCCTTTCAGTTTGTGACGAACCCTTTGCAGTGCATTGTCAACGGATTTGGGCGTTTTACCGAGGCGTTCGGCAATTTCACGATAAGAAAGACCGCTCAAAAACAGGTACAGCACCGTGCGTTCGTTTTGAGACAACTTTGTGTCTACACGGCGCAACAGATTCTCACATTCCTCCCGCAGGTCCTGATGTTCCTCGACCGTCAACTCCGAAGCGGATAACTTCGGCTCCAACGGGACTGTGTCCTGCGTGCGCACGCTTTTGCCGCCTACCGCACGGCGTAATACGGAAATCATTCGGTTCCGAATACACACAGTGGCATAGGTTTTGAAAGATGCTTCCCCGCCCACTGAATAGGTGTGCACCGCGGAAAGCAACGCCAGCAATCCCTCTTGCATTAGGTCCTCCGACTCCACGGCGGCGGACTGATACTGTTGCGCCAAACTGCGCAAAGTGGGCATCATCTCCGCCGCAAGGCGGGAAAACGCCGCGTCCTCCCCCTGCTGCGCCTGCAAGACCAAAGCGTTCAGCGAGGCATCGGTTTGGTGGGATTTTTGCTCCAAATCGGTCACCTCACAAATGGGAATAATGCATACAAGATATATTGTACCATAAAATCCGTTTTTGTCAACAATTTTTTTGTATAAACTGTATAAAACGGAAAAATCCGGGAATTTTTCGTCCAAAACGGTGTGCTTCACCTTGATTTCGACCAAAAGTGCAACAAAGCATCGCGCGCAGAAAACATCTGCGCGCGAATTTCATTTAAAATTGCCCGAACACGCTTGCAAGTACCGTTACCGTACCGCCGAGCATCAGCACGGCGAGCACAACGGCAATCACGCGAACGGCGGTTTTGCTGTTCATCATAAAAACGGATTTTCCTTTCAGATGCCGAGATATTTTTCCATATCTGCGGCGATTTTATCGGTTTTTGCCTGTGCGTTTTCGCGCGTGGCGGCAACCGATGTGATATAAATTTTAATTTTCGGCTCTGTGCCGGACGGGCGTACAATCACGCTGTCAGTACCTTCCAAACGGTATTGCAACACATTGGATTTCGGCAAATCCACGGCTGTTTCTTTGCCGCTTTGCAAATCTTTGCTGACGCTTGCTTTGTAGTCGGTAATGCCTGTTACCGCCGCGCCCGCCACGGTTTTCGGCGGATTTTCGCGAAGCGCGTTCATCATATCCGCCATTTTCTGCATCCCTGCCGCGCCCTCGAAATTGAAATTGAGCAAGGTATTGAGGTACATCCCGTACTTTTTGTAAATGCTCTGCATAAAGTCATAAAGGCTCATACCTTTTGCTTTGTAATACGCCGCCATTTCGCAAATGAGCATGGACGCGACAACCGCATCCTTATCCCGCGCGTGTGCACCGCGCAAATAGCCGTAGGACTCCTCCATACCGATGACAAAACGGTCGGTTTCGCCTTTTTCTTCGAGTTTGGTCACCAATTCGCCGATGTACTTAAAGCCGGTCAAAAGGTCGGCAGTTTCGGCGCCGTAGTGTGCGGCGATTTCCGCAACCAAGCGCGTAGTCACAATGGTTTTGACCACAATCGGCTGTGCGGGGAGTTTCCCCTGCTCAGAAAGGGACGAAAGCACATATTCCGTCAGCATGGCGCCGACTTCGTTGCCGCTCATCAGTTTATATTCGCCATCGTCCAAA
>DAVZHM010000051.1:0-13597 GCA_052273845.1 Candidatus Fimenecus sp. | reverse complement strand
TAGTATAGATTTCTGGCAAGCTCATTGGGTGTATAATCCAGTTCTTTCATCGCAGCTTCTATCTTTACTCCGAAGTGCTCAAGGCGGGCGGCATTGACCCCGAGGAATACACGGGCTTCGCGTTCGGCTTGGGGCTTACAAGACTTGCTATGATGAAATACGGCGTAAAAGACATTCGTGACTTAAACAGCGGCAACTTAAAATCGCTGTCGCAGTTCACGGATGACGAATAAGAAAGGAGGGCGACACAATGTTTTTATCTATGAATTGGATTTCGGATTATGTGGATTTTGCAGGGCTTGATAAATTGGATTTGATTCACCGGTTCTCGCTCTCCACTGCCGAAGTGGAAAATGAAATCTTCTTAAAAGGGCAGGATTTGAAAGGCGTTGTCGCGGCAGAAATCAAGTCTGTGGAAGCACACCCCGAAAGCGAAAAACTGCACCTGTTGAAAGTGGACATCGGCGAAGCGGAATTGGTCGATGTGGTTTGCGGTGCGCCGAATGTGCGCGTCGGTATGAAAACCGCTTTTGCAAAGGTGGGCGCGCAAATCGGCGACATTACGATTGCCCCGCGCAAATTGGCAGGCTATGTGTCGAACGGTATGTGCTGTTCCGAAAAGGAAATCGGCATCAGCGATGACAATTCGGGCATTATGGACATTACCGACGATATTCCGAACGGCACCGATTTGAAAGACGTTTACGCGATTGACGATATTGTGTTTGAGGTCGATAACAAATCCCTGACCAACCGTCCCGACCTTTGGGGACATTACGGCATCGCGCGGGAATTTGCCGCGTTGGCAAACCGCCCGTTAAAGCCGCTTGATACCGTGGATTTGCATCAGTTCGACGCACTTCCCAAAGTGGATATGAAAATCGAGGACCCGCTTTGCCGGCGGTATTCCTGCTTGCAGGTGGAGAACATTCACACGAATGTAAGCCCCGTAAATATGCGTATTCGCCTTTACTACTGCGGTATGCGTGCCATCAATTTCCTTGCAGATTTGACGAACTATTTGATGCTTGAAATGGGTCAGCCGATGCACGCATTTGACAGCCGCAAGGTGGAAAAAATTCGCATTAAGCGCTTTCCCGAGCTGTTTACCTTCCAAACTTTGGACGGCGTAGAGCGCCAAATTGACGAAAACACCCTGATGATTTGCAATGATAATACCCCCGTGGCAATCGCGGGTATTATGGGCGGTTTGGATTCCGAAATCGTGGAGGATACCACCACTTTAACGCTCGAATCCGCTACCTTTGACGCGGCTTCCGTGCGCAAAACCACCGTGCGTCTTTCGCACCGTACCGATGCTTCCATGCGTTACGAAAAATGCCTGGACCCCGAAATGACCGTGCCCGCTATTGCGCGTTTTGTAAAACTTTTGACCGATACCGATAAGGATGCACGCGTGGTTTCGTCTCTCACCGATGATTACGCTTATCATTACGCACCCGTCACATTGCAATTCGATAAAGCGTATTTGGACCGCTACACAGGCATCCAAATCGACAATGACACGATTGTGAAAACGCTGCAATCCCTCGGCTTCGGCGTTACGGCGGACGGCGACAACTTCACCGTGGAAGTGCCGAGCTACCGTGCAACGAAAGATGTTACCATCAAAGCGGACATCGTGGAGGAAATCACCCGCATTTACGGGTATGACAATTTCGATATTCACACCGCCTCTGCACCGCTGTATCCTGTTCGTATGAGCGAGGAAAAGACCGTAGAGGACAAAATCAAAGACATTCTCGTTAAGCGCTTTTCGCTTTACGAACTCCATTCCTATGTTTGGGCGTATTACGATGAATACAAGGCGCTCGGCATTGCGGTGGAGGACAACATTAAATTGGTGAACGCCACCAACCCGAACATTGAAACGATTCGCAAATCCATTGTGCCCACGCAACTTTGCCAGGTGCGTACAAACACCGCGTTCGCGCCCGATTTCGGCGTGTTTGAAATCGGCAGAACGGTGGACGGCGTGGATGAAAACAACCTGTGCAACGAGCACAAAAAACTTTGCATCACGCTGTTTTCTAAGACAAAAGATGTGGAAACGCTGTATTTCGAATTGGCAAAAATGCTTCGCGTGGTTGCGGACGATATTAAGCACAAACCCCTCGAATTCACGCCTGCGGCGGCAACCCATTCCTATCAGCATCCGCGCAATTTGAACGCGATTTCGTGCGACGGCGTTGCTTTGGGTGAAATCGGCGTAGCACATCCCACAGTTTCCAAGAAAATCGACAAGAAAGCGGCAATCGTCTTTGCCGAAATTGATGTGGCATTGTTTGCCGAAATCCCGGCGGCAGGAATTCAGTACAAAGAACCGTCGCGTTTCCCTGAAATGGAAGTGGATTTGTCGTTCGTGTGTGACACATTCGCACCC
Source organism: Candidatus Fimenecus sp. (assembly GCA_052273845.1). GTDB lineage: Bacteria > Bacillota > Clostridia > Oscillospirales > Acutalibacteraceae > Fimenecus. The sequence continues at coordinate 11,193 of DAVZHM010000051.1, read as the reverse complement.
ATCGGCAAGGCGATTGCGGATGCAAACTGCCCGCTGATTCAAAAGGTTGAAGTGGTCGATACCTATCGCGATGCTGTCGGCAAATCCATCACCACGCGCCTGCTGTTCTCGCATCCCGAAAAGACTTTGACGCGTGACGAGGTTATGGGTGTGGTCGATTCCATCATCGCTTCGCTCTCGAAATCAGGTATTGCGCTCAAACAGTAAATCCCCAAATGCAGGGTAGATAATTTTTAACTATCGTAAAAGTAAAAAAATTCGCGGTGCAGGGAAAACACTCTGCACCGCGTTTTTTCTTGTTTATTTGTGCACTGCGGCGTTGTCCTTTTTACGATTGTAAAGGAACATCACAACCGCCATTGCCACAATCAGAACATATCCGACAAAACTCCAAATATCGGGCGTTTGCCCGAATATGAAAAAGCCCAAAACCGAGGAAAAAATGATTTGCGAATAGTCATACACCGAAATTTCCCTTGCCGGTGCGTAAATATATGCCGCGGTAATGGCAAATTGCCCGCCCCGTTGCCGCGAGTCCTGCAAGCAGTAAATACAAAAGTTGCGTAGCCTGCATGGGGTGGTAGTCAAAAATTAAGTAAGGCAATGTGGCAAGGCATGAAAACGCCGAAAAGAAAAAGACGATAAACGGGCCCTTTACCCCCATTGTGCCGAGTTTTCGCACCATGGTGTATGCCACACCCGCGCCGAAACCGCCCAACAATCCCACAAGTGCGGGCAAAAGCGCGGCATTTTGGAACGAAGGTTTGATTACGAACAGACTGCCCACAAACGCACCAAGCACGATGCACATTCTCGCGGGCGTGATTTTTTCTTTCAGCACAAAGTAACTGCACAAAATCGCGAAAAACGGCGACATTTTGTTGAGAATAGATGCGTCGGCAAGCACCAACTTGTCTACCGCGTAAAAATTGCAGAGTATGCCGAGCGTCCCAAAGCCTGCGCGCAGCAGCAAATATCCCCAAGCGCGTTTTTCTATATGCGGCTTTTCGTGCGCACGAAGCAACACAACCCCTGCAAAGACAAGCGCCACAATGTTGCGGAAAAAACTTTTCTGCACAGAGGGCAAATCCCCCGCGAGCCGCACAAACATACTCATCAGCGCAAAAAAGAACGCCGATAAAATAATCAGCAGTATTCCCTTGTATTTCTTTTGCATTTTATCACCTGATTTTTATTCGCTCAAGTGTAACACATTTTCGCAGAAAATACAAGGGTTAGGCGGGGGCGTGCGCTTTCAGCAAAAATACAATCGGCTTCGGCTTTTTCGGTGTTAGATGATTTTTGTCTAATTCGGCTTTGTAAAGGCACGCAACGCTTTGCCGATAATACGGCAACGCATAAAACAGGGGTACAATCAGCAGTCCGCACAACAGCCAAGGCACAAACCGCAGTTTAAATCGCAACACGCCAAACGCCGTGCCGCGTGTAAGAAACTTGCTCATTTTGAGCGTGTCAACAAGTCCCGCATGCACAGAAACGGCGAACAAAGCATCGCAAAAGGCGTATTTTTGCACCGCCGCAAGGCCGAAATATAGGCTAAAAACGAATAGTATTCCCAAAAACGCGAGTGTAGCATAAAATAGAAACGATGAAACCGCGGCGGTGCGCAAGGCGTATATAAATCCGCCTGCCGAAAGTAAAAACGGCAGCATATACAGTATCAGTGTGCTAATGTAAAGCACCTTTTTTAAATAATACGCAAATCCGATTTTTACAGCGTCCCGAAATCGCAGTTGGCAGAAAAATGCTGAAACCGGCATCGCACTTTTTGTGTTTTCATAAAACCACCGTTTCTGTAAGAAAACGAGTAACGCATAAAACCACGCCGACACGGGCACAGCAACAAAAAACAAGGCGTAAAATCCAACGGTAGCATACACGGAATTTGCGGCAGGGGTATACGTTTGCAAATGCAAGAGTGAATAAACGCTTACCGCCATGCAAAAAATACAAATCAACCGCATTCCCGCGCCCAAAAAGCAAACTGCAATTCCCTTTTTTCGAGAGGTTAGCAGAATTTCCTGCGCTCGGATTTTGACGTAGGCATAAGGCACAAACAATCACCTCACGGAATTGATTTTGGTATTATTATTCCCTGAAAAAATTAAAAAATTGAAAAATTTTCACGAAATCGGTTGACAAACGCAAAACAGTTTCATATAATGCAGAAAGCAAACATCGTTCGTGCCGCGCGTTTGCAAATTTGAAAGAAAGAAAGGATATGCCCTTTTGAAATTTTCGGGCGGAAACGAAAATAGCGCCGGGCCTGCCTTTGCACGGTTGCCGTTTGGCATTTTCGGGCAGGTGACGAGGAAGAAGTTATCGAAAGTTTCGGCGGATGCTTCTTGCCCCATAAGTGCGGGGGTCATCAGGCGTTTTACAAAAGCGGACTGCGAAGTGCGTGTACAGCGTAAAACGCAAAGCACAAATTTATTTTGTAAAGGAAACAAGTAAATATGTGTGGAATTGTTGGTTATATTGGGGAGAACTGTGCTTCTCCGATATTGCTGGACGGTTTAAAAAAGCTGGAGTACCGCGGGTACGATTCGGCGGGCATTGCCGTGGTCGAAAACGGCGGCGTGCAGGTGGTAAAAACCAAAGGGCGTATTGCCGATTTGGAACAAAAACTGCAAACGGCCGCGCCGCTTACAGGCACGGTTGGCATCGGGCATACGCGTTGGGCGACCCATGGCGCGCCGACCGACGAAAACGCCCATCCGCATACGGGCGGCAACGGCGAAGTGACGCTCGTGCACAACGGAATTATTGAGAATTATATTGCGTTAAAATCCATGCTCGAAAACGCAGGGTATACCTTTGTTTCCGAGACGGATACTGAGGTGCTTGCGCACCTGTTTGCCTATTACTATAAAGGCGACGCCGTAAAAGCGATGCGCAAGGTGCAACAAACCGTGCGCGGGTCTTATGCCGTGGCGGTATTGACCGCCGATTGCCCGAACCGTATTGTGGTAGCGAAAAAAGACAGTCCGCTGATTGTCGGCAAGGGCGTAGGCGAAAACTTTTTGGCGTCTGATATTCCGGCGGTGTTAAAGTATACCCGCGAATGTTATTTGTTAAATGACGGCGAAATCGCCGTGCTTACGAAAGAAAATATCGCGTTTTTTGACAGCACGGGCGCGCCGCTCAAAAAAGAGATTTACCGCGTAACATGGGACGCTGAGGCGGCGGAAAAGGGCGGATATCCGCATTTTATGAAAAAAGAAATCGCCGAACAGCCCAAAGCAGTGCGCGACACACTTTCGCCGCGCATTCAAAACGGAAAAATCGAAATCCCCGAAATGCACCTTACCGACGGGGAAATTCGCGCCCTCGGTAAAATGCACATTGTTGCCTGCGGCAGTGCGTGGCATGTGGGTATGGCGGCGAAGTACATCTTTGAAGCGCTTTGCGGCATCCCGTGCGAAACCGATTTGGCAAGTGAATTCCGTTATCGCAATCCGATTGTGAAAAAAGGCGATCTTTGCGTGATTATCAGCCAATCGGGCGAAACGGCGGATACGTTGGCGGCGTTGCGCGAAGCAAAACGCAAAGGTGCACATACGGTATCGATTGTCAATGTGGTGGCAAGCACCATCGCCAGAGAGAGTGACGATGTTATTTACACACTTGCAGGCCCCGAAATCGCCGTGGCAACCACGAAAGCCTTTTCGGCACAACTTGCGGTGGTCTATCTGTTGGCGCTGTATTTTGCACGCGCCGTCGGAAATCTGTCGGCGCAAGAAGAAGCGGCAAAGTGCGAAGCACTTTTGAAATTGCCCGAGCAAATTGAAGGCCTTTTATCGTTGGATGACGAAATGTCGGCACTTGCAAAGCAATTTGCGGCGGCAAAAAATGTCTTTTTCATCGGGCGCGGCTTAGATTACGCCATTTCTTTGGAAGGTTCTTTGAAACTTAAAGAGATTTCCTATATTCACTCCGAAGCGTATGCGGCAGGGGAGTTAAAACACGGCACAATTTCGCTGATTGAGCCGGGCACCCCCGTTGTTGCCGTAGCCACGCAGGAAGCGCTGTTTGAAAAAACACTCGGCAACATTAAAGAGGTGCGTGCACGCGGCGCGCGGGTGATTGCGCTTGTGACGGGCGAACACAAAGAGGTGTCGGAGTTTGCGGACGAGGTGATACACATTCCGCAAGCGGATGCGATGCTCACACCATCGTTGGATGTCATACCTTTGCAACTGTTTGCCTATTATATGGCGCTTGAACGCGGCTGTGATGTGGATAAACCCCGCAACCTTGCCAAATCCGTGACCGTGGAGTAAAACGGCGCATTTAAAGAGAAACAGGCGTAGGGAATTATCGCGGAGATCGTTCCTTATGCCTGCATACATTTTATTATGCACATAAAAACCCCCGCTGATTTCCAGAATCGGAAAACAGCGGGGGCTTTGCTTTATTCTTTTTGCATTACGCCAAAGCGGCGATGCGTTTTACCGAATCTTATTCGGCGTCGTCATCGTCCTCGCCGCAGCAATCGCAACCGCAATCACACTCGTCGAGTTCAAATTCCAGCTTTTCGCCGCAAGCGGGGCAGGAAGCGAACCCTGCGTCGATGTCCTCACCGTCGAAATACACGGTTTCACCGCAAGCGGGGCAATCTACTTCGTAAACATCGTCATCTTCGCAGCAGCAATCGTCATCGTAATCTTCTTCATAGACGAACTGCTCCAAATCGTCGAGGTCCTCGTCCACAGCGTCAACCTGCTCGGTAAGCAACGCCAATTCGTCTTCCAAATCAGAAACGGTCAACGAAAGGTCGTCAATCACATCAAGCATCGCTTTGAACAATTTGGTGGTATCCTTATCATCGTCGAGGTCCAAACCCTCGAACAAGCCGCGCAAATAAGCTGCCTTTTCGGTAACGGTCATTTTTATTTCCTCCTTAAAATTATGCACGGGACATATATTCGCCGGTTCTTGTGTCCACGTTAATCATTTCGCCCTCATCAATGAACAGCGGCACTTTGATTTCTGCGCCGGTTTCCAATGTTGCGGGCTTGGTTGCGTTTGTAGCGGTATCGCCTTTAAAGCCGGGGTCGGTTTTGGTAACTTGCAAAGTTACGAATGTCGGCGGTTCCACACCGAACACCTTGCCTTTGTAAGAAAGCACTTTGCAGGTCATATTTTCTTTGACAAACTTGAAGTTGTCGGAAAGGTCGCTTTCGTTGATCGGCACCAACTCATAGGATTCGGGATCCATGAAGTAATACAAATCGCCGTCGCTGTAAGAGTATTCCATATCTTTTCTCTCAATGAAAGCGGTCGGGAATTTTGCGGTCGGGTTATAGCTCTTTTCAACCACAGCGCCTGTAATAACATTTTTGGTCTTGGTGCGAACGAATGCCGCGCCTTTGCCGGGTTTAACATGCTGGAATTCGATAACCTGCAGAACCTGGCCTTCCTCTTCGAATGTGACGCCGTTTCTGAAATCACCTGCTGTAATCATGGTTTTTATCCTCCGTTTTTAAGCCCGCGGCAAGTCAATGCAGACAGGCACATTTTATTGTCTCTATTTTATATGAAAATATTGCTTTTTTCAAGACCTTTTTAAAGAATTATCAGTTCTTTCGGCGCACAAGTTAAATTTTCGCAGCCGTTTTCGGTAATATACGCCATATCTTCTATGCGCACGCCGAATTCTCCGGGCAAATAAATCCCCGGCTCGTCGGTCACAACGTTACCGACAGTCAGCACGCTGTTTGCCCGCGGCGAAAGATTCGGGTATTCGTGAATTTCCACGCCGACGCCGTGCCCTGTGGAGTGGGTGAAATACGCGCCGTAGCCCGCTTGTGCAATGACATCCCGTGCGATTTTATCCGCCCCGGCGCAAGAAAGCCCCGGCCGAAGCGAAGCCATAACCGCCGTTTGTGCGCGCAAAACGGTTTCATACACTTCTTTTTGCTTTGCGGAGGCGTGCTTTACGGCGACGGTCCGCGTCATATCGCTGTGATAGCCGTCTGCCACCGCGCCGAAATCCATCGTTACAAAATCACCCGCTTCAATCACCTTGCCGTCCGGCACACCGTGCGGCATCGAAGTTTTTGCGCCGCTGACGGCGATGGTTTCAAACGAAAGCGCCTCAGCCCCGTGCGAAAGCATATAAAAATCGAGTTCCAACGCAACCTCGCGCTCGGTTTTGCCGGGGGCGATAAAGTTACAGATGTGCGTGAACGCATCCTCGGCAATTCTTTGTGCGGCTTTGATTTTTTCAACCTCAGCGGGGGTTTTTACTGCGCGCAGGGCGCACAGAATATTATCAAGTGTGGAGTCCGCAAGCAATGCCATCGGTTCAAGAACTTCGGCGTACCGTTGATATTGCGCCAAAGTCATTCTCGAGGCTTCCACTGCCACGCGCGACACATGCATTTCGGAAAAAAGTTCAAAAATCTGCGTAGCCGCTGTGCCCATCAGCACAACTTCGCAATTTTTCACCGTGTTTTGTGCCGCCTCGATGTACCGCCCGTCTGTGATAAATACCGCGCGTTCGGCACTTACAAGCAAGAAGCCGTCACTTGAAGCAAATCCCGTGAAATAGAACCGATTTTCGGGCGAAACAATCAGTGCTCCGTCAAAATCGGCCGTTTCCCGTATCGCATTTTGCAATCGTTCAATCATCATAAACACCGTACCCGTGTAATTTTTCAAATTCCGCCAAAATCGGCTGTTCACGCTTCTCTTTCCATGCGTAATAAAGCGGATACAAACTTTTCATCGGGATGGGGTCAATGCGCACGGGGATTGCCCCACAGCGGTTTGCCGCTTTTACATCGGAAAACAGTTGGTCACCGAGCATCGCAAGTTCCGTAATATCCACCTGCATACGCTTTGCTGCCTGCAAAAGTCCGCGCGAAAACGGCTTGCACGACAAAGAAACATACGGCAAATTGAATCTCTTGGCAATCGGCGCAACGCGCAATATCGTCCCGTTGGAAATGAGCATCACGGGAAAGCCTGCTTCCTGAATACAGTCAATCCATTCCTGCGCGCCGTCGATGAATTTCATCGTGCCGTCGGGGGCTAAGGTATTATCAATATCTAAGCCCACTGCCTTCGCGCCCATTTTGCGCAGGTCATCGGGGGTAACGTCCAACACGCTTTTGAAGCGGTATTTCGGCATCAATAAGGCATTTTGTTTCATAATCACACCAAAAGAAAAAGCGGGCAAATTCTTTGCCCGCCCATTTCTTACTTATACTTTCTTTTACGAGCTGCTTCTGATTTTTTCTTTCTCTTCACAGAAGGCTTTTCGTAATGCTCTCTTTTACGAACTTCTTGAATTACGCCGTCACGAGAGGTTTGTCTTTTAAAGCGGCGAAGTGCGCTTTCCAAAGACTCGTTGTCCTTGACCTTTACCTGGCTCATCTTATTCCCTCCCTTTCACTTTTCCAGATACTTTGTAATTATACAACAACCGCTTTTCCCTGTCAAGCAAAATTGCTGTATTGTTTTCTTTTTTCTATGGAACACTTTGAAAAGCCGCGCAAAAAATTGCGAATTTCGGTGAAATGTTAACAAATTGTTCATAAAATTGTGTTCGGATTGCAATAATCCCTTGTTAAGATATAGACACAACGAAAGAGGTTAGCACCTCTCTCCCATCGACCGCGTTTGAAGTGGTGAGCAAATGCGGCAGATGATTTGTCTTATATCTACTTCCCTTAGCCTCAATGCTTTTGCATTGAGGCTCTTTCTTTTGTTGTATTTGATTTTAAGTAGGGACGCGTTTTCCAATGTTTACAAAAAGTTAAAAACTTTTTGCGCCTGTCCGCTTGAAAAATGGGAAAAACAGGTGTATAGTGTATTTTAGCACTCGAAGCGTTAGAGTGCTAAAATTTGCGGAGGCGTATAGACTATGGCTAAAAAACAGTTTAAAACCGAATCCAAGCGTATGCTGGATTTGATGATCAATTCCATTTACACAAATCAGGAAATTTTCCTGCGCGAACTGATTTCCAATGCGAGCGACGCGATTGACAAGCTCTATTTCAAATCGCTGACCGACCAAAGCGTGGGGCTTGCGCGCGAAGATTTCAAAATTGACATTTCCATTGATAAGGAAAAACGCCTTTTGAAAATTTCCGACAACGGCATCGGCATGACCGAGGAAGAATTAGACAAAAACCTCGGCACGATTGCCAAAAGCGGCTCTTTGCAATTCTCAAAAGAAAACGAAACCGATGGGCACGATGTGGACATCATCGGGCAGTTCGGCGTCGGCTTTTACGCGGCATTTATGGTTGCAGACCGCGTAGAGGCAGTCAGCCGCGCATTCGGCAGCGACGATGCGTTTTGCTGGACCTCTAACGGCCTGGACGGCTACACCGTCACCCCCGCCGAGAAAGACAGCGTCGGCACAGACATCACCCTGCACATCAAGGAAAGCACCGAAGAAGCCGATTACGACAAATACCTCGAAACCTACACGATTTCGTCCTTAATTAAAAAGTATTCCGATTATATCCGTTTCCCGATTCAAATGGATATGGAGCACTCCCGTCCGAAAGAAGGCGTACAGGGCGAGTACGAAACCTACACCGAGCACGAAACCGTCAACAGCATGGTGCCGCTTTGGAAAAAGAATAAAAGCGAAATCACCGAGGAAGAATACAACAAATTCTATAACGAAAAATTCTTCTCGTATGACAAACCTCTGCGCGTCATTCATCAAAAAGCGGAGGGAACTTCGTGCTATCAGGCGCTGTTGTATATTCCCGAAAAAGCAGATTACAATTATTACTCCAAAAACTTTGAAAAAGGCTTGGCGCTGTATTGCAGCGGCGTAAAGATTATGGACAAATGCGCCGATTTGCTGCCCGACTGTTTCAGTTTCGTCAAAGGCGTGGTGGACTCCGAAGATTTGTCGCTGAACATTTCGCGCGAAATGCTCCAACAGGACAGACAACTGAAAATCATTGCCCGTGCGCTCGAAAAGAAAATCAAAAAAGAATTGGAAGAAATGCTCGAAAAAGACCGTGAATCCTATGAGAAGTTCTGGAAGTCTTTCGGCTTGCAACTCAAATATTCGCTTTACAGTTCGTTCGGCGGCGCGCGCGAGTTGCTCGAAAATCTGCTTTTGTTCACGCGGGCGTCTGACTCCAAACTTTGCACCTTGAAAGAATACCGCGACGCGATGCCCGAAGCGCAGAAATACATTTATTATGCGGCGGGTGAAAGCGCCGAACAACTTGCACATTTGCCGCAGGCGGAAACGGTGCTTGACAAAGGCTATGATTTGCTTTGCCTGACGGACGATGTAGATGAATTCTTAATGCAGATTTTGCATACATTCGATGAAAAAGAATTCCGTTCGATTTCCGGCGGTGATTTGGGCTTGGAAACCGAAGAAGAAAAGAAAGAAAACGAAGAAAAAGCCGAGGAAAACAAGGCGTTGTTCGACTGTATGCAAGAAGCGCTCACAGGCAAAGTCAGCGCCGTGGTGCTTTCTGCGAAACTGAAATCACACCCGGTTTGTTTGTCGAGCAAAGGCGCGGTATCTATTGAAATGGAGAAGGTGCTTGACAATATGCCGAACGCCGAAAACGCACCGAAAGCGGAAAAAGTGTTGGAAATCAACGGCAATCACCCCGTATTCTCCGCGCTGACCGCGGCGTTTTCCGCAGGGGATACGGAAAAAGTCAAGCAGTATGCCGCACTGCTTTATGACCAGGCACGGTTAATCGAGGGCTTGCCTGTGGAAGACCCCGTGGCATTCTCCAATGCGGTTTGCGCCTTGATGCAGTAAAGCAATTTTAAAATTTAATTTTCTGCTTCAAGTAGGCTCTTTTTGTACTGTCTGCACAATCTGGGGCAGTGCAAAAGATGGATGCCTGTTTTTTATACTTCCTGACTAGCACTTGGCGAATTTATCCTGTGCCGTAAGGTTTTTGTATATAAGTTTTTATACGATTACTTTGTGGGAGCGAGCAGACCGGCACAGCAAAGCCAGACAAAACAAAAACCAAAGTCCGGACAGAACCAGCAAATACGCAGGCTGTGGATTGGCAAGAGGCATATCGAAAGGGGACCACTGCACCATAATGCAAAACAACGTAATCACTGTCGGCAAGCCCATCAAAAGCGGCGGCAGAGAAAATAACACCTGTTCGTGCCGTTTGAAATTCTTGCCGAGAAAATACACCAATACGCCAAAAATCATAAACACAACCGGCAAAATGAAAAGCTGCACCATACCAAAGGCTTCATAAGTCAAAAAGAACTGCATCAAAACAACATACAGCCGATAGGCAAAGCCCGAAAGACTTGTTTCCAGTTGGGTGTAGTGCGTTGTGTACAAGGACAAGGCATACCAAACGGACGCAATCATTCCTGTCAGACAAAATGCTTTTTTACTCATAAGCGCCTCCCATATTATCTTGCAAACGGCAAACCATTGTCCGCAAACAACTTGTAAATCAAACGTGCGGAATGCCATATCGCATTTTCCAAACACGAAGTTCCAACGGAATTCCATTTTGCTGTATCCAAACGCCCGACGTCGCCAGCTTATATTTCGTCATAATTTCTATTTTTTTCGTTTCACAGTGTCAAAAATTGTGCACTACCTCCTTTCTAATTTGATTTTATCAAATTTTTTACGATTGTCAAGCGAAGGCTTTCATTCCGTGATATAAACAGAAAAATACCGCCGAGCCTTTCGGTCAGCGGTATTTTACATTGCAACCGGTTAATAACGTATTTTCAACTTTAAAATTTATGTAAAGCTTGCGGAGAAAAATCCATATAGTCTCTCACGGTCTGCTTGGTAAGCAGGTCGCAGATCTTGCGCCAAAACACGAAGAAAAGTTCGTTTGTTTTCTTATTTTTGTTCTCTATAATAGCCTTCATAGGAGAACAGGGTTTGCGTGCCGTCCTTTTCGATGTGGAAACACCGCTTGCCTAAAGAAAAAATCGGGCGGTCGTGGCGGTAACTGTCGGAATACACGCATTGCACTTCTGCACCGTCGGGAAAGACTTCAAAAAAACGGCGGACTTTTTCCTCTCCGCGGCAGTTTTCATATAAAAGCGTGCCGGTTTTCGGATTGTGGCGCGTGCACAAAAGCGTGTCGATTTTTAAACGGCGTGCAATTTCCGTAAGCAAAAAATCGGGGCTTGCGCTGATAACCACCGTGTACCGCGCGCGGTTTTCGGGGC
>DAVZHM010000050.1:0-13728 GCA_052273845.1 Candidatus Fimenecus sp. | reverse complement strand
AAGGCTTAATAAGCTTATGCCTTATGCCATACTGTTCGAGTCGCGACTCGAACAGTGTGGGCGTCGGATTTTGCGTGTTGCTAAGCCGCTTGGTAAATTCTAAACCGTTATCGGTCTGAACGCACTCTATCTTAAAGGGGAATTTCTTAATTAAATGCTCCGGAAATACCGCAGAGCTGTAGGTGCTGTGTTCATCAAAAGCCTCTAAATAGCGGAATCTTGAGTATTCATCTTCGGATTTGGCGGGTTTACCGCCATTTGCCCCTGTCTGCGGTAAAGTTGAGCGTTCGCACCGCAAGGATAACGAATATTTTTACGCAACCCATTTTTTTACTTTTTTGAAGACTTCCAAAAGCAACTCGCTGTTCACAACAGAAAGTATAATGCTGTTCCTATCCGTCCTTTGAATTGGAAATCTCCTGCCGATTATATCAACGCCTTCATTACGAATGGCGAGGTTTTCTAATTTTGTAACACATCATTGACAAACCTACACAAATTCCGCATATAGGGCTGTTTTCCTGTAATTCAATCCGGTTTTTCAGGCAGTTTTTGCTGTTTTTGACATTGCGAATTTGATGTGTTGTTTTCGAGCATTGAAATAATGTAATCCAGTTTTTTGTGCAAGTCTTTTAAAATGATTTCGGATTTTAAATTGACTTTATAATCGTTTTCACTGCGGCGACGGTCTTTTTGCTCTTGCCGCTGTTGGCTCATCATAATTAAAGGTGCCTGCACGGCAGCAACACAAGACAGCACCAAATTTAAAAGAATAAACGGATACGGGTCGAACGCCCGTGTAGCCGCAATGCCGTTTACAATAATCCACAAAAGCAAAAGCCCCGAAAAGGACAGAATAAATCCCCAACTCCCCGCAAAAGACGCCATTTTGTCTGCAGCACGCTGTCCGAAAGTTTCTTTTTCGCCGCCGCGCTGTGAAACAGGATTTTCCAAAAGTAGATGGATAATTTCTTCATTGGTCATATCATCGTGCGGAGTGTTTAAAATATAACCCAATAGTTCCTTGTCATCCAAAAACATTCACCTCCGATTTAGTATCGGAGGTGAATGGGGAAAATATGCGAAAACCGTTATAAAAGGCGTATTCAGAACTTATTGCAATCGAATCAATTTATTTGCATTTTTGACGGTAGGCTTAAACGCAGATAAAACAGTTTGAAAAACACTGAAACCTGCGAACAAAAGGCCTAAAAGAATGTCGAATGCCATATCGCTGATTATGGAGTTGTCGGTAAATAACGCATTGAAAAATCCTGCCGCCGCATCTAAAATCGTAACAATGGTTTTCCAACCATTCCCCTCATGCACAAATACCATAAATCCGCGGCAAACACCGTTTGCCACGCTATTTGAAACGGTCATCCCCTTTTCCGACCGTTCTCTTTTCTCTCCTCTCTTTTTAAAATCACATGAAACGTGTTTTCAGGTTATCGTAAATAGAATATGTTGTCAATGTGTACATCTCATTTCGTGCAGACAAAAACGCGGGTGTTTTTTTGCGCCCGCGTTTTTCTGAGATTTGATTATTTCTTTGCTTTGTCGCTTTCGTTGGGTGCGTCCGTTACCAATTCTTTCAAGCCGGTCGCAAGCCCTGCGAGGCTTTGAATTTCGGACGGAATAATGATTTTGGTTGCTTTGCCGTCTGCAGCTTTTGCAAACGCTTCCAGGCTCTTAATCGCAATGACCGCATCGCCGGGTTTGGCTTCGTTAATCATGCGAATAGCGTCCGCATTTGCCTGCTGCACGGCAAGGATTGCCTGCGCTTCACCTTCGGCTTCGCGAATTTTGGTTTCTTTCACGGCCTCGGCACGCAAAATTGCCGCCTGTTTTTCGGCTTCGGCGTTGAGAATCTGCGATTCTTTATGCCCTTCAGCCACAAGAATTTTACTCGCCTTTTCACCTTCTGCGGTCAAAATGGCTTCACGGCGTTGGCGTTCAGCTTTCATTTGTTTTTCCATCGCATCTTGAATTTCACGCGGCGGAATGATGTTTTTCAGTTCCACGCGGTTGACTTTGATGCCCCACGGGTCTGTGGCTTCATCCAAAATCACACGAATTTTTGCATTGATAGTGTCGCGCGAAGTCAGCGTGCTGTCGAGTTCCAATTCACCGATGATGTTGCGAAGCGTGGTCGCGGTCAAATTCTCAATCGCGGACAGCGGCGCTTCTACGCCGTAGGTGTAGAGTTTCGGGTCGGTAATTTGGAAGAACACAACCGTGTCAATCTGCATGGTGACATTATCTTTTGTAATAACCGGCTGCGGTGCGAAATCAACCACCTGCTCTTTTAACGAGACAATTTTTGCGACTCTCTCAAAGAACGGGATTTTAATGTGAAAGCCCGTTTGCCAAGTCGTCATATATGCGCCGAGGCGCTCAATGACATACGCTTTCGATTGCGGTACGACTTTGATATTTGCCGCCACAATCAACAGAATTACCAATACGATACCTAAAAGAACATAAATCCACATAAGTTACCCTCCGTTTGAATCATTATTGTTTTGGCTGATTTTTGACAATCAGCTTAACGCCTTCCATTCGCTCCACCGTGACCACCGCGTCTTTCGGAATAATACTGCCATCCGACGAGCGCGCTGTCCAAGTGTTGCCGCCGCATTTCACAAGTCCTTTGGACTGCAAATTGTCGATTTCCTCGAGCACAACGGCTTCTTCACCGATACAGCGGTCCGCATTTGTCTTTTGGATTTTTGCCGCCGTCAGTTTCTTGACGAACGGCCTTGTGGCAATCAGACAAATTGCAGATGCCAACAGGAACAAAACAATTTGCCAAATTACACCCACCCCACAGAGATTTGCTATGAGCGCGCACAAAGCGCCGAGTGCAAACCACGCGGATACCAACTGCACGGTTGCTGCTTCCATCACAAGGAAAATAACCAACATCACAATCCAGATAACGGTTAAAGCGGTCGATGAAATTGTCAGCATATCGCTCCCACCTTTCTTTCACATAAGTCCTTATGTTGTGCTTATAGTATCATAAAAATTTTGCCTTGGCAAGCGTTGGCGCGCACGGGTGAACGGGACGTTTCGACCGCGAAATCATCGTTTTTTTCCTATTTTATGCGAAAAATGCCGTCCAAAACACGGCAATGCGGTTTCGGACGGCAAATTCAAATATAAATATTGTTTTTTTTACCGTATTCACGCAGAAAAAGCAATAATTCGGTTTGATTTCGAGTTCAAATGAACCTGAAAATTTTTTATTTTTCTTTTAAAGAAATATACTGCAAAGGATATTCCCCTGTCACACGGTCGGCTTCGGTATAATCCACATATACAGCACGGTTTTCGCTGTACAGAATGGCAACCGCGCGTTTTACCGAGGGCAAAGTCCGCATATCTGCGCAAGCGTTTAACGCTGTGCGCACGACTTTCAAGCGAGAGTCCGCCACTTTCAAAAATGCGGGCAATACGCCCGAAGCATTAGTAGCAAGGCGGTCGCAAACCATTTTGTCGCGTAAAACCGCCTGTTCGCTTTGCGGCAACGTGCACAAGAAATGATAAAAGTGCTCCGAATAAACATCTAACGGCAGTTTGGCGCTTTCGCCTTGCTGTTCTTTGAGCCACAAGGCAAACGAAGTGAAAAAGGCAAACGGCGTCAGTTTGGATTTTGAGAGCGCATATGCTACGGTGCGACGAAAACGCCCACTGTTATACACACGGTCAAACGCGTCTTCCGTTTCGTGCATTTTATGAAGTTCTTCCGCGGTAAGCCAAGGTGTGGACTGCACTTCGTAAGGCGGTGTGTCGGAAAACACGCAAGGATATTCCGCACGGTTTTCGCGCATCGGCGCGCCATACAGCAGTTTTAAAAAGCCGAATTGCAACATATCGGGTTGCAACGAAAACGCCAAATCAAAGCTTTTTGAAAAACAGGGATAATCCTCATAAGGCAGCCCTGCAATCAAATCAATGTGGATGTGGATATTGCGCGGCGCAAGCAGTTTTCGGATATTGGCAACCAATTTTTGCGTATCGGTTTTGCGATGAATGGCATCAAGCGTTTTTTCGTGAAAACTCTGCAAGCCGATTTCCAGTTGAATTGCCCCTTTCGGCGCGGTTGCCAATAGCGAGAGTAAGGAATCGTCCAAAATATCGCCTGCGATTTCAAAGTGGAAACAGACGCCGTCCGGGATTTCCTTTCCGTACTGCGCAATGATAAACGAAAACAGTTCGTAGGCGCGCTTTTTATTTGCATTAAAGGTGCGGTCAACAAGTTTCACTGTCTGTGCCCCGCTGTTTGCCAATAGCAAAATGTTCTTTTTGGCAGTTTTCAAATCGAAAAAGCGCACGGTACCGCACCGCCCCGACAGGCAAAACGCACAGGAATACGGACAACCGCGCGAAGTTTCGAGATACGCGATACGCCCTTTTAAAGCATCGAAAAATTCATCACAATACGGCGAAACGGGGTCTTGTATCGGCAAACAAGGCGCAGACAAATGCAAACCGTTTTCCGTTCGGCAACAAAGTCCGTCTATTTTAAGAAGCGCTTCATACTCCCCTACCTGTATAGCATTTAAAAGCAAAGCGAAAGGGCGTTCGCCCTCGCCGGAAATCACAAAATCAACAAACGGATACTCTTCTAAAACCTGCCCCGCCCGATAGGAAACTTCAGGCCCACCGAGCACAATATTTGTGTGTGGGCGCTGTGCTTTGATTTGTTCAGCAAGTTCCAAAACGGCAGTCACATTCCAAATATAGGTGGAAAAGCCAATTACATCGGCGTTTTCAGAAAGCACCCGATTTAAGACCGCTTTTCGTGGTTCATTGACCGTGCCCTCAAGCACTTTTGCAGAAATCCCGTCGCAACAATACGCCCTGACACCCGCAAGCAGGCACCAAGGCGCAAGAGAAGAATGGATATATTTTGAGTTTAACGCGCAAATAATCGATTTCATATGCCACCGTAAAGTTCAATGGATTTATTGTCGAAAATAACCATCACAGGATATGGTCAAAGCCATCCGTAGAATAGGTTTCGCCTGCGCGCTTTTTCTCCAACTGTGCTTTGAGCGCTTCAAAGGTTTTACGCGTCATCGGGTATGCCACACACGCCAAAACGGAAAGTGCGATTAAAACTGCGGGAATGAGTGTTGCGATATTTTCCATACCGTTTATGATGTGCGCGTCGCTTATACGGCGAATCAAACTTTCCTTCCCTGCCACATCGGCAGAAGCATCGTACCCATACAGGGACAAAAGTTGCCCTGCCGCCAAGATGCCGAACGCCGAGCCGAACTTTTGCACAAGCTGCGGCAACGCTGTAATGATGGATTCGCGGCGCTTGCCGTTTTTGAACTCGTCAAGTTCCACCAAATCGTAGCCCATGGAGTAGAACAGCGTCCAGAATGTGCCGGCACCTAAGCCCAAAAGCGCGGGACTTACGATACACATAATCGGGAAATCCCCAATGCGCAAATCTAACCCAATAATTTTCAACAATAACTCCCCGACACAGGTTAGGCTTAAAAATACAATAGCGGCAAAGCGGCGGTCTTTCTTTTGGGCGGTTTTTTCCACCAAAGGCACCGTAATCGCCATAAACACAACCAAAGAAAGAATGACAAAGGTAATGCCTGTATCGTATTCCATACCGATGCAGTCAATCACCATATATGTCAGGTTAGACTGAATCATAGAGGACGCCGCCAAGAAGAAAAAGACAAACAGCAAAAACCATTTTGCCGGTTTCAGCTTTAAGACCTCGCCAAACGAGCGAAATGTATTTCTAACACTGCTTTTTTCCGCCCCTGCGGCGGAAACAGTTTTCGGGGTATAAATCCCCTCTAACGATTTACAGCAAATAAAGCCGAACACTACGGCAAGCACACTGATGATTGCCGCAATAACGGCATAGGCATTGCTTTGGTATTTTTCGGACAGCAATACGGCAACTGTCGGCACCAAAGCGGGCAAAATATTGCCGAGCCCTACCGCTACGGCGTTGAGCAAAGAGGACAGAGAGCGAATGCTTGTGCGTTCGTCGTAATCTTCCGTCAATTCCGCGACCACCGCGTAATACGGAATGGTATACAAGGTGTAAAATACCCAAATCAGCATAGAAATGACCGTGTAAACCAAAACCTTTACAAACTGACCGGAAAAGCCTGCACCGAAACTCGTCCACGCCACCACAAACACCAAGGCAAGCGGGATTACGGACATTTTCATCACCTTGCGTTTGTCGACACCCGCACGGTCGGTATAACTGCCAATCATCGGGTCGGTTACAGCGTCCCAAGCGATGGAAATGAATATCACAATCGAAGCAAAGCGCGGCTGAATCCCAACGATTTCGACCAAAAAAGTCAGGTAATATGTATAGAACATATTGTAAATCAGGGATTCCGTGAAAATGCCGAAAGCATATCCGCATTTTTTCTTTTTGGGTAATGTGTTTTGCATAATACGCCTCCAAATAAAAACAAGGGAAGAGTGTAAAAACACGCTTCCCTGCATGTATCTAAAACGATTATAAGGCGAAGTTTTGCAAAATGCAAGCGTTTTTGTAAAATGCAAAACATTTTGCCGAAATAGAACACATCATCGTGCAACAGGTCTCCATGTCGGGACAGACTTCCATTTCGTCATCTTGCTTTAAAAACAACTCTAAAATAAAGGAAATAGATTTATGATGCATTGACTGCAATAGAGCGGTCACATTGCAGCATTATAACCGCAATCCTTTAATATCTTTGATTCGTGATAGGATAATATTGCAATCACAGCTAACTACACCGGGCAACGGGTCGATTACAGTATGAATCAGTTTTTCCATTGCCTCATTGGATGGGGAGCGGTGCTGTGTTTTCCATCCGCTTTGGTCAGCGGGATTCGGATGGCTTGCGGGAAGGACTCTATGCTTCTTTTGTCCTGATCGGTGGATTGACACTTGTGTTGAATGTATTGAGCTTTGTATTTTCTGAAATACAATCGCAAAATGTAAGACCATCAAGTCTCGAATGAGATCTGACGGTCTTGTCTTATTTTATCATTAAGTGTCTCTTTTATTCACACAATGCTGCCCCAAGTTTTTTACAAGCATTGAGAGCATCATCGTCCGGTGCTTCGTTGCAAATAACACTGTCGCAAGCTAATTTTGCGCCATCGGAAACACAGCTTTCCTCCCAGTTACGCATCCACTCTCCATCACCCCAGCCATACGAACCAAACAGAGCGATTCGTTTATCTTTCAATAAAGATTCGCAGGCAGAGAACATCGGTTCAAATTCTTCTTCCTCCAATACTTCTGCGCCCATAGCAGGGCACCCAAAGGCAATGGCGTCAAAAGCCGGAATCATTGCGGCATCAAATTCAGCCGTCGTCAACATTACTGCTTCCGCACCTTTTTCCTTAGCGCCCTCCAGCACTGCATTTGCCATTGCCTGTGTGTTTCCTGTTCCACTCCAATAAACTATTGCGATTTTACTCATATGGTATTATACCAACCTTTCTCAAAATATATCATCAAACAGCTACGGTGAGCCGTTCAATTGTTTTTCCTTTTTCATACTGCTCTTTGTAAATACGTGTGCATTTCTTATAATCGGCGAAGCATTTTCTTGCGTGTTCTTCGTCGCCGTACACTTTCCAGCAGCCGACACATTTACAGTCATTACCTCTGTGTTCAATAAAACCTTTCACATCTTCCGGTGGGTATCCAAGGAACAAACCAATTTCATGGGGAAATTCCGAATAATCTCTGAATCGGCGAATCAGTTCCACAATACAACTGTTCATGTCAGTACTGCTATATCCTTGCATTTGTAATATCTCTGAAGAAAGCTCATTGCTTATGTCAGATTTCAATCTTTCAGGGCGGTAAAGATAAATAAGAGCAAAATTATCTTTCGCCCGAATCGGTAATAGTCGCACACCTTTATGTGAAAGCATACGATTGAAGATGCGAATTTCATTCCACAGTGTATCTTTACTGTCGTATCTGCACGGAAAAAGGTTCGCCGTTTTCAGCCCGGCAAGCGTAGGGGAACATTGTTCAATAATCATCTGCTCAGACATAATGTACCTCCTTCCGTATGCTCTTTCAAAATTTCCTTCAATGCTGTACCGGAACTTAAATGACTCCGGACAATTTTTGTGTCAAGACCTTTAATCTCATTTAATGCACTGCATACCATTTTGTGGGACGTCGTATTGGTAAAAAGCACAAGCAAATCAGGTTTTCCTATTTTGTTTTGAAATGTACCTGTCATTTTCGTCAATACTTTTGCTCTGCACCTATATTCTCTGCGAATACTTTTATATTGGCGTTCCATTCGTTCGTTTCCGCCGACAATTACAACACTCATATTTCATCTCCCTTCAAGTTAGCAGTCGCTAACCATTCAACTTAAAATAAAACGCTCAATGCGTTCTAAAATAAGCAAAGTGCAAAACTCAAAACAAATCCTGCTACGTTGCTATTTTCCTTCCACTTGTTTATTCTTTTTTTCGGTATGTACCCCTATTTTCTATTCAGCAGCCGTCTTATTGTTTCGTATCATTTTCTTCAAACTATGCTTTATGTAACCGGCAGTCACAACAATAATAGAAACGAAACATATGGCATACCAAAAATCAGCACTTTGTAACAGTTCAGGCATTATCATTTCCTCCGTTTCAAATAGTTTCATTTTCCCCGGAAGTGTTTATTTTCGTAAAGTTCCGACTGAATAGACATAATCGTATATCCGGTATCAGAAACCACTTTTTGTAGCTTTTCCTTATTCAAGGGAAGCTCAGAAAAAATTTCGGCTTTTCCTTCTTTGTGGGACGTTTTAATTTTCTTAATGCTGAAGTTTTGACGAATACAGTCATTGATATGTGCTTCGCACATTCCACAAGCCATGCCGTCAATTTTCAAAATTGTTTTTGTCATTTATTTTTCTCCTGTTCGTCTATCTTGCAGCACATTTCATTTAATTGCTCCGAGTCTAATTCCGACATCAAAGCGCATACCGCAGGGCGAATATCCGTCCCATACGGCAAAACAGTTTCAACCCACCTGCTTATCGTCATAGAATATTCCTCATATTGCTTTGCAAGCGCTGTACCATATTCCGTATAAGTGATTAAGCCATATAAATCTTTATTGATAATTTTCATCTCTTTTAGTGTTTCGGTCATCGCATGAACGCTCGGCTTTGAAACACCCAAAAACTCTGCCACGCAAACGCATCGAACTTCGTTTGAAGATTTGCAAAGTTCATTCAGGGCAAGCAAATACTTTATGTTTGAAGCGGTTAATCCTGTTTTCCCGTTTAACATCATTTACCTCCCATTAAATAAACGGGAAGCCACAAAAACGTGTTTTGCGGCTCCCCGTTCATTTTTACTGACCGTGATGGCAGGAACCGCCCATTGGGCAATGACCGCAATTTCCGCCACAGGTAGATTTTCCTTTTTTCCTATCACGGCGCATAACGAGTACAATTGCTGCAACAATCACAATCAACACCAACGTGATAATGATTGTTCCTATATTTGCAGAAAGCCAACTAAGCATAATTGATTCCTCCCATCTATGATTTATTATTTAGATACTTTAACGGATTTCTTTAGTGTCGTTGCTTCCTTATATGGGCGGAACAACATATACACGATTAAGACAAGAACTGCGACTGCAAAAACAAGTCCGACCACATTCAGATTTCCAGTCAATGCACCACCGAACTGGTTAATCATCAATGCAATGGCATAAGCAAAACCGCACTGATAAGCAATCGCAAACCAAGTCCATTTTGCACTGTTCATTTCTCGTTTGATAGCACCGATTGCTGCAAAGCAAGGAGCGCAGAGAAGATTGAACACAAGGAAAGAGAATCCGGTAATACCTGTAAATGCTTCAGCGAGTGTAGCATATACATTTCCTGATGGACCGTAAAGGATACCCATTGTGCCGACAATGTTCTCTTTCGCAACAAGTCCGGTAATCGAAGCAACTGCTGCTTCCCATGTACCCCAGCCAAGAGGCGCAAAAATCCAAGCGATGGCATTACCAATTGTAGCAAGGATGGAACTGGAAAGCTCATCCTCAGCGAGCATTTTGAAGCTGCCATCAACAAATCCAAAGTAGGTAGTAAACCAAACAACAATGGTAGAAAGAAGAATGATTGTTCCCGCCTTCTTAATAAATGACCATCCACGTTCCCACATGGAGCGAAGCAGATTTACAAGTGTCGGCATATGGTAAGCCGGAAGTTCCATAACAAACGGGGCCGGCTCTCCGGAGAACATTTTTGTCTTTTTCAGCATGATGCCTGATATAATAATCGCCGCCATACCGATAAAATATGCGGAGGTCGAAACGAGAGCAGAGCCTCCAAACAATGCACCTGCAATCATTGCGATAAACGGAACCTTTGCACCACACGGAATAAATGTAGTGGTCATAATCGTCATACGACGGTCACGTTCATTTTCGATGGTACGGGACGCCATAATTCCGGGAACGCCACAGCCGGTACCAATAAGCATAGGGATAAACGATTTACCCGAAAGACCGAATTTACGGAAAATACGGTCAAGCACAAAGGCAATACGGGACATATATCCGCAGGCTTCAAGAAAAGCAAGCAAGAAAAACAAAATGAGCATCTGCGGAACAAATCCAAGCACCGCACCGACACCGGCAACAATACCGTCATTGATAAGTCCTGCCAGCCAGTCCGCTGCTCCTGCTGCTTCAAGTCCGTTTCCGATAAGCACCGGAATGCCCGGAACCCAAACGCCATAAGTTGATGTATCAGGTGCGCCGTATGCTTCTTTGTAATCAGTGTTCAGATATTCGTCTACTGCCGATTGAAGCATTTCTTTTGTTGTATCTGAGAACTCCTCGACAGCAAGTGTTTCTTCGTCTGTAACCTCGTATGTCACATTTGCGTCAGCCGGAGTAAGTGCAACAAGTTCTTCAAGTGCAGACTTTGCTGCCGCTTCATCATAACTTTCAGATTCCATATCAAGAGCCAGGGCAATATCGTCGTTTCCGTATTCAGATACAAAAGCATCAATAATCGCATCACTGTCTCCATAGGTTTCTGCCGCTTCTTCATAAGCAGACGAACCGATACCGAACAAATGCCAGCCGTCACCGAACACGCCATCATTTGCCCAATCAGTCATCATGGAGCCAAACGGTCCCATAGCAATCCAATAGACTAAGAACATAATAACCGCAAAAATCGGAAGTCCGAGCCATCGGTTTGTGACAACACGGTCAATTTTATCCGAGGAAGAAAGTTTACCGCTTGATTTCTTTTTATAACAGCCTTTTATAATCGAAGATATGTAAATATAGCGTTCATTTGTAATGATAGATTCCGCATCATCATCCAATTCTTTTTCTGCCGCTTTAATATCTTCTTCAACATGTGCCAGCACATCATCCGGAAGTTTTAACTGTTCCAGTACCTTATCGTCACGTTCAAAAATCTTGATTGCATACCAGCGTTGCTGTTCCTCCGGCAAGTCATGCACAGCGGCTTCTTCAATATGGGCAATTGCGTGTTCCACTGCACCAGAAAAAGTGTGCATAGGCACGGTATTCGCAGTTCTCGCCGCTTCAATCGCCGCTTCTGCCGCTTCCATAATGCCGGTGCCTTTCAATGCAGAAATTTCAACTACTTTAACACCAAGTTCACGGGAAAGTTCTGCAATATTGATTTTATCTCCATTCTTTTTTACAACATCAATCATATTAACTGCTACAACCACCGGGATACCGAGTTCCGTAAGTTGTGTAGTCAAATACAGATTTCGCTCAAGGTTTGTGCCGTCCACAAGGTTAAGTATTGCATCAGGGCGCTCTCCAATCAGATAATTACGAGCGACAACTTCCTCCAATGTGTATGGAGAAAGTGAGTAAATACCCGGCAAATCTGTAATGATGATACCGTCGTGCTTTTTTAGTTTTCCTTCTTTTTTCTCAACCGTTACGCCGGGCCAGTTTCCGACAAACTGGTTGGAACCGGTAAGCGCATTAAACAGCGTCGTCTTACCGCAGTTAGGATTTCCCGCAAGGGCAATTCTTAAATCCATAATCGTTCCTTCCTTTCGCAATTAGCGTTCACTAACCGCCTGTTCTAAAAAATAGGAGTTGTTTACTCCTTGAGTTCTCATTTTTATTCAACCTCAATCATTTCTGCGTCCGCCTTGCGAATAGATAATTCGTACCCACGGACAGTTACTTCAATCGGGTCTCCCAGCGGTGCTACTTTGCGGACATGAACATCTACACCTTTTGTAATCCCCATATCCATAATACGACGCTTGATAGCGCCCTCGCCGTGGAGTTTGACAACCTTTGCATTTTCGCCAACCTTAACCTCTTTGAGTGTTCTCATGGTTTCCTTCCTCCTAACATTGCTTTGTTCTATCTTAAAACTGCTTATTTTTGCAGTTCTAAAATCAAATCATGATTTTCTGAGCCATCTCACGGCTGATTGCGACTCGCGCTTCTTTTACATTAACAATGACATTTCCTGCCATAGAGGAAACAACAGTCACATTTCCGCCGGCAACAAATCCAAGATTTTCAAGGTGTTTTTTTACCTCCGGATTTCCGCCTACTTTTTTGATTATGTTTTCTTCACCGACAGCGGCTAATGTTAATGGCATCATATATCATCCTTCCTTACCCACATCACGTCAATTAGCGCACACTAACCGATATGCATAATATATTGGTTAGTCCATGCTAACCGATACATATATTAGCACCCGCTAACTGGTATGTCAACTGTTTTTCAATAAGATTTTCTCTTTTGTTTTAAGTTTAGAAGAATGCACAAAGCAATTGGCTTGCGCTAATTGTCGATTTGTTCATTTTTACATCTTACGAGTTAGCATACGGTAATCTTGAAATTTTAATATTTTCGTGATATACTTGAAATCAAGAGCTTTAGTTGGAAGGAGAGTTTTGAGTGAACCTACAGGAATCCGGAGAAATGTATCTCGAGACCATACTGATTTTATCCAAGAGCAATAGTTGTGTCCGTTCAATGGATGTTGCTGAATATATGGGCTATTCAAAGCCGAGCATCAGCCGTGCTGTCGGCATTTTGAAAAAAGGCGGATTTGTGACGGTAGATGAAAACGGTTATTTAACTTTAACTGAATCGGGAGCCGAAGTTGCAAATAAGATATATGAGCGTCACCAGCTCCTGACTGAGTTTCTAATGCACTTGGGGGTCGATGAAAAAACCGCTGCAGAAGATGCCTGCAAAATAGAACACGATATTAGCGACAAATCGTTTGAAGCCATCAAAAAACACGCAGGAAGATTGGAATAATATTCTTGTGGTTTTGTCCCTGTAAAATGGCTTTGTCAATAAAAGTGTGTTAGTTTTTAAGAAGTTAGATAAATAATGTTTTTGACCGCCTTTGGAGTGGAGCGTAGCGAAACGAAAAAGGCGGTCAAAAGCGGCGTTAGATTAAATGCTCGTATTTCTCAATACGGGTTTTAATTTTGTCGTTGGTGGCTTTGTCAATAAAAGTGTGTAAGTTTTTTAAGAAGTTAGATAAATAATGTTTTTGACCGCCTTTGGAGTGGAGCGTAGCGAAACTGAGGGAGAAAAGCAATAAAACAAATTTTCGTTTTCTCTCCCTCAGTCATTTTTCTACGAAAAACGACAGCCCCCTCGTCAGAGGGAGCCTATGTCGGACAACCGCAAGGGTTGT
>DAVZHM010000049.1:0-14027 GCA_052273845.1 Candidatus Fimenecus sp. | reverse complement strand
AACACGTTTGCAAGCGGCCTGTTCATCGCCGCTCGGCTTCCACGATTATAACTGCTTGCAGATGAATGCGTTTGCGGTTATCTCCGACAGCGGAACACTTCCCGAAGAAGCGGCATATTTTGCGAGCATCGGCAAAGCATTTCCCGCAGTTTGCATCCGTACTTCCACAGAACGCCCCGAAGCGCTTGACAAAGCAAGTTTTGTGTTGGCGGGCATTGATGAAAAATCGCTTTTGCAAGCCATTGACCTTGCGGTTACAATGAATGAAAACGGCGACCTTGGTACCCTTGTGCCGGATTACACCGACGAAAATGTTTCCACAAAGGTGATGAAAATCGTACAGTCCTACACGGGTATTGTCAATAAAATGGTTTGGAGAAAGCAGTAACCTGCTTTTGAAACAGAAAAAACCGCTTTCTTATGAAAGTGGTTTTTTCTCTATCTTTTTCGGCTTATAACCCCGATTGTTTGAAAATCTGCTGTAAAATATCGATACTTTCCCGATTGGTATTTTTCAACCGTTCGCGTTTTCTTTGTATACGCTCATCTTTGGTAAACGCAAGCCGCACCGCGCGGTAAATCCAAAAAAACGGCAGTAAAATCGAGCATTTCTTCAAAAACGGATATCGCAAAAGCATCCGCTTATACGGCGGAAAAATGCTGCGCAACAAGCGTTTTGCTTTTGGGGTGCTGTCGGCAGCGGATATGGCGGCGGCTTCTGCGTTTTGCACAGGTGCGCCCAAAACAATGTAGTTTCCCATCATTTGAAGCGTTTCGTCATACGGCGCACCCGAAAACATTGCCTGCGAGAGACGCCGTATGTTTCCGGCAAATTTCAAGAGTCCGATTTCTTGGAATTGTGCATCAATATACG
Organism: Candidatus Fimenecus sp.; assembly: GCA_052273845.1. Lineage (GTDB taxonomy): Bacteria > Bacillota > Clostridia > Oscillospirales > Acutalibacteraceae > Fimenecus. The sequence goes on along the minus strand of DAVZHM010000049.1, from coordinate 13,153 downwards.
AAAAATCAAGTGATTCCCCGCGGCATTTTTCCAACAAAAACAAATCCATCATCGGACGAAAACAAGAGCCTGCCTCCAAATAATGCTCCGCCAAGTGCGCAAGCGTATATACATACAAATCGTTTGCAGGCATTTTGTATTCTGTGCCGTCCGCTTTTTCGGTGCGTTCCCAAGCAGACGAAAAATACGGATACATAAAAGAATCTTCCTGAAACAAATCTCGGTGCAGCTCAACCGTTAGGAACGGCTTCTTTAGAAATACAATGTCTTTGCCGTTGTCAAAATCAAGCGTCAAACCAAGAGAAAGCAGAATTTCTTTGGCTTTTTCCTCGTCTTTTTCGCGCACAAGTATGTCCATATCCACCATAAAGCGCATTTCGGGCTGTGGATACAGCGCTTTTAAGTGCGTGCCCTTTAACAGCATAAAATCAATGCCTGCCGCGGAAAAATCTGTGCGCAGATTCTCTAAAAATGCTTGCTGTGCGGTTTCACGCATACATTCGAGTTGGTACGCTTTTTGCAGTTTTTGTAAAATTGCTTCGGGTACGGCGTCTTTCATCGGGGCAAACGCAAGGTAGAAAAGCCCTTGCACGGTGTTGCGCGCCGCGAGCCTGTAAACGTCTGCAAAGTCCACATCTGTACGCTTTTGCGGAATTTCTTTTCCGCAAAGCGAAGCACAAACCACAGAAAGGAAATATTCTTTTGTCTGCATCACATTTTGCATACAAAAAGCCTCTTATTTGTCTGTTAAAGTCAAACTGATTGAAAGCGGGAAGTGGTCGCTCGGATACACACCGTCATAGGTGGTCTGCACCACTTTGTAACTGTTCACCGTAAAGCCGGTCTTTGAAATCATACAGTAATCAATGCACGGGCGGTCAAGCTCCGTGCCCCAATTTTGATAGGTTGCGCTTATCTGCGGATTTTTGAGTTGATATTTTGCGTCCAGGAAGTTTTCCGTCACACAGCGGTAGGTTTCAGAGTCCTCGGCGGCGTTCAAATCGCCGATAATCACAGAGGGAAACCCACCGAATTGCGCGATTTTGTCAAGTACCACGCCGATGCCGTTGATGCGCGCAAGGTCGCTTACATGGTCCAAATGCGTGTTAAAGACCACAAATTCTTTGGCGGTTTCTTTATCTTCCAAAATGACATAACTGCAAATGCGGTAGCACGCCGAATCCCAATCTTTGCTCATCACTTCGGGTGTTTCCGACAGCCAGAAAGAGCCTTTGTCCTTTAAATTATAAAGCGACGTGTTATAGAATACGGGGCATCCCTCGGCATACGGCGTATCGTCACGGTAAGTAATGACCGAATCAAATTCGGGGAGCGCTTCACGCAAATAGGCGTACTGATATTTTGTAACTTCTTGGAAACCGATGACCGTCGGGGATTCGGCTTCAATGTTTTTGAGAATTAAATCTGCACGGTAGAACCAACTTTTTTTGCCCAAATCCTGCGGATTGAGACAACGCACATTGGCGCTCATAATACGGATTTCGCCCGTGCCGCGTTCGGAATACCGCGCGGAAATCGGTGCTTGCATCTTTTTGTAATGCGGGTAGTAAAAGCCCAAAATGCCGACAGCGAGCAGTACGGCGACAAATACAATACAAAGCACGCTCAACAGAACTTTTTTAAATACTTTCATAAATAAGCCCCCTGTGCATTTTTTTCATTGTAGCATAAACCGAAGAAAAAGTCTATAAAAACAAAATTCCCCCGCACAAAGATGTGCAGGGGAGTTAAGTGCGAATTATTCGTAATCGTCTTCATTTTCCCAGTTGTGGTAGACTTCCTGAATGTCATCGCTTTCGTCGAACATTTCAAGCATTCTGCCCATATTTTGAATATCATCGGGATTATCGAGTTTCGTGTAGGTCGAGGGAATGTATTCCACTTCCGCCGAAATGAATTTGTAGCCTTTGGCTTCCAAATCGTCACGCACAAGCCCCATATCGTTCGGCTCGGTGCGCACTTCGTAAACGTCGCCGTCCGAAAGGAAATCCGAAGCACCCGCTTCGAGCGCGTCTTCCATCAACTTGTCCTCGTCAATGTCCTCTTTGTCAATGATAATCACGCCTTGACGGCTGAACATAAAGGAAACACAGCCCGAAGTACCCATATTGCCGCCGAACTTGTCAAACGCATGGCGTACATCTGCGGCAGTACGGTTGCGGTTGTCGGTCAGCGCTTCAATGATAACCGCGATACCCGACGGACCATAGCCTTCGTATACAATGTTTTCGTAATTGTCTGCGTTGCCTTCGCCAGCCGCTTTTTTGATGATGCGGTCGATATTGTCATTCGGCACGTTGTTGGCTTTCGCTTTGGCGATAACATCTTTCAGTTTGGAGTTTGCCGCGGGGTCCGGCCCGCCTGCTTTAACCGCGACGGCAATTTCACGCCCGATTTTGGTGAACACCTTGGCACGCGCGTTGTCGGTCTTTTCTTTTTTGCGCTTAATGGTGCTCCATTTGGAATGTCCTGACATAAGTTTCACCTTCTCACAAAATTACCGTAATAGTTTACCACAGACTTTTCGTTTGCGCAAGTGTTAGTTGTGAAAGCAAAAAGCCGAAAGGGGAGATGTGTATTTTAATATAAATGTGCAGAAATAAAACGGGCGTTATATTTCTGCACATCAAATTCCATTTATATAGTCTATCAGCGCTTGCGCGGTGTTTGCGTTCAGCGCCAACGGCTCTGTCGGCTCCACCATATTTTCCAAATAATGCGCGTCGGAGTTGCGCACAATGCGCATATCCCGCAAAAGCGGATGCTTTTCGAGATATTGCGGCAAAAACGCCTTGTGCGTAAATTCTGCCGCTGTGAATTGCAGTTCGGGGTACAGAAATCCCAAAACCGACAAAAGGCTGTATGACGCGCGGTCCAAGTGCGCGGGGAAACACGCCCCACCAAACGAGCGCACCAACGGTACCAAATCGTCCACCGAAACCGAACTTGCCGTCGTCAAAAGCAGTGGCTCGGTGTCCAAAATGTTGTCCTCTGTGTCCATTATACGCTGTTCCCCGAAAATTGCAGGCTGATTTTCAATAGGCGGCATCGTTTTGTGAATGTGCACCGAAAACGCGTCCGCCGTGTCCAAATCGGGCAAAAGGCACACACAATGAATTTCCTCGGCGGTGCAAAGTTCCATCCCGGGTACCACCGTCAAGCCGATTTCTTCGCCGACCGCAAAAGCACTTCTGCAATTCTTGCAGGAGTTGTGGTCGGTCAGCGCAATCATATCAAAGCCCAGCAACTTCGCCATATTTACGAGATTGTAGGGCGTCATATCGTTGTCCCCGCAAGGCGAAAGACACGAGTGTATGTGCAAATCTGCGTAAATGTTCATAATACTTTTGAAAGTGCCGCCGCGAGGGTGTAGGCGTTTTCCTCTGCAATTAAAATGTTCACACCTTGCTGTTCGGCTTTCACTTTGGCGTCCGCGTCCAATGGCGCATTTTCACAAAGCACAATGCACGCGCAGTCCGCAAGAACGCTTACAGCTACCGCGTTGACATTGCCCATTACCGTAAACCAACAATCGTCACTTTGCGCGCGCGACATGACCCAACTCAACAGGTCGCCGCAATATCCGCCGCCGATTTCGCGCGATAAATCGCCCGCTACTGTGACGGTTAAGTTTTGCTGTTCTGCAAATTCCTGTACGGTCATTTTTGTTCCTCCTTACCGATTTTGTTTGTGCCGTCGGATTTTCGGAACGGCGCGGGAATCGGTATGTAGTTGTTGCCGTCGGTGTTTTCCCGCGTGAAGAACACGCAGTCCTCAATCGATGCCTTGCCGCGCACAATATCCTCTGCCAAATCACGGCAGGAGGGCGCGCCGCAGGTGCCGCAGTCCAACCCCGGCAACGTTTTTTCGATTTCGTTCATTTTCGCCATTTTTTCCATCGCACGGCGCAAATCATCGTCCAACTTCATAATGTTGACGGGCGAAAGCGGCTTTTCCCATTGCATATATTCGGGGATTTCCTCTGTTCCCAAATGATTGCACGAAACGGGCAAATATTTGCGAAGCCTCTGTAAACGGGCTTTTGCAACATACGGATTTTCCACGGTCAGCGGACCGCCGACACAACCGCCCGCACAGGCGTTCAATTCAATGAAATCGAGGTCGTTGAGTTTCTCGTCCTCCAATTCCTCCAAAACTTTAATGACGTTTTCAATGCCGTCTGCCGCCAAATACCGTTCTTTAATCAGCGCGGCGGATTCTCCACCCGAGGATGCCCATCCCACGCCGAGAATGCCGGAGTTTTTCAACGGTTTCACTTGGGTTAATTTATCCATCTGCCCTACGAGTACGGGGTAAATATCCTTAATGGCAAACACGCCGCTGATATGCGATTTCTCGTTGCAAATCGGTTGTTTAATCGCGGTGATTTTCGCGGTGCAGGGCGTGATGAAAAATACGCCGATGTCCTCGGGCGAAAGTCCTGTCTTTTCCGCCGCGCGTTCGCGGGCAAGGCGCGCCGCTTCTTCCAAAGGCGCGTTCAAATCCAATACATTCGGAATCAAATTCGGAAACCGCACGCGAATAAGCCGCACAATGGCGGGGCACGCCGAGGAAATGACCGGGCGCACAATGTCCTGCCGTTGCATATACAGCCTTGTAGCGTCGGATACAAGTTCCGCGCCGACCGAAACCTCGAACACATCGTCAAAACCGAGTTGTAAAAATCCGTTTAAGACATAGTCCATATCGTCCAAGTTGTTGAACTGCCCGTACAGCGTCGGGGCAGGCAGGGCGATGCGGTATTTGTATTCCAAAATCTCATTAAATGAGTATTTTTCGGCATACTTTGCGTGATTGGGACAAATGCGAATGCACTCGCCGCAGTCAATGCAACGCTCCGAAATAATATACGCTTTGCCGCGGCGCACGCGAATGGCGCCCGTCGGGCAACGCTTGATGCAGTTGATACAGCCTTTGCATTTTTCTTCGTCCAATCGTACAGAATGGAAAAATTCGTTTGAAAGCATAATCTCCGTATCTCCGTAATCCGTTATAAAATGTTATGCGGGAACGTCTACACGCAACCGCATGGTGGTACCGACGCCGATTTCGGTTTCGATTTGCATATCGTCGGTGTATTTTTTGATGTTCGGCAACCCCATACCTGCGCCGAAGCCCAACGCGCGCACATTGTCGGGCGCGGTGGAATACCCCTCTTGCATTGCCAATGCCACATCGGGAATACCGGGGCCGTGGTCAGTAAGTACCATGCGGATTTGGTCGGGGTCGATTTCCACATCAATTTCGCCGCCGCCCGCGTGAATGACCATATTGATTTCCGCCTCGTACAGCGCAATCACAACATTGCGTGTGATAGCAGGGTTGAAGCCGAGTTTTTTTAAGTGCGTTTTCACATTGCCCGAAGCCTCCCCCGCGCGGGTGAAATCGTCACCGGGCACAACATAGTGCAGAGTAATCAAACTCATTGTATTGCGCCTCCCCGCAAGCCTTTTTCGTAAAGCATTCCGCAGGAAGCAAACATCGGGTATTGCGTAGAAAGGAGCACAATGTCGCGGTCACGCGCAAGACCGATGATACTGTCATCGGGGTGCTTTCCGCGCACAAACACAATGCACTGCATATCCATCATTTCGGCGGTACGGACCACCTGGGGGTTCACGAGACCGGATAAAAGTACAGCTTGTTCTTTTACATATGCAAGTACATCGCTCATCATATCACTGCCACAGGCGGAAAACACCTCGCGGTCTAAAAATTCCTCACCGCAAATGACCTGTGCGGAAAGGATTTCCTGTATTTCACGAACTTTCATCGTCAAAACCTCCGTTACGGGAATATAGTACCATTATATATAAAAAAGATAAAATATACAAGCGTTTTTCAGTATGAAATGTGTAATTTGCCGAAACTTAATGTCAAGAGAACGCAAACCGGCGTGAATTTATACAAATCGGTGCAGAATGTGCTTTATTAGAACTTCGCATTTTGGAATCCGACTTTTGTATTGCAAATGCGGATGTTCAATGGTATAATCGGGAGTTAAGATATAGAAAAGCAACCGAAACAGGAGAATGAAACTATGAATATCGTCATTGTCGGCGACGGCAAGGTCGGCGCGGCGCTCACGGAGCATTTGTCTTACGAGGGGCACGACGTGGTGGTCATTGATAAAGACCCGAAAGTCGTGGAAGAAATGGTGAACAGTTATGACGTGATGGGACTTTGCGGCAACGGCGCAAGTTACAGCGTGCAAAAGGAAGCAGGCGTGGATAAGGCGCGATTGCTGATTGCCGCTACCTCGTCGGACGAACTGAATATCCTTTGCTGTTTGGTTGCGAAAAAAATCGGTGCACACCATACGATTGCGCGCGTGCGCAATCCTGAATATGCACAGCAACTGCATTTCTTCAAAGAGGAATTGGGTCTGAGCTTGGTGGTCAATCCCGAATTTGCCGCGGCGAATGAAATTGCACGCGTTTTGCGTTTCCCCACGGCACTGAATATGGAAAGTTTTGCGGGGGACCGTGTTGATTTGGCAGAAATCGAAATCAAGGCGGACAATCCTCTTTCCGGTATGCGCGTCAGCGAAATCGGGCGGTTCAAATCCCGCGTGCTGATTTGCGCGGTTCAGCGCGGCGAAAAAATCTATATTCCGAACGGTAGTTTCACGTTGGAAACGGGGGACAGAATCCACATCACCTCCAAGCGTAGCGATATGATTGCCTTTATGAAAGAGTTGGGCATCTACCGCCACCGCACCAAAAACGTGCTGATTTCGGGCGGCGGCAAAATGGGATATTATCTTGCACGGCAGTTGTCCGAAACGGGGCACAAAGTCAAGGTGATTGAAATTGACGAACAGCGTGCCGAACTGTTGGCGGAACTCTTGCCGAAAGCCGCGGTGGTGCACGGCGACGGCAGTGACCGTGCCGTCCTTTTGGAACAGGGGTTAGACAATCAGGACGCGTTTGTTTCCTTAACCACGATTGATGAAGAAAATATTATCACCACGATGTATGCTTCTTCCATCGGTGTAGGCAAAACCGTTGCCAAGGTCAACCGCGTTTCTTACGATATTTTGCAGAGCATCGGAATCGAAACGGCGGTTTCCTCGAAAACCATTGCCGCCAACCAAATTATCGGGTATGTCCGCGCGCTGGAAAATTCCGGCAGCAGCAGTGTGCAAACCTTATATAAATTGGTCAATGACCGCGTCGAGGCGTTAGAATTCCGCATCGAAACGGAAAACGCATTTTATGTCGGCAGTACTTTAAAAGAACTGCAACTCAAAGACGAAGTGATGATTGGCTGCATTTTGCGCAAAGGGAAAATTATTTACCCCTGCGGCGACGATACCATTGAAAACGGCGACAATGTGATTGTGATTACCTCGCATCACGGCTTTAAGAATTTTGAGGAGATTTTCCGTTAGGGAGAAATGAAAAACCGATGAATTACAGAATGGTCAGTACAACGGTCGGTAAAATTTTAATCGCAGAAGCGCTTTTGATGCTTCTGCCGCTGAGCGTTGCGTTTTATTATCACGAATCCGGCACCCCGTGGGCGTTTGTGGCAACCGCGGCGATTTTGTTGGCGTGCGGTTTTCTATTGGAAGTCAAACGCCCGCGCCACCGCCGTATTTACGCGCGCGAAGGGTTTATGATTGTGGCGATTTCATGGATGCTGATTTCCGCATTCGGGGCGTTGCCGTTTCTGTTCACGGGTGCAATTCAAAATCCCGTGGACGCGCTGTTTGAAACGGTGTCGGGGTTTACCACTACCGGTGCGACGATTTTGACCGATATCGAATCTCTGCCGAAAAGCGTTCTCTTTTGGCGCAGTTTTACGCATTGGATTGGCGGTATGGGCGTGCTTGTGTTTGTTTTGGCGTTTTTGCCGCAACGCGAAAATCAGTCCATGCATATTTTGCGCGCTGAAGTGCCGGGCCCTACGATGGGGAAATTGGTTTCCAAAACCATGATGACCGCGCGCATACTTTATGTCATTTATTTTGCGCTGACGATATTGGAAATTATTTTGCTGTTCGCAGGCGGAATGCCGTTTTTTGACAGCGTAACCACCGCGTTTGCCACCGCGGGCACGGGCGGATTTTCGGTGCGCAACGCGAGCATTGCCGCTTACGACAGTTTGTATGCGGAAGTGGTGATTTCCGTCTTTATGATTTTATTCGGCGTGAACTTCAATCTGTACTTCCTTTTGTTGACACGCCAATTTTCGCGGGTGTTCAAAAGTGAGGAACTGCGCTGGTATCTCGGCATTATTACGTTTACCACCGCCGTGATTGCGCTGAATATTCTGCCGCAGTATGAGCATATCACAACCGCCTTGCGCTATGCGGGATTTCAGGTGGCGTCGATTATCACCACCACGGGCTTTGCGACTGCCGACTATACCCGGTGGCCGATTTTTTCGCAAATGGTACTTCTCGCGCTGTTTTGCATCGGTGCGTGCGCCGGCTCTACGGGCGGCGGTTTCAAGGTGGAGCGTTTGATGGTGCTTTGCAAATCCGTACTAAGCCAAATCAAAAAGTCTTTAAATGCGCGCGAGGTAGTCACCGTCAAGGTGGACGAAAAGACCCTCGATTCCAAATATGTTTACAGCGTGCTGACTTACCTCGGGCTGTATATCATCGTGGTGTTTGTCGGGGTGTTCTTTGTCTCGTTCGGCGTGGTCGATATGCAAGAGGCCATCGGCGCGGTGCTGACTTGTTTTAACAATGTCGGTCCCGCGTTCGGCAGACTCAGCCCCGTCGGCAATTTCAGTGAATTGCCTGCGTTTACGAAGTTGGTTTTGAGTTTCCTGATGCTTGCCGGCAGATTGGAAATTTACCCGATGCTGATTGTCTTTTACTATAAAGCGTGGAAACGCAAAAACTGAAAAACAGAATAAAAAAGGACAAAAAACAGGACGGAATCCGCAAGTTCCGCCCTGTTTTTATTTCTTTACAGTGGGATTGTCCGTCAGCCCTGCAATATAATCAATGCTGACTTTGTAGAGCTTTGCCAATTTGATAATGAGTTCAAACGGCGGCTCGCGCTTTCCCTGTTCGTAATTTGTGTAAGTTGTTTTGTGCATTTTCAATATATGAACGAGTTGGTCTTGCGTCAAGTCCATATCTTCTCGCAAATCGCGCAAACGGGAATGCATTGCGAACCAACAAATGTTAGTTGACCATTTGAATGATTATGCAGAAATCTACTGCACCTGTCCGGAACACAACCAAGACGAACCCTTTCGCGTATATTTCGAGTGATATTTTTGCAGGGTGCAAACGAACATGATAATAGAATAAGGAGCTGTGGCAGAGATGGGAAAAAGCACATTGCCCGTGGAACGCTGTATGACAGTTTCTGCCATACAAAAAATCTTGGGCGGTAAAAGAAAATTGGAAATCCTTTATTACATTGCCTTTCAGGATGTTCACCGTTTCGGAGAACTTCGCAGGCACATCGGTGAAATTACCGAAGCGGGTCTTACAAAACAATTGCGGGAACTGGAAGCGGACGGGTTTATTTCCCGTTATGACTACAAAGAAATCCCGCCCCGTGTGGAATATACCCTGACGGATTTGGGGGAGAGCTTTATACCGGTTTTAAAATTTATGAAACAGTGGGGCGAGAAAAATCTCCCCAAAGAACCCCAAAATACGGAACTGTGAACCCCGTATTTTGCGTTCGGGCTTTTGCCCACTTGCAAATTTCATATGAGCCCACCATTTAAGGCCGCCGAAAGGCGGTCTTTTTTGTGTCTTGCCAAATTTTTTTGCTGAAAATTCCAAAATTAAGCGAAAAAAGAGATGAAGCGTGAAGTTCGCCGATTTTCGCCCCCACTTTGCCCCATTTTGGAAAAAATTGGTGTTTTTTGTGCAAACCGCCCGAAATTCCTATGAAAATTTCTCTGTTTTACGCAAAAAAAATCTTGCATTTGGTGGCGGGATACATTATAATAAGAGCAAATAGGAGCGCTTTTTCATAAAAAAGGTGGAAATAGGTGCAAAAAACACCGCGCTTCTGTTTGTGTGTGAAAGAAAGGAGCGTCAGGGAATGTCTTTTTGGGGCAACTATCCGCATACATTAGACTCGAAAAACCGTTTGTTTATCCCCGCGAAATTTCGCGAAGGGTTAGGCGAGTCTTTTGTGCTGTATGCACCTAAAAACGACCATTGCCTGTACGCTTATAATGTTGCAGATTGGGAGAACATCTGCGCCGAAGTCATTGAAAGCGGCAACTTGAATATGCAACGCTATATTTTCGACGATGCCATTGCCGTGGAGCCGGACAAGCAAGGCAGAATCACAATTAAAGCCGATTTCTGCAAGCGCGTGGGCTTGAAAAAAGAAATCACCGTGGCGGGTGTCGGCAAGCGTGTCGAGATTTGGGACACGCAAAAACGCGCCGAAGCGATGGCGCGCGCCGAGGCTTTGGCGGAAAGTTATCCCGATATTCACTTTTAACAGGGAGTGTCGCCGATGGAATTTGCGCATATTCCCGTTTTGTTTCGTGAAACGATTGACTCTTTACAAATTAAGCCTGACGGGGTGTATGTTGATTGCACGGCGGGCGGCGGTGGGCATTCCAAAGCCATTTTGGAGCACCTTTCCGAAAATGGCGGCCTGATTGCCATTGACCGCGACCCCGAGGCTGTGGAGATTTTAAAATCGCGTTTGGGGGCATACCGCCAAGCGCGTATTGTGCACGATACGTTTAACCACATCCGAGAGGTTTTGGGCGAAACGCGTGCCGACGGTATTCTTGCTGACCTCGGTGTCAGTTCTCACCAATTAGATACCGCCGAGCGTGGCTTCTCCTTTCATAAGGATGCACCGTTGGATATGCGTATGAGCAAAACGGGACTTTCCGCGGCGGATGTGGTCAATACATACAGCGAAGCACAACTTTCCCGCATTCTTTGGGAATACGGCGAGGAAAAATACGCAAAAAGCATTGCGCGCAATATCGTGAAATGCCGTGAGCAGCAACCGATTGCAACCACATTTGATTTGATTGACGTTATCAAAATGTCTATGCCGCAAAAGGCAATGCGAGACGCGCACCCCGCACGGCGTACCTTTCAGGCAATTCGCATTGAGGTCAACGGCGAACTTGCACAGTTGGACACAGCGCTCGACGATATGTTCGATTGCCTCAAAGTCGGTGGGATTTTATCTGTAATTACTTTCCATTCGTTAGAGGACAGAATGGTGAAACAACGCTTTAAAAGTTTTGCGCAGGGCTGTACTTGCCCGAAAGATTTCCCTGTATGTGTTTGCGGCAAAACGCCGCGCGGGAAAATTCTTGTAAAGGGGCAAGCCCCCTCCGAGGAAGAATTGACGCAAAACTACCGCGCGCATTCCGCAAGATTGCGCAGTATTCAAAAAATCAAGGATTAACACCGTTTCGGTGTATTACTATTAAAGGAAGGAAAGGCATATGGCGAATTACCAAAAGTACAGCGATGCGGATTTCGCACGTTTTGAGCCGCGCGCTTCGGCGTACAGCCAAAACGCCGCAAAAAAAATCGTGGAAATGCCGCCGTTTGAGGCACAGCAAAAGCCGCAAATGGAATTGGTGCGGCGCAAGAAAAAAACCGTCGCCGAAGCACGCCGCGAAATGCGTGTGGGCGCACAGCAAACCGCCAAAATATTGGTAATCGCGTTTTGTCTGCTTTCGATGTTCGCCGCGCTTTTATACAGCAGGCTTCGCGTGGACGAACTCACGCGTGAGATTGATTCTGCAAACGCGCAACTTTCTGTGGCACAGGGCGAAAATGTGCGCTTGAATATGAAACTCGATTCGATGATTTCGTTAGAGCGCGTAGAGGAGTATGCCAAAAACGAACTCGGTATGACCAAAGTCGAAGGGTATCAAATCGAATACATCGACCTTTCCGGTGCGGACACCGTTACGGTTTCGGGAAATAAAAGTGTAAAGTCTTTGTCCGCAGAAAGCACCGGCAAAAAACTGTCGGAATATCTCAAGGGTGAATAAAATAGGTATAGAACGAGGGTTAGGGTAATTTTGCCTTAACTCTCGTCCCTATGTTTACAGGTGTTATTTTTGTCGAAAGGATTGGTGATTGCCGTGCAAAAACGCCCCTCAAAGCAAATGGCAAAACGCGCTGCGTGGGCACTCGGGTTGATTAGCATTGCGTTTTTATACGGCATCGGCGCGCTGTTTTCGGCATCTATTGTGCACGGCGAGGAAAATCGCCTGAAAGCCGAGCGCAATCAACTGTCTGATACGGAAATTTCCGCGGAACGCGGCACCGTTTATGATTCCAATATGAAAGTGCTTGCCAAAAGCGCTTCTGCTTGGCTTGTGTATGTCAATCCGTCGAAAGTGACGGACGATGCACAGCTCGAACTTGTGGTTTCGGGTCTTTGCGATATTTTGGGCGCCGACGAGGAAAGCGTTCGCAACAAGCTTTCCAAAACCGAAACCGGCTATCAAAAAATTGCGGGCGAGGTCGAAACCGATGTGAAAGATGCGCTCAAAGCGTATATCACCGAACACAAAGGCCAAAAACTCTCCACGGTAATCGGCATTGACCCCGATACGAAGCGGTATTATCCGTATTCTTCGTTCGCTTCCACGATTATCGGCTTCACCGATTCCGACGACAACGGCGTCGGCGGTGTAGAAATGCAATACAATGATGCGTTAACCGGCGTTTCGGGGCGTGTCATCACCGCCAAAAATGCGCGGCAAGGCTCTATGTCGAGCGCATATGAAACGACGTATGACGCACAACCGGGTTTGAGCCTTGTGCTGACGATTGACGAGGTTGTGCAGTATTATTTGGAACAGAGCCTCAGCCAGGCAATGATTGACACGGGCGCGAAATACGCTTACGGCATTGTGATGGATGTGGATACGGGTGCGGTGCTCGGTATGACAAGCAAGCCCGATTTCGACTTAAACAGTCCGCGTACGATTTCCAATAAAACGCTTGCAGATACCATTGCCGCGATTGAAGACGCTACCCAAAAATCGCAGGAAACGAGCAACGCGCTGTACGCACAGTGGCGCAACCGCACCATCAGCGATACATACGAGCCCGGTTCGGTTTTCAAAACCGTGGTCGCTTCGGCGGCGTTGGAGGAAGGCGTGGTGGATTTAAACACCACCT
>DAVZHM010000048.1:0-14279 GCA_052273845.1 Candidatus Fimenecus sp. | reverse complement strand
ACGTTAATCCACAACAGGTGCACGGGCATCAAAATCTTGAAGCCCATCAAATTGGCGAAGAAAATGGACAGCACTTCGCTCAGGTTGGACGCGAGCAGGAACTGAATGGATTTGCGGATATTGTCGTAAATGCGTCTGCCTTCTTCGACCGCCGAAACGATGGTGGCAAAGTTGTCGTCCGCCAAAACCATATCGGCAACGTTTTTGGTGACGTCCGTACCCGTAATGCCCATGCCGACGCCGATGTCTGCGCTTTTAATGGACGGCGCATCGTTGACGCCGTCGCCCGTCATAGCGGTAATCATACCGCGCGAACGCCACGCGTTGACAATGCGGACTTTGTGTTCGGGTTGCACACGCGCATACACCGAATACTGCGTTACTTTTTCTTTGAAATCTTCGTCGGAAATTTCGTTTAACTCCGCACCCGTAATCGCTTCAGATGCATCTTTTATAATGCCCAATTCCATTGCAATCGCCACGGCGGTGTCTTTGTGGTCACCGGTAATCATAATCGGGCGAATACCGGAAGCGCGGCATTCTGCTATGGCGTCTTTTACCTCGGGGCGAACAGGGTCAATCATACCGACCAACCCAACGAACACCAAATCGTGTTCGAGCGCCTCAGGACTTTGGTCCGCAGGCACAGCGTCAAGCGTTTTGAAACTGCACGCAAGCACGCGCAGCGCACGGTCGGCATATGCCTTGTTTTGCGCCAAAATCGCTTCTCTGTCCGCATCGGTTAAGGGGGACGGCACGCCGTCTTTCAAAATCTGCGTGCAGTTTTTGAGAATTTCATCGGGCGCGCCCTTTGTAAACTGCAAAACACCGTCGGCGGTTTTGTGTACCGTCGTCATCATTTTGCGCATAGAGTCGAACGGCGCTTCGCCGACTCTCGGTGCGGCTTTGAGCAAATCGTTTTTGTTCATATTGAGGCTTAACGCGTAAGCCACCAACGCCGCCTCGGTCGGTTCGCCAACCAAATTGCCCTCGCTGTCAATATTGACATCGGTGCAAAGCGCCATACCTTTTGCCAAAAGGTCTTCGTTTTCGCCGTAATGCTCCACAACGGTCATTTTGTTTTGTGTGAGCGTGCCGGTTTTGTCCGAGCAGATAATCTGCGCACAGCCCAGCGTTTCCACCGCCGTCAGTTTGCGGATAATCGCGTTTTTCTTGGACATGGTAGTCACACCGATGGAAAGCACCACCGTAACCACCGCCGCCAAACCTTCGGGGATAGCGGCAACCGCCAAAGAAACCGCAATCATAAACGAGTCAAGCAAAAATGCAAAATCGGGTGTGCCGCCGGTAACAAAGCAGCGTACAATGTCGAACCCGAACATAAAAATACAAATTCCGAGCACCAAGAAGCTCAAAATTTTGCTCAACTGCGCAAGTTTCTTTTGCAACGGGGTTTGCCCGTCCTCTGCCGCCGCCAAAGCGCCGGCGATTTTGCCCATTTCGGTATCCATACCCACGGCGGTTACCACGGCGCGTCCGCGCCCGTATACCACCGAGGAACCCATATACATCATATTTTTGCGGTCGCCCAAAGGAATGTCCTTTTGGTCGCCCAAACCGATTGCCGCAATCATTTTGTTGACCGGCACCGATTCGCCCGTCAGCGCAGCTTCTTCGATTTTCAAACTCGCGCACTCAATAATGCGCGCATCGGCAGGGACCGCGTCGCCCGCTTCGAGCAAAATAACATCGCCCACGGTCAAATCCTCGCTGTGGATTTCCACCACGTTGCCGTCACGCAATACTTTTGAGGTTGCCGCCGCCATTTCCTGCAAGGCTTCAATCGCCTTTTCCGCTTTGCTTTCCTGATACACACCGAGCACGGCGTTGATGATAACCACCGCCAAAATGATAATCACATCGGTCGGCGGCTCGTGTTCCATAACGGAAGTGATTGCCGAAATGACCGCTGCGACAATCAAAATGATAATCATCGGGTCGGTGAACTGCTCAAAGAGCCTGCGCAAAAGGGATTTCTTTTTGCCCTCTTGCAATTTGTTTTTGCCGTTTTTCTCCAGGCGTTTTACCGCTTCGGCAGAGGTTAAGCCGTTTTCGGAACTTTCAACCTCTTTGAAAACCTCGTCGGCGGTTTGTAAATATTCCTGTTTCGCCATTCTCACAGCCTCCTTTAATATTTACGAAAAAAGACCTTGCGGCAGAAAAGAATTTCTGCCGAAGGTCTTGCTACCTAATCGTAGGCCCGGTGACCAGCCGCAAACGGCATGATGTTGACCATCGGGTAAAAGCTACTCCCCTTCACCGGGCGAAAACCCGCCAAGGATAAATTTTCCGTGACTGTACTATACCACAATAATCAACACTTGTCAAGTATCTACTTGCGGAAACCATATATAATTATTTATACCCGCGGTTTGCGCTTCTGATACATCTTCACGGGTGCTTACGAGCAAAAGCACATCTTTGGTCTGATAATTTTCGGCAAGGCGGTTCTGCAAAGCCGTGCAGGCCGGCGGAACATACTGTGCCGCGTTCATCCCCGCGGTATAGGTAATGTCGCCGAGCACCGTACCGTCTTTGACGGCCGTCGGGCGCACATCAACTGCGCTTATTTCCGCCGCGCTGTCGAAAATCCCGCCGCCGTAAAGAACGCCGTCTCCCGAAACTGCCGCGGACAAAGGCATAGAAACCATCAGCGGCACATCTCCTACCGCCGCTTTTGCCTGTTCAATAAAATCGTGTAAAATCGCATTGCGGCTGAAAAGGCTTTCCGCTTCGCCCGGGAAAAACGCGCGGTCTGCATTTTTCCCCGTCGGGAAGGACACATCGTCAAGCAACACCATATCCGCACCGAAAGCAGCGGCTTCGCGCACCACCTGTAACAGATATGCCCGCGCCGTTTCGGAATAGGGATTGAGCCACGGATTGCCGTTGTTGCGCGCGCTGTCATCGAGCCAAACCGTCACGCCGTCTGCTTCCATAACCGCCGCGCCCGTCAAATTTGCCGCCGCCACAGGGTCTCGAAAGCAATGCACGCGCAAAATGATTTTATACCCGTTTGCTTTTAAGCGTTCCACGGTTTTTCCAGCCGCCGCAATCGGTTCTTTCACGGCGCCGATTTCCGCCGCCGTACTGCCGTCGGTACTGATAAACAGTTGCCCGCCGGCGTTTTTATAGTCCAAAAGCACCGCGTTTGCCGACGCGCCGGACAGCGTATTTTGAAACAAATCAAACGCGATGCCGCCCGAAAGGCAGTCCGCATCCATATAAACCGCCTGCACAGAGCCGTCGGTTTCGACGGCGTGGGCGTTGCCGCTTTCAATCGGGCGCTTCGACAGCGTAAAAAACACCGACGCCGCCGCAAACACAACGAAAAACGCCAAAACCAAGCACACCGCATAAATAATATTGTTGTTGCGCTCCTTTTTACGGCGCGCGCGGCTTTCGCCGATGGCATACTTCGTGCCCGTGCGGCGGCTCGGATAGTTTTTGGAAAAAGGATAATAACTCTTTTTTCGCGGTTTCAAATTTCTGTCATTCCGGAACATCTTTTTCTCTCTTTTTGTTCAATATTACACGCCGAGGGTTCTGCCCGTCAGCCCCGTAAAGGCAAGGGACAACAGCGCCGCGTAAATGAAAACGGCGGGCGTACCCCGAAACACTTCGGGAATGCTTTTGTTTTTATCAATCGCACGCAAACCGAAATTGAGCAACAAAACGGCGAAAATAAAGGCTACGCCTGCGCCTAAACCCGCGCCGATTGCTTCAAACACGCCGAACGCCGCGCGGTAATTGATAAACGGCACGGCAAGCACAAGGGTGTTAAACGCGGCAACGCCGAGTCTGCGCACGGTGCGCGGTTTTGCGTGGAATACACACAACGCGAAAAACAGGGTGACAAGATACACCGCCACAAGCACGCCGACAAAAATCAGCGCGTGAAAAAACACATTCAGCCGACGCACGGCGTAGATTTGCTCCAACAGCACGCAAATCAGGGATACCGCCGTAGACAAGAGCACAATAAAGAAACTGAGCGGGTACAACTGTTTCGGCTTTGCCGCCATACGCACCGCTTCGTCCGCCCCGTAGCCGCCCGAAAAAATCAGGTTTTGGAACAAACAGGCGAACAGCGCCGCAGAAAACATACTGCCGAGAATACTCATTCTTCTGTTCCCTCCTGTTCTTGTGTTCCTGTTGTTTCGGGATTCGCTTCCGCGGGTTCGGCGGGCGCTTGCTGTTTTTGTTTGTAAGCGTCCAACTCCGTCAGCATATCGTCAAAATCCTGCAAGTAATCCTCGCGTGCAACACGGCGTTCGCGCACGGGTTTTTCCGTATTTTCCGCGGTCGGCGTGTCGCCGATTGGTGTTTGCGCTTCTTTTTGCGCACGCGGTTTTGCCTGCTTTTTAGATTTCTGCTTTTTCTTCGTTTTTACCTTTTTCTCTTTTTTCGCCTTCTCTGCGGGCGCGGGTTCTTCGGATGTTTCGGGCGCGTCCTCGTCATACGGATTAAATTCCGTATCAATCAGCGATTTCAAACTGCCGATGTGCGACTGGGAAATCTCTTTCATACTGAACGCGCGTTCGGGGTGTGCATCGGGATGCTTTTTCAAAAGCACCGCTTTCAACGCCGCCGCGAAAAAGCCGAGCAGCAAAAATCCGCCGAACGGCATCAAAAATCCTTTCAACTGCACGGGCAAATACAAATCCACAGAGTAAATCGTGCCGCTGCCCAAAATTTCGCGCAGACACCCGACCACCAAAGCGACAAACGCATACCCCGCCGAGGCGGCGAGCGCATCTACAAATGTGTTTTTAAAAGTATTTTTCACCGCGAAGCGTTCGCAATGCAACGCCACAAGCGAGTTGACTGCCAAAAGCGGCAGAAAGATGCCCGCGGAAATGGCTTCGTTCGGGGTGAAACGCTCAAAGAACATAAAAAACGGAATGTTCACAAGCATGCCCAAAACGGCGTAAATCGCCACACGGAAATAACTTTTGACTTTTTTCAGCGCCAAGCAGGCGAACAGTTCAATGACAACCAACTCCGCACATGAAACCGCCGCAAGCATAATGGCGGATTTCAGCGAAACCGCCATCGCCACCACGGGCGCTAAGCCTATGGCTTCAAACAGCACGGGATTTTTGACCAGTGCGCTGTCATGCACGCCCGAACGCAGATTTTTTTCGGGATTAGACATCGGCTTCCCCTCCCTGTTCTGCGGCAGGCGCTTCTTCCTGCGCCTGTGCCGCACGGTTTGCCAAACGCGCTTTTGCCTTTTCGCGGCGTTCAAATCGCGCAAGCGGCAATTTGTCGAACGCCGAAGTCAGGGCGTTTACGAGCAAAACGGCAAATACTGCGCCTTCCTCAAATTCGCCGAAACGGCGGAACAGCATTGTCAAAAGTCCCGCCGCCGCGCCGTAGGCAACGCGCCCCCAAAAGCGTTTCGGTAAAATCGCTTCTTCGGGCAATAAAAACAGCGCCGCGAATAACAGCATGCCGCCCGAAAGTTCCATAAAGACCGACAAAAACCGTCCCGTGGTAATGCGCGGGAACAAAGCCGCGTACACCGCCGCGCTCAAAAGGCACGAAACCGCCGCGGTAAATCCTTTCGGCGCGCGGAACAGCAAAAACAGCAACGCGCCCAAAAGGGCAATCACACAACCCGTACCCATCGCGCCTGCCATGCCGCCGATGAGCACATCAATATATTCCACCGCAGAGCCGCCCATAGAGGTACTGCTCGCAAGCATTTGTGTCAAAGAAATGCCCGCCGAAAACCCTTCACTGCCGTATACCGCAGGCGATGCACCGCTTTCCGGCAACACGGGGTAGGCAAACGCATATTCGGGCAGACAAACCGTGACAAAAGCCACACCTGCCGCCGCAGGCGAAAACAACAGCGTGCGCGCCGTTCCGAACGGCACTTTCACCACCAAAACGGCAAAGGAAACTGCCAAAAGCACCAGCCATATCGGTGCAGAAGCAGGCAACATCAAGGCTACGGTAATCCCGATAACCACTGCCGACAAATCGCGCAAAGCGGGCACGGTGCCGACCACGCGCATACCGATATATTCACAAAGCATCGCCGTCAAAGCGGACAGCGCCGCCAAACGCAACGCTCTGCCGCCGTAATAATACCATGCCATAATCAGGGGCGCGGCAAGCATCAGCAAGCGATTGGCCATATTCTTTTGCGTGGCTTTTATCTCCGCCTGCATTTCGGGCGTAAACACGCGCCCTTTGGCGGGCGAAAGCTCTTCCTTACGCAAAAAATCCACCTCGTTTTCCAAAAATTTTGCATTGCAAAACGCCTGTCCGAACAATATGATGAAAAGAGAAACTTTTTTTACGGAGGCGCTATGATGGAACTACATAAAACTTCCGAACGCGGGCTGTACGCACACCTGACAAAACAGGAATTGTCCGCGTATCGGCTGACATTTGAAGAATTAAATCCGAAAGACGAACGCACCGAAGCGTTGGTAGGCGCCATTTTAACACGCGCCGAAAGAACGCTCGGGTGGACGCTGCCGCAAAGCGGCAAACTACGCGTAGACGCATTGCCGACCGCACAAGGCGGCATGCTGCTGATTTTGACCGCGCGCACGGCAAAAACGCGTTACCGCGTGAAAAAACAACCGTTCGTGCTGCTTTGCCGCTTTTCAGATGCAAATGCGGTACTCTCTTTGCTGTATCGCGTGCAAAGTCCGCCGTTTCAAAACGCCGACTGCCGCCTCTACCGCGACAGCACCGCGTATGTTCTGCGCGTATCGCTCCCTACCGTATTCGCTTTGCGCGCAGGGCGCACCGCCCTTTCGGAATACGGCACAATCCTTGCGGCAACGCCGCTTACGGAAGCCTATTTGCGAGAATACACCGAAGAAATCAGGCTTCGCAAAGCGCCTTAAACTGTGCAATCGTTTTTTGCATATCCGCGCTTGAAAACAGCGCGTTGCCCGATACAAACACATTTGCGCCCGCTTTTGCGGCAATCCCGATGGTCTTTTCGCCGATGCCGCCGTCCACTTGCACATCCAAATTTTCAATGCCGCGGCGGGCACATTCGGCGCGAAGCGCCGAGATTTTCGGCATCATATCTTCCATAAAACTCTGTCCGCCGAAGCCCGGCTCCACGGTCATAACCAAAACCATGGACAGTTTTGAAAGATAGGGGTAAACCGCTTCTATGGGGGTGGCGGGTTTTACAGAAAGCGCCGCCTTTTTGCCCGACTGCAAAATCAAATCGAGTGTCTTGTCCGCATCGCAGTCGCTTTCCACATGGAACGTGATGCTGTCCGCCCCTGCGGCGATAAAATCGGGAATATATTTTTGCGGCTCGGAAATCATCAAATGCACATCGAACGGCAAATCGGTTGCGTGGCGAATGCACTTGACAATCGGTGCGCCCAAAGTGATGTTCGGTACGAAATGCCCGTCCATCACATCAATGTGTACCATATCCGCACCCGCCGCCGTGATGCGGCGCAGTTCGGACTCTAAATTGCCGTAATCGGCGGAAAGAATAGACGGTGAGATTTGGATTTTCATTGTTTTTCCCTCGTTTTCGAAGTTATGCGGCTGCCGCTTCAGTTTCGGCGGCAGGCGCGGTTTGCGTTTCGGTTTCGCTTACGGCCGCCGTGGTTTCCGGCGCGGTCGTGGTTTGTGACGCCGCGGTGGTCGCCGTTTCGGGCGTTGCGGTATTTTGCAGGGCGCTGATATAATATGCGCCGTCTTTTTCGCGCAAAGTCACTTTCATATATTTATCCGGTTCGGGCGCAACCATATTGCCCTCGCTGTCCTGCGCCCACTGGTCGCCGCCGAGATACGCGACGGTCAGCACAATGGAATTGTTCGTTTTGTTTAAATCCGTTACGCGCGGGGTGTAGGTCGGCACGATACCCGTTAAGGGAATGGTGTAGACCTGCTTACTTGCGTCATAGGTAAACTCGTAGCCGTAGCCTTCAACCGTGGCGTGCGTCGGGCGGATTTCGGTGCCGAACAGGCGTTCAAATTCCGCGGTAACATCCGCTTCGGGAATGAACATACCGCCGTCGCCGTATTCGTATTGGTCGGGAGAAAGTCCGCTTTTGAGTATCGACCAAATGGCAATATCAATCAGTTGGTTGGGGTTTGCCGCCGTGATGTCGTCGAATGTGTCGGGGTCGTTCATCACCACGGGCGTGAGCAGGGTGTTGTATTCATCGAAATTGCGGCTTTTCTGTACGGCATTTTTCACCGCACCGACGCCCGCAACCACTACCGTGACCGCCCCGACAAGCGCGAGCACCGCGATGAGCAATCCCAACGGGAACGCCCAACGGCGCGCACCTTTTTTATGTTTTTGAACCGTTTTCGCCATTTTATTCACCTCATCGAATTTGACCGTCACCGTAAATTTTATATTTCATACTGACAAGTTGCGGCAATCCCAAAGGCCCGCGCGCGTGCAGTTTTTGGGTGGAAATGCCGATTTCCGCACCGAAGCCGAATTCACCGCCGTCGGTAAACCGCGTGCTGGCGTTGTGATAGACCGCCGCGGAATCCACTTCATTTAAAAACTGTTCGGCGGCTTTCGGATTTTCGGTCACAATACATTCGCTGTGCCCTGTGGAATATTTAAAAATGTGCGCAATCGCTTCGTCCAAAGAGTCCACGATTTTCACGGACATTTTATAGTCGAGATATTCTTTTCCCCAATCGCTTTCCTCGGCAGGGACAATATCGGGTAAAATTTCGCGAGCGCGTGCATCGCCGCGCAGTTCGACCTGTTTTTCGTCCAAGCGCGCCTTGATTTTCGGCAAGGCTTCTGCGGCGACTGCGCTGTGCACAAGCAGACTTTCCGCCGAGTTACACACGGACACGCGCGAAGTTTTGGCGTTATACACGATTTCTGCCGCCATGGTAAGGTCGGCATCTTTATCAACATAAATGTGGCAGTTGCCCACGCCCGTTTCAATAACGGGCACGGATGCATTTTCGACCACGGCGCGAATTAAGCCTGCCCCGCCGCGCGGAATCAGCACATCCACATATTGGTTGAGTTGCATTAACGCCGTTGCACCTTCGCGAGAGGTATCTTCCAAAAGTTGGATACAGTCCGCAGGTAAGGCGGTGTCTTCCAACGCTTTGCGCATTACGGAAGCAATCGCGGTGTTGGAGTGAATGGCTTCTTTGCCGCCGCGCAAAATCACGGCGTTGCCCGATTTTAAGCAAAGCGATGCCGCGTCGCTCGTTACATTCGGTCTTGCTTCAAAAATCACGGCGATAACGCCCAACGGCACGGTGACTTTTTGGATTTTCAATCCGTTCGGACGGACGGTTTCCGACAGCACCGTTCCCACGGGGTCAGGCAGTTCAACAACTGCGCGCACACCGTCTGCCATCCCTTGAATACGCGCCGCGCTGAGTGCCAAACGGTCCAAAAGGGACGGCTGCATCCCGTTTGCGCGCCCGGCTGCCAAATCTTTTTCGTTTTCTTCTAATATATATGCGGCGTTTTGCGACAATGCGTTCGCAATCGCCGAAAGCGCTTCATTTTTTTCGGCGGTGGTCGCCGTCATCAAGATGCGCTCCGCCGATTTTGCGCGTGCGCCGTATGTTTCCAAGGTCATCATAGACTTCTCCGTCCGTAAAAATTATTTTTTGCCGACAAAAAATGTGCCGACTTGTTTGCCGTCTAAGGCTTTGTAAATTTCCTCGGGGGCGTTGCCGTTCATTACAATGACATCTATGCCCACCTCGGTGGCGATTTGCGCGGCGTGGAGTTTTGTGACCATGCCGCCCGTGGAAAAGCGCGAGCCGTGGCCGCCTGCCGCCGCCAAAAGTTCCGGTGTGATTTCGCGCACTTCCGGAATAAGGCGCGCCGTTTCGTCCTCCAACGGATTTGCATCATACAACCCGTCAATGTCCGTCAGGATAATCAGCGCATCTGCGCCGATGAGTTTTGCCACGATCGCCGACAGGCTGTCGTTGTCGCCGTAGACGATTTCTTCGACCGCGACCGAATCGTTTTCGTTGATAATCGGGATTGCGCCGAATTCAAAAATCTTTTCAAAGGCATTGGTGAGGTTTCCGCGGCGTTCGGGATTGTCCACATCGCTTTTGGTCATCAAAAGTTGCCCCACGGTGTGGCCGTACTCGGCGAACAGTTTGTCATACATAAACATCAGTTCGCATTGCCCGACGGTTGCCGCCGCCTGTCTGCCGGGCGTGTCCGCAGGGCGTTCTTTGAGCCCCAATTTGCCTGCGCCCACGCCGATAGCGCCCGAGGTGACGAGCGCCACTTCGATGCCGCTGTTCACAATGTCGGACAACACCGAAACCAATTTGTGCATACGACGAATATTCGTTTTGCCCGTGCCATAGGTCAAAGTGGAAGTCCCCACTTTCACCACAAGCCGTTTTACATCTTTTAAGATTGCCACATTCTCGCCCCGTTTATGTTGAAAAATCCTATCCTTCTTTGCGCCCGTAAAAATGGGCATAGATATAAGTATAAACAGTATAACACATTTTTTCGTATATCTCAATAAAAAATCTGCGTTTTTCGCGGCTAAACAAAAAAGGGCGCGCATAATGCGGCACAAATTTCGCTTTTCCCGGCAAAAACGGCGGGGCGGGTTAGAATGATTTTGTTCTTACTCCGTCTTTTTCAAAAGCAGGCGCTTCGGTAAGTATAAACGAAATCACGCGCAGTGACAGCGCAAGTTGCCCGGCAAATTACAGATATACAAAATAGGAGGATTTAGAGAAGCCATTCAAAACATTCTATTGGCTATTCTGAAATCTTTGACAGGCATTGCATTGATTTTGGCAGGTGGTTGTATTTGCTATATCCGGAAACGGAGATCTCGCCTTGGCGGGCGTCATTCTCGGCGTACTCATTAGTTTGTTTCCCTTTTTCGATGTGAATTTAAAAGCACGCAAACCGGAGAAGAAGCCGACAGAGCGTGCAGAAGAAAACGATGATGAGAACGGCGGCGCACGATAAGAAATCAAATATATAAATATCCCCGCAGGCAAAATTGCTTTGTCTGCGGGGACGCTTTTTGTGCAATTATTCTTTTTCGCTTTCCACGGCAATGCCGAGGTCGCAAAGTTGCTGTGTATCGACTGTCGCGGGGCACTCGGTCATCGGTTCGGAAGCATTTTGCACCTTCGGGTACGCCACAACATCACGCAAAGACTCGGTGCGCAACATTTGCATGCACAAACGGTCTAAGCCGATGCCCATACCGCCATGCGGCGGCGCGCCGTAACGGAAGGCATCCAAAAGATAGCCGAATTTTTCCTGCGCTTGTTCTTTTGTGAGCCCCAAAAGCGAGAAAATGCGCCCTTGAAGTTCGGGATTGGTAATGCGAATGGAGCCGCTCGACAGTTCAATGCCGTTGAGCACCAAATCGTAGGCTTTGGCACGCACTTTGGCTTTGTCGGTTTCAAGATACGGCAAGCATTCGTCCATCGGCGCGGTGAAGGGGTGGTGCATTGCCACATATTCCCCCAACTCCTCGTCATAATCGAAGAACGGGAATTCGGTAATCCAAAGCAGGTTGAATTTGTCTTTCGGAACGATGTCTAATTTTTCGGCAACCGTCTGCCGCAAAGCGCCGAGCACCGAAAGCACCAAACCTTCCTTGCGGTCGGCAACAATCAAAACCACATCGCCCGTTTCGGCGCCCATGATGTCTTGGATTGCCTGCATTTCGGTTTCGGTCATAAATTTCGCAAAGGATGAAGCAACGCCGTCGGGATTGTAGCGAATCCACGCAAGACCTTTTGCCCCGATGCCTTTGACGAACTCGGTCAGTTTGTCGATTTCCTTACGCGTGAGCGTAGATGCGGCGTTTTTCGCGTTGATGGCGCGTACCGTGCCGCCGCCTTCGACGGCACTTTTGAACACCACAAATTCCGAACTGCGTACCGCATCGGTCAAATCGGTGAGTTCCATTGCGTAACGGGTATCGGGTTTATCCGAGCCGTAACGGTGCATCGCCTCTTGATAGGTAAGGCGCGGCAAGGGCGTTTCAATCTCAACGCCGATGGCTTCTTTAAACACGCGTTTCATATACCCTTCGCCGATGGCGAGCACATCTTCCATATCGACGAACGACATTTCGAGGTCGATTTGTGTAAATTCAGGCTGGCGGTCGGCGCGCAAATCCTCGTCGCGGAAGCAACGCGCGATTTGCATATAGCGGTCAAAACCCGCCACCATCGACAGCTGTTTATAAAGTTGCGGAGATTGCGGCAACGCATAAAAACTGCCTTTATGAATTCTCGAGGGCACCAAAAAGTCGCGCGCACCTTCGGGGGTGGAACGAATGAGCATCGGCGTTTCAATTTCGATAAAGCCGTTTTCGTCAAAATAATCGCGCGTGATTTTCGCAATCTTGTGGCGCATCAAAATATTTTTCTGCAAATCGGGACGGCGCAGGTCGAGATAGCGATATTTCAAACGCGTCAGTTCCGAAGTCTGCGAGTTTTCGACAATTTCAAACGGCGGCGTTTCGCTTTTCGCAAGCAAGCGCAAATCCGTGACTTCCAATTCCACATCGCCCGTGGGAATGTCGGGATTTTTCGCTGCGCGTTCGCGCACCACACCTTTGGCGGCAACCACATATTCCGCGCGCAGGGTAAACGCTTTTTCAAAAACGGCGCGGTCGGTGCTTTCCGTAAACGCCAACTGCAAAATGCCGCTGCGGTCACGCAAATCCACGAAAATCAATGCGCCGAGGTCACGCTGTTTTTGCACCCAGCCGCAAACCACCGCTTCTTTGCCGATGTCGGCGGCGGTGAGCGTACCGCAATAGTGCGTCCGTTTTAATCCGTTTAATGTATCCATTTCAGTTTGCGCCTCCCAAAATTTCGGCAAGTTGTGCTTCGTCTAACCCGAGGGATTCAAACCCTGCCATTGCATCTTTGATGACAATGGATTGAAACGCGTCGGTAAACGCATCCAAAGAAATTTCCTGTAGCGTACCGTCTTTCATATTTTTCAACTGCGCTTTTCGGGTTTCGAGTTCGTTATCGCCCAAAACCACCGTGTAAAGCGCGCCCAATTTGTCGGCATATTTCATTTGCGCTTTCAACCCGCGAGAAACGGTATCGAACTGTGCCGAGAGCCCTTCGTTGCGCAAATCAAGCGCAAGCCGTGCCGCTTCCAAGTTGGCTTTTTCGCCCATGGATGCCAAGTAAATGTCGCACCCTT
Organism: Candidatus Fimenecus sp.; assembly: GCA_052273845.1. Classification (GTDB taxonomy): domain Bacteria; phylum Bacillota; class Clostridia; order Oscillospirales; family Acutalibacteraceae; genus Fimenecus. The sequence goes on along the minus strand of DAVZHM010000048.1, from coordinate 1,087 downwards.
TGCGCTCGGGGAACGGGGTGTTTTGCGCGTCCATCAAAAGCAAAAGACGCTCAATGCCCATACCGAAGCCGCAAGCGGGCATCGGTTTGCCGCCGAGTTCCGCAAGCAAGCCGTCATATCTGCCGCCGCCGCACACCGTGCCCTGTGCGCCGATTTCGTTCGACACAAATTCAAACACCGTGCGGGTGTAATAATCGAGCCCGCGCACGATTTCGGGATTGACGGTGAAGTCGATTTGCATGGCGTTCAAATACTGCTGTACCGCTTCAAAATGCGCTTTGCATTCATCGCAGAGATAGTCTAAAATCTTCGGTGCGCCTGCGGCGATTTCGGAGCATTCGGGACTTTTGCAGTCGAGAATACGCATCGGATTACGCTCCAAACGCCCGTTACAGGTTTCACAAAGTTCCGCTTTGTGTCCCTCGAAATATTCTTTTAATGCTTTTTGATATTCCGCACGGCATTCGGGGCAACCGATGGAATTGATTTCCAAAGTCAAATTGCGCACGCCGAGGTAATTGAACACTTCGTTCGCAAGGGAAATAATCTCCGCATCCTGCGCCGGTGTGCCTGCGCCGAACGCTTCCACGCCGAATTGGTGGAATTCCCGCAATCGGCCCGCCTGCGGTTTTTCGTAGCGATAGCACGAAGTCAAATAGTAGATTTTTTGGGGCAGAGCCTCGTTAAACAGGCCGTTTTCGAGGAAAGCGCGTGCCGCGCCCGCCGTGCCTTCGGGACGCAGCGTAATGGAACGACCGCCTTTATCCTCAAACGTATACATTTCCTTTTGCACCACATCGGTGGTTTCGCCGACGCCGCGCTGAAACAGTTCGGTATGCTCAAACACGGGCGTGCGCATTTCGTAAAAGCCGAAATTTTCGGCGATTTCGCGCACGGCGCTTTCCACATACTGCGTTTTGCAACTGTCTTTCGGGAGCAAGTCCAGCGTCCCTTTGATTGCGTTGGTAATCAATGCCATTTGGTATCATCCTTAAAAACAGAACTTTTCCCCCTCCCGAAACAGAGGGGGAAAGCGATTTTTTGCTTATTTCGGGTTGACAATATCGCGCCAGTCAAGATCGCCGCG
>DAVZHM010000047.1:0-15121 GCA_052273845.1 Candidatus Fimenecus sp. | reverse complement strand
GGAACTTTATCCATATTGGGGTGGCCCTGCAAGTAACTGTCCGACTTGCGCAGGGTTTTCAAATCCTCCACCGGGAAAAATCCCTTGAGCGCAAGCGTAGCATACAGCGCGGGAGCAGCATGCCCTTTGGAAAGTACAAAGCGGTCACGCTCGGGTGCTTTCGGATTTTTCGGGTCTACGCGCAGTTCCGTATTGTAAAGCACGCTTAACACATCGCAAATGGAAAGCGAGCCGCCCGGATGCCCGGCTTTTGCGTTATACACGCCCTCCAAAACGCCCATACGCGCTTTGGTTGCAAATACTTGCAGTTCTTTCTTTTGAATATCGGTCACGGGTTACTCCTCCTTATATTCATACATAATATATTCCAGCAAATCCGCCACGGCGCCTTTGTTGCAATGGCACGCATGGAATTTTGCAATTTCGTGCATTTCCTTAGGTGCTTGCCCGCAACAGGCAGGAAGCCCCACGGTTTTGAGCATTTCATAATCGTTGAAATAATCGCCGATTGCGGCGGTATGCGCTTTCTCTATGCCGTACATTTCGGCAATGTCCATCACGCCCACACCCTTGTGAATCCCCTCTTCGAGCATTTCAAACGAGGAAATCGACGACGACATAAAATTGACGCAAGGCTTTTCAATCGATAAAAGATATTTTTTGACAGCCGATATGAGTGGCGGCATCCCCAAAAAGATGACCTTGCCCCAATCGTCGGGCGGAACTTCGGTTGCCTTTTTGAATTTGCGGTGCGGCAAATTGTCCGCATGCAACATAATATTGGCAAAAATACGCGCGTTGACGGTATAGGCGCGGTCGCTTGTTAAAATCTCGACCTCCACCGCAGGGAATTTTTTGGTAACGGCTTTGACGAGTTCATACCCTGCCGGATTAATGGGATGAAAACGCAGCATTTTTTCATGCTCGTAATCGTAAATGCCTGCGCCGTTGAGCAGCACCGCGGGGGTGGACGCAATAGGCAGGCCTTGGAAAGCCTTGCGCATAGAACTGACATTTCTGCCCGAAGCCAGCGTAAAATGCCCGTTTCGCTCTTGTACGAATTCGCAAATGCGCTCGTAATTTCGTTTCGGCAAGCGGCGCAGTTTGTTGTTGAGTGTGCCGTCAATGTCCGAGGCAACAAGCCAATCGGAAAAATCGGTTTTTACAGGTGTTTCAAGTTTCAATCGTTAAACTCCTTTGGAATTTCTGAAAATACGCGGGAAGCGGGCTTTCAAATTCCATATATTGGTTAGTACGCGGATGCACAAAGCCGATTTTGCCCGCGTGCAAACATTGCCCGCCAAGCGAAAGCTCGTTCTTTTTTGGGTGCCCGTAAACGGTGTCCCCCGCCAACGGATGCCCCAAATACGCCATATGCACGCGGATTTGGTGGGTTCTGCCCGTTTCCAACCGCAGTTTCACATACGCGTAGCCTTGATACAATTCCAATGTTTCATAGTGCGTAACCGCATTTTTTGCGTTTTTGTCGGTCACCGCCATCTTTTTGCGGTCGCGCAAATCGCGGCCGATGGGTGCGGTAACGGTACCGTTTGGCGTTTTTAAATGCCCTGTAATGATGGCGCGGTATTCGCGCGTAAAACTGTGCGCGGCAATTTGCTCGGCAAGCGCGCGGTGCGCAAAATCATTTTTTGCTACAATCAAAAGGCCGCTTGTGTCTTTGTCAATCCGATGCACAATGCCCGGTCGCAACACGCCGTTGATCCCCGAAAGGCTGTCGCCGCAATGGTACAAAAGCGCATTCACAAGCGTACCGTCAAAATTGCCGGGCGCGGGATGCACAACCATACCTTTCGGTTTGTTGACCACCAACAAATCTTCATCCTCATACACTATATCCAACGGGATATTCTGTGCTGCCACGTCCAAAGGCTTTGCCTCGGGGAGAGAAAAGGTTACCCTGTCCTCTGCGTGGAGTTTATAATTTTTGGACGATACCTTGCCGTTCACCGCCGCATTTCCGCTTTCAATCGCTTTTTGCAACGCGGACCGCGAGCAGTCGGGGAACATGCGCGACAGGAATTTGTCAAGTCGTTCGCCTTCACAGGCGGCATCTGTCAAAAGTTCAATCGGATTCATCACGGGTTTTGCGCCTCCGACTGTTTTTGCTTGCGCGCGTCGCGTATCATATCGTAAAGCAGATAAATAATCAACAGCGCCGCGCCGACGCAAACCAACATATCGGCAAAATTGAACACCGCAAATTCGATAAACAGCGGCTCAATATAATCGACCACAAAACCGCGAAAAACGCGGTCAATCAAATTGCCCGCGCCGCCCGCTAAAATCAAAATTGCCGAAATATACACGAACATCGGTTTGCATTTGCCCAAAAGCAAATACACAAAACCGCAAAGCAACACAATACCCGTAAATACGGATAAAAGCACCGTGTATTTACTGAAAGAGCCGAAGGCGGCTCCCGTGTTTTCAACGTAAGATAACTGTAAAATCCCGTCCAACAGCGGGAAACTGCCTATCGGTTCCAAAAGCGTTACGGCATAATATTTGATGAGTTGATCAATGGCGACAAGTGCCGCTATGGCAACTACGGCAACAAACTGAAGCATTGCTTCACCTCATACAGATTTATTTTTTCTTAAAGAAACTTTTGAAAGAAACCGGTTCGTCGTCATCGTCGTCATCTGTTTCGTCCTCGTCGGTTTCTTCAATCGTTGCGTAAGTGCGCGCGGGCGCTTCTTCTGCCTGTTGCGGCTCAGACTCGTCTTCCTCGTCCTCAAACGCGCTCAAATCCAGCGAAAAGCCTTCTTCCTCGGGGGCTTCTTCCGCTTCTTCCGCTTCTTCCACTTCTTCTGCCACATCTTCCGACGAAGAAGAAATGTCCTCAAATTCCGTTACTTCGGGTTCTGCTGCGGGAACTTCTTCGACTGCTGCGGGGACAACCTCTTCCACAGGCGCGGGTTCTTCGGCGGGTGCGGTTTCCTCTGCGGGAGCAACTTCCGCAGCAGGTGCCGCTTCTTCAACAGGCGCCTCCTCTTTCGGCATTTCCTTTTCGACATATTCGGGAATTGCGTTAATCATGTTGAGATGTTCTTTATAGAGTCCCAACAACTCGGCGCGGAATTCGGATGCTTTCTTTTGCAGCATTTCAAATTCCAAACTCTCTTTCATCACCTTGCGGTTGACAGAACCGAGAATTTCGTCGGCATCCTTTTTACTTTGAAGCAAGACCGCGTCTGCCTCGGCTTTGGCCTTAGCGACAATTTCCTTCGCCTCGGCTTCGGCTTCTTCGCGGATTTTATCCGCATCCGCTTTGGCGTTAGCCAAAGCGCCTTCTACGCTGTCTTTTGCATCTTTGACGATTTTGTCCGCCAAAGTCTGCGCAGAAATCAACGCTTTGCGAAGGGAATCTTCCTCGTCCTTGTATTTTTCCACCTTATTTGCCAAAATGCTGATTTTCTTAATCAGTTCGCCGTTTTCCTTGAACATCTGCTCATAGGAAGCGGACACCTCGGCAAAAAAGCCGTCAACATCCTCCGCGCGGTAAGCCCCGCGGCCAGTTACCTGAAACTGTTTCGATTTCACTGCATCGGGAGTAAGCATAACTATAATTCCACCATTCTAAAAATATTATTTACAGATTAAAAGAAAACGCCGTTGTTTTCCAATTCATCCAATAAATCGCCCATAACATCTACATTATAAGGTGTGATAATGAACGTGCTGTTGGCAACGCGTTTGAACTGACCGCCGTTGGCATAGGCAACGCCGGTCAAAAAGTCCACCAAACGGCGCGCGACATCGCGGTTGCAGGACTCCAAATTCAACACCACGGTACGCTTTTCGTTGAGATTGTCCGCAACAGCTTTCGCTTCCTCGAAACTTTCGGGTTTGGAAAGCACCACTTGCAACTGCGCTGTGGTGTGGATATTCACTACATTGTCTCCCTTTTGCTCACGCGAACGGCGCGGCGCACGGCGGGGTTCTTCATATTCTTCCGCTTGGGGCGCTTCAGCAGACTGAAAATCGTCGGATTCCAACTCGTCGTAATAATCGTCCTCGGAGACATTGACCATATTCTTTACCTTGTCTAAAAAGCTCATCGTGCATCCTCCTAATTTCAATATATTCTCGGCCCGAAGATTTTAGAGCCGACGCGTATATGATTTGACCCTGAACGGATTGCCTCGGCGTAATCGCCCGACATACCCATTGACAGGATATTCATAGATATATTATCTAATTTTTTTGAGCCGATGTCAACATACATATTGTATATATTCGTAAAAAATTTACAAAGTTCTGTGTTTTTTTCGCAAATCGGCGGAATTGTCATCAATCCGCAGATGTGCAAGCCCGCAACTTCGGAAAGTTCGGCAATGCTTTCCTCCACGGTTTCGGGCATAAAACCGGTTTTGCTTTCCTCTCTGCCGATATTGACTTCGATAAGCACATCGGTGACAATCCCCTTTTTCACGGACTGCTTGCCGATTTCGCGCCCGATTTTTATGGAGTCCACCGACTCAATCATATCGACTTCCCCGACAATTTGCCCCGCCTTATTGGACTGCAAATGCCCGATTAGGTTTTTGCGCACACCGTCGAGGTTTAAATTCGGCTTTTTACGAAGCATTTCCTGCACCTTGTTTTCGCCGATTAAGTTGATGCCACAGGCAATCGCGTGGTTGATAAACTGCTCGTCTACGGTTTTGGTCACCGCCATAAAGTCAATATCCTGTTCGCTTCTGCCCGAGAGGGCAGCCGCGGCGGCGATTTCTTCCCGAATAGTTTTTAAATTGTACTCAATGTCCTGAAATTTTTCCTCAACCCAAGATTTTTCCGTCATACAAATCGGTCCCTTCCACGATAATTTCATCATACAACGCCACATAGCCGCTTTTCGGATTTCCGTTTTGGTCCGTCGGTGTGACGCACACGGAATATTCCGAATCGGAATGGGCAATTTCTATTTTCTTAAACTTGATAATGTTGCCGCTGACAGTATATACGCCCTTGACGCCGTCCACTTCGCGAATGGCCTTGTTGTTCACCTGAAAGCCGGTGAAACTTTCCAGCACCAAGCGCACCTGCTCTTTACGAAGCCCCGCGTATTGCGAGTTCATCAAATTGGAACGCAGTATGACCGCCGCTTTCCCCTCGCCTGCATTTTGCACATTGACTACCTCGGCGCGAATGCTTTCGGCAGAGGTCAGCGGGAATTCCACCGTAATGCGGTTGCCCGAAGAAAGCCCGCCCGCAGATTCCGCGTCAATCACGCACAAAAGATACCAATTAAAACTATCCACCAATTTGCCCATACAGTTTTGCAGGTTTTGCGTTGGTGTGGGGGCACAGGCAAGCAACGCTTCAATTTCCTCACCCGTAGCCGTTTTTGCTTTTTCATAATCAAACGCGGTTTCGTAGCCGTCCACATGACCGATGTAGTACCCGGGATTGTCCGCCCGCACGGTGATATAGCCGCCCGACTGCGCTTGCAAGTCTGCAAGTTGGGCTTTCAGGCTGCTCAGTTTTTCGGTAGGGTCAATCACGGTTCCTGTGGAAAGTTGGCGTGAGGTAATCGCCTCACAAACCGTGTCTTCATATGTTTCCAATGCGTCGATGTCGCCGTCGGCCATCGCCGTGACATATTGCGCGCAAGCAGAATATATACGCTCGTCGAGGGATTCCACATCACTGGTCTGAATCCCGATTTTGTTTTTCAGCGATTCGAAATACGCAATATCCGCTTCCAACTTCTGTATTTGCGAATACACACGTGCCGACGCTTCCGAAGTAAACACAACGGCAACCGCGTCGCCGCTTGCTACGCGCTTCCCGTCGGTTACAAGCGGCACGGGCGTACCGACAGCATCGGCAGTCACATAGGTTTCATCGCGCACCACAAACCCGTCGGTGGTTACCGCTTTGGAAATGGTTTTTTCTAAAGCGATTTCGGTTTTGACGGGGCTGTAATTGATTTTAAAAATTTGATAAACACAAATTGCCACAATCAAAATCGCCGCGACGGTATAAAGTGCTGTCGTCGATTTCTTTTTTTGCTTTTGCGGCAAACTGACAACCTTTTCGGTTTCTTTGCGCGTTTCTTTCATACCGTCTGCCTTTCTGCGATGGCAATCGCTTTTTCAAGAAGTTGTTCGCTTGTGCACATATCCGCATAAATCCAATGAATTTGAGGGTTGCGTTTGAACCAAGTAATTTGCCGTTTGGCGTAGTTGCGCGTGGCGCGTTTCAAGTTCTCGACCGCTTGAGACAGCGGCAAAACGCCGTTCAAATAGGGTTTGAGTTCCTTATACCCGATTGCCTGCGCGGCGGTGTCGGGCGTACCTTCAAAAAAGGCGCGTGCTTCATCTAAAAGACCGTTTTGAAGCATTTCGTCCACACGGCGGTTGATGCGGTCATACAAAATTTCGCGATTCTCATAGGCAATCCCCAAAAACACAGGTGCAAACGGGCTCGGCTGTTCGCGCGAAGACGCCAAAGCCTCGGTCATGGTTTTGCCCGTAAGCGTATAAATTTCAAAAGCACGGATAATCCGCTTGCGGTTGTTGGGGTGTAGGCGCGCGGCGGTTTTCCTGTCAAACGCGGACAGTTTTTCGAGCATTTTTTCGCCGCCGAGCGCGTCAAATTCGTCCTCCAACCTTTGCCGCAGGGCATAATCGGTATCCGCCGCAATAAACTGCGTATTGGTAAGCAAACTGTCCACATAAAGTCCTGTGCCGCCGACCAAAATCGGCAAACGGTTTCTTTCGTGGATTTCAAAAATACAAGCGGACGCCGCCTTGACGTAATCCGCAACGCTGTAAGACGATGTAGCAGGGAGAAAATCCATCATATGATGTTTTATCCCCTGTTTTTCCGCTTCGGTGGGTTTGGCGGAGGCGATGTCCATCCCTTTATAAATCTGCATAGAGTCGGCGGAAACGATTTCCCCGCCGAAATGCTTTGCCAATTCCACCGACAGCGCGGTTTTGCCCGATGCGGTCGGGCCCACAACGGCGAGTACGGAAATTTTTTCCATTACTGAATCCTCCCGAACTGCTTATCCAACTCTGCGCGCGTCAATTCAATAAGCACAGGCCGCCCGTGCGGGCAGTAGCGCACATCATCATTTTGCAAAAGCCGCTTGGTGAATTCGTACAATTCATAATCTTTTGTATCGTTGCCCGCTTTAATCGCGGCGCGGCACGCAATGGAGTGGTAAATCCAATCGAGTTTTTCCGACAGTACCTCGCGGCGATTTTTGAGCAAATACCCCGCGATTTCCGTCACAAGCGCGGTAATATCCTCTTTTTCGAGATTCAGCGGGCACGCGCGCACAAGCACTGCGCCTTCGCCGAAATCTTCGGCTTCAAAGCCTGCGCCTTCAAGCACTTGCATATTTTCGCACAAAACGGCGTATTCCTCTTTGGATAATGTAACGGTGACAGGCGAAAGCAGCATTTGCGCCCCCTGTTTGCCGTTGTCTTTTTTGAGTGCGTCATATAACATACGTTCGTGGGCGGCGTGCTTGTCGATAATCAAAAGTTTGCCGTCACACTCCACAAAAATGAACGCTTTGAACGCCTCGCCGATTAACCGAAATGCAGGCGCTTTTTTCGGTGCGGTTTCCGCTTGTTCCGAAAGGGGTTGCGGTACGGGTGAAACGGGCGGCACGGTAGATGCCGTTTCGGCAGCCGTGCGCACCGACAAATCGGGCAGTTCGGCGTTTTCATAAAGCGTTTCGGTATCGCGCAAGACTTGTTCAAAGGCTTGAATTTCACGCTTTTCGGGTTTTTCTGCCGCATATAACTTGTTTTCGGCTGTAAAGTTATTTTGCTTCACAGATGTTTCGGCGTGCGGGGCGGGAATATCTTCCAAATCCAACTGCACCGCCGTAGGCTGTGCTTTGCGCAACACGCTTTTTTCGGGGCGTGCCGCAGGCGCGTTTGTATGCGCGGAAAGCGTTGCCGCAGGACGGGAGTTGTCAGACGAAAGGGTGTTTTTCACCGCGTAATAAATCGCGTCAAATACGATTTTTTCATTGGAAAAACGCACTTCGGTTTTGGCGGGATGCACATTGACATCCACCGCCGACGGTTGCACCGTCAAAAACAGCACACAGGCGGGATATTTCCCGACCATAACGGAATTTTTATAGGCTTCCGAGAGCGCTGCCGCGCCCGAACGGGATTTGATATACCGATTGTTGACAAAAAAGTGCTGCATGGAATTGGAGCCGCGCGAACAAAACGGCTTGGAAACAAAGCCGCGCACCGCAATGCCGTTCAAATCATAGTCCACGGGCAATAAGGTTTCGGCAAATTCCCTGCCGTACACCGCGTGAATACAGGCGTGCAAATCGCCGTTTCCGGGCGTGCACATCTGCTGTTTTCCGTCTTTAATGAACCGCACGGAGATTTCGGGGTGCGAAAGCGCAATATGGTCGGCAATCGACGCCACAGCCGAGCCTTCGGCGCGGTCGCTTTTGAGAAATTTCATTCTGGCGGGGGTATTGTAAAACAAATCCCGCACGATAAAAGTGGTACCGTTCGGACAGCCCGCGTCCGACAGTTCGCACACCTCGCCGCCCTCTAAAACGGCGCGCGTACCCGCAAATTCATCGGCGGTTTTGGTCATCAGTTCCACGCGCGACACCGCGGCAATGGACGGGAGCGCCTCACCGCGAAACCCGAGGGTGAAAATCGCATCCAAATCGTCCGCCTTTTGGATTTTGCTTGTGGCGTGGCTTAAAAACGCGGTCGGCACATCGTCGCGCGCAATGCCGCAACCGTTATCGGTCACGCGAATAAACCGAATGCCGCCCTGTTGAATTTCCAATGTGATTTCGGAAGCGCCCGCATCCACGGCATTTTCCAAAAGTTCTTTAACCACCGAGGCGGGGCGTTCCACGACCTCCCCTGCGGCAATCAGTTGCGCAATTTCGCGGGGTAATTGATGAATTCTCGCCATAACGGGCACCTCCTTTTTACACTTCCTTTGTTCTGTATGTAAAGTTATATTCCTTTACTGTTTTGCTTCGTTGACCAATTCATACAGCAGGGACATCGCTTCAATCGGCGTTAAGGTGTTGACATCAAGCGCCTGCAAACGCTCGATAATCCCCTGCTCTTTGGCGCTTTCAAAACTCAACTGTAATTTTTCGTCCGGTTCTTCCGACGGACTCTCTATCGTGGGTAACGGTTGCGTTGCCGCACTCGCCTCCAACGCTTTTAAAATCACCTTTGCGCGGCGCACCACCGTTTCGGGCACGCCCGCCAATTTCGCCACGTCGATGCCGTAACTGCCGTCCGCACCGCCGCGCACAATCCGCCGCAGGAAAGTAATATCGTCCCCGCGTTTTTTCACGGCGATGTTGTAGTTTTTCACGCCGTCAATGTGCGTTTCCAACTCGGTTAATTCGTGGTAATGTGTGGCGAACAGCGTTTTTGCCCCAAGTTTTTTGCGGTCGGCAACAAATTCCAATACCGCGCGGGCAATGCTCATACCGTCATAGGTTGAAGTGCCGCGCCCGATTTCGTCCAAAATAATCAGGCTCTTATTGGTAGCGTTTTCCAAGATTTCGGCGACCTCGCGCATTTCCACCATAAAGGTAGACTGCCCGCTTGCCAAATCGTCGGACGCACCCACGCGGGTAAAAATACTGTCGCAAAGCCCGATGGACGCGGATTTTGCAGGGACAAAGCTCCCCATTTGCGCCATCAGAACGATAATCGCGACCTGCCGCATATAGGTGGATTTACCTGCCATATTGGGGCCTGTGATAATCGCAATGCGGTTGTCTTTATCGTCCAGACGCGTATCGTTGGGCACAAACGGCACGCCGTCAAGCATTTTTTCCACCACGGGATGCCTGCCCTCTTCAATCGAAATTAATCCCGAATCGTTGATTTCGGGACGGGTGTAGTGGTTTGAGAGCGCCACATTCGCCAACGAGCAAAGCGCGTCAAGCGTTGCAATGGCGCGGGCGGTGCGGCGGGTGCGGTCATACTCGGCGGCAATCTTTTTGCGCACGGCACAGAACACCTCGTACTCAAGCGACACAATGCGCTCCTGTGCACCGAGCACCTTGCTTTCGAGTTCCTTTAATTCTTCGGTAATATAGCGTTCGCAGTTGGTTAAGGTCTGCTTGCGGATATATGTATCGGGCACCAATGCCTTAAAGGAATTGGATACCTCATAATAATAGCCGAACACGCGGTTGTAGCCGATTTTCAGTTTTTTGATGCCTGTGGCTTCCTGCTCTTTTTGCTCGAGGGTGGAAAGAAAATCTTTGCCGCCCTTGACAATCGCGCGCAATTCATCGAGTTCGGCGTTGAAATTGTCGTTAATCATACCGCCCTCACGCACCGAAAACGGCGCGTCCTCGGAAATGGCGTCCTGAACAAGGGTGTAAATATCCGTGAGCAAATCCATATCGCGGTAAATATCCCGAAGCAGGGCACTTTCGGCATTTGCGAGCATTTCTTTGATTTCGGGGAGCGCTTGTAAGGTGGATTTTAAGGAAAGCAGTTCCTTGGCGTTGGCGGTATTATACACCACGCGCGTCATGAGGCGTTCCATATCGTAAATGCCGACGAATCTATCTGTCAAGTCTTTTAACTTTACAGGATTACGGCACAATTCCTCCACCGCGTTGTGGCGGCGGGAAATGCCTGCGCAGTCATACAGCGGACATTCCACCCACGAACGAAGCATACGCTTGCCCAAGGCGGTTTTGGTTTTGTCAAGCACCCACAAAAGCGAGCCGCGTTTTTCGCGGTCACGCATCGTTTCGGTCAATTCCAAATTGCGCCGCGTTGAAAGTCCGATTTTCATATATTTCAAATCGGAATAAAGCTGCACGGTGCGAATGTTGTTTAAATCGTTTTTCTGCGTTGCATATAAATAAGAAAGTGCGGCGGAGAGCGCACACACCGCGCTTTTCTTGTTTTCATCCTGAAGGGTTTCGAGTTGCAATTTGCCGAACTGCGCTTCGACACGCGCAAGCGCTTGTTCATAGTCAAATTCGGCGGCTTCCGGCAACTCAACGGTGGCTTCCAATTTTTTGGTGATAAAATTACGCACGCCGGGAAGCGCGGCGGCTTCTTTATTGAGTAAAACCTCGCGCGGCATAAAGCGCGCAAGCTCGTCCACGGTTTTTTCGTCCGTATTTTCGGAAAACACGGTCAAATGCACCTCGCCGGTGGAAACATCGGCAAAGCAAAGCCCCATTTGGTCAAAGGAAAGACACAGACACGCAAGATAGTTGTTTTTGGTTTCATCGAGCATACTGCTCTCGATTACGGTGCCGGCGGTAATAACGCGGATAACCCCGCGTTTCACGATGCCCTTTGCCGCTTTCGGGTCCTCCATTTGTTCGCAAATGGCAACCTTGTACCCGCGCGAAACGAGTTTGGCAATGTAGCCGTCGGCGCTGTGGAACGGCACGCCGCACATTGGTGCGCGCTCCTCCTGCCCGCAATCGCGCCCCGTCAAAACCAAATCGAGTTCTTTCGAGGCGGTTTTTGCATCGTCAAAAAACATTTCATAAAAATCCCCAAGGCGAAAGAACAGGATCGTATCGGGATACGCCTGCTTGATTTCAAAATATTGCTTCATCATCGGTGATAATTCTGCCATAATTCGCCCCGCCTTGAGAATTTTCGGAAATTTTGTTGTTTAGTGGCAACCGCCGCAGGAACTGCATTCGCCGCCGCAGTTGTGTGCGTGCGGGTCGCAGGCAGCAGGGTCTTCGCCGTTGACGCACATCGCGAGAATCCCTGTAAGGTAATTCATCATTTCGTCCACAGCCTGACGCGCTTCTTCAAACGCCTGCATATTCTTGTTTGCCATAATCTGATTGTAAACGCCCTGGAATTCCTGATTGAAACTTTCCATCTTCTTGTCGTCCGGCGTTTCTTTGGATGCTTCCTGCTGATAGGAAAGTTGAATCAACCGAATTTTGCCCATCAAAGCGTTGAGTTCTTCGTCTTCATCGTTTGCTTTTCGCGCCGCCGCAAAGTCCAAATACACTTTGTCCTGCTGAATGGCTGCGCCGAGTTCTCTTGTCAGTTTTTCGAGATCCATAAAATACTCCTGTCTGTTTTGATTTTCTATATAAAATTCGCCCGCAAAGGCAAAATTTATAACAAATTACGGTTGCAGTTCGCCTTTGACCACCCACGAGCCCGTGTCCGTAACGGTGACATTTCTGTAAGTGCCAATAAGCGATTCTTCGCCCGGGAATTCAATGATGACATTGCCGTCGGTGCGCCCTGCAAGCACCCCTTCTTCGCCGTTTTTCGCCGCGCTTTCTACAAGCACGGAATAGGTTTTGCCGAGCATGGCTTTTGTGCGGCGCGCGGCAATTTCTTCCTGCACATCGCAAAGTTCTTTAAACCAACGGGTTTTCTCCTCATGGGAAACCGTGTCCGGCATTTCTGCCGCCTTTGTGCCTTTGCGCGGAGAGAAAATGAAGGTGAACAGCGAGGTAAACTCCACTTCGCGGATAAGCGAGACGGTGTCTTGAAATTCTTCGTAGGTCTCCCCCGGGAAGCCGACAATTACATCGCTTGTCAAAGACAAATTCGGGATTTTTTCTTTCGCATACGCAATCAAATCCAAATATTTTTCGCGCGTATAATGCCGGTTCATTGCGTGGAGCACGCGGTTATTGCCCGATTGGAACGGCAAATGCAAATGTTTTGAAACCTTATCGCATTCCGCGATGGTGTCAATAAGTTCATACGTGCAGTCTTTCGGATGCGAAGTCATAAAACGGATTTTAAAGTCGCCGTCCAAAGCGTTTATCTCCCGCAGCAGTTGTGCGAAATTCATCGGATTTTGATTGCGCTTGCCGTAGGAATTGACATTTTGCCCCAAAAGGGTAATTTCTTTGTACCCCGCGGCGATAATCTCTTTCGCCTCGGCAAGGACTTCCTGCGGTTCGCGGCTGCGTTCGCGTGCGCGCACATACGGCACAATGCAGTAGGTGCAGAAATTGTCGCATCCATACATAATCGGCAGCCATGCTTTGACGCCGCGGTCGCGGTAGACGGGCAGCCCTTCGGCGATTTCCCCGTCGGTTTCGGGCGCGCAAACCACGCGTTTGCCGCCTGTGAGCGTCAAAAAGAGCAGTTCGGGTACACGGTGCAACGCGTGTGTGCCGAACACCAAATTCACAAACGGGTAACTATTATAAATCTTTTCCCGAATGTGCGCTTGCTGCATCATACAACCGCACAGCGCGATAATCAAATCGGGCTTCGCCTTTTTGTATCGCTTAATCGCGCCGACATTGCCGAACACGCGGTCCTCGGCGTGTTCGCGCACGGCACAGGTGTTGTAGAGTATTAAGTCCGCCTCGCTTGCATCTTCCGTAAGGGTATAGCCCATTTCCAAAAGTTGCCCGATGATACGCTCGCTGTCGGCAACATTACCCTGACAGCCGTAGGTGTGCACAAACGCCTTGGGCGTTGTGCCGTAATATTTCGCGCCTAAAATCTCGCGCACCTGCTCGGTGTATTCGCGTTGACGCGTCAATTCAGTTTCCGAAATTACAGTTGTTTTTGCCACAGAATTCTCCAAAAATAAAAATTAAGCCAAATAAACGGAATGCAACCACGAAAGGACATCGTTGTAAACGGTTTCGTAATCGTCCTCGAACAAGACTTCGTGACGGTCGCCGGGATACAAAATCACCGTCGGCTCGTGCCCTGCAAGCACCAAATTGTCCGCCACGGAAAGCGTGCCCTTGCCGTTGAAGCCGACCGGGTCTTTCGCGCCCGAGAATATCATCACGGGCAAATCCGCGGGAATTTTATATGCCCAATCTTTGCTTGCGCATTCGCAGGCAAGCGCATACATATCGCGGTAGCCGCCCAAAGTCAGCGGGAAGCCGCACAGCGGGTCATTCATATAGTTTTCCTGATTTTGTTTGTTGCGGCTGATCCATGCCACGGGAGAAGCGTTTTTCTCCCCTGCCGCAAGGTTGCCCGCCGCATTAAAGAGATTACCGAGCACGTGCGCGTCCGCCTTTGCGCCGAATTTTTCGCACGCCGCCGCAAACACGGGCTGTAAAATATCCGCCGCCGCAGGCAGTTCCGCCGTGCCGCAGTAAATCACGCCGTTCAGCTCCTCGCCGAAATGCGCGGTGTAAACGCGCGCGCACAAAGAACCCATGCTGTGTCCGAACAGGAAATAGGGCAGGTCAGGGTATTTCTTTTTCATAATCTTCGTGAGGATATGCATATCGTCTACCAGGCGTTTGTCGCCGTTGTATTCGTCAAAATAGCCGTAATCCTCATCGGAATTGACAGATTTGCCGTGTCCCAAATGGTCGTTGCCGCAAACAACAAAACCGTTGGAAGCAAGAAAACGCGCAAAATCGTCATAGCGTTCAATATGCTCCGCCATACCGTGCGCAATCTGGAACACGCCGACGGGGGTTAAGTCTGCCTCGTGCCAAATGAGTGTGTGAATTTTGTTGCGTCCCGTGGACGAATTGAAATATGCTTCTGTCTTTACAATCGCCATAATATACCTCCGAAAGCGTATTGCGGGAAAATCTATTCATACAGATATTATAATAACACAGAAACTGCAATTTGTCACCCATTTTCTCGCGAAACGGGCAGGATTTTCTGTTCTTTCGGTTTTTGTAGAAAATCTTCACAAAACCAAGGGCGCAAGTGTCGAAAAAAACGGCTTTTTCACGATGGAAAAGCGTTGCGGTTGCCAAAAAAATGTGCTAAAATATGGGAAACGATACTGAAAGGCGGTTTTTAAGATGACATATGAACAGGTTGTTGCCAAAGTTAAGGCGAAATATGCGGACAAAGACGCTTCTTCCGTAAACGGTACGGTTGCCATTCAGGTAAACCTTGTCGGCAAAAATGTGGAAGGCATTTTCTACATTGAAGCAAAAGACGGCAAAGTCAATGTAGAGCCGTACGATTACCACGACAACAAAGCGGTTGTTACTGTAAACCCGACCAATCTGATGAAGATTTTGGAAGGGAAGCTCAACCCCGTAATTGCCTACACCACCGGCAAAGTTTCCGTAAACGGTGACACAGGCGCCGTGCTGACCTTAATTGATTTGGCGAAATAAGCAAAAAACATACAACACCGCCCGCGGAAA
>DAVZHM010000046.1:0-15231 GCA_052273845.1 Candidatus Fimenecus sp. | reverse complement strand
TTTTGGCGAAATCCGAGCCCGCAAAACGCTGTGGAGTGAAAACGGGAGAAGCCATTTGGCAGGCGCAACGCAAATGCCACGATTTGATTATTGTGCCGCCGCATTTTGACCGCTACGCGAAATATTCCGAATTGGTACGCAACATTTATCGGCGGTATACCGACGAAATCGAGCCGTTCGGCTTGGACGAAGCGTGGTTGGATGTAACGGGTTCGCAAGGCTTATTCGGTGACGGCGTAAAAATCGCAAATGAGATTCGCTCAACCGTTTCCCGCGAATTGGGACTGACGGTATCGATCGGCGTATCGTTCAACAAAATTTTTGCAAAACTCGGCTCGGATATGAAAAAGCCCGACGCGGTTACGGAAATTACGCGGCGGGATTTTCGCGAAAAAATATGGAATTTGCCGGCTTCCGATATGCTCGGCTGTGGGCGGGCAACCGTGCAAAAGTTGCAAAAATACGGGATTCACACCATCGGGCAACTCGCCGCTTGCGATGCGGCGTTTTTGAAAAGCGTATTCGGCAAAGGCGGTGAGGAACTTTGGAGGTATGCAAACGGGTTAGACCTTTCGCGCGTATGTCCCGACGGATTTGCGCCCGTATCAAAAAGCATCGGGCACGGCGCGACCTGTGTACGCGATTTGAAACTGCCGCGCGAGGTATGGCTTGTGATGCTGTCGCTCTCGCAGGAAATCGGCAGGCGGCTGTTCTCAGAACATCTTGCGGCAATATCGGTGCAAATCAGCGTAAAAAACAGTGCGCTGTTCGTGCGGCAATACCAATGCCCCCTACCGCTTCCCACACAAAGCGCGTTTGAAATTGCAAAAGCGGCGTTTTCGTTGTTTACGTCGGTTTACCGTTGGGAACTGCCCGTGCGCGCGGTAACGGTGCGGGCAATTTCGCTTGTGGATGCGAATGCTCCTGTGCAAACCGATTTGTTTTCGGATTTCGCACGCCACGAACAGCAGGAACGCTTGGACGCAGCGGTGCGCACCATTCGCGCGCGGTACGGTAAAAGCACTATTTTTAACGCCTGTTTATTATGCGAAACCGCCATTCCGCACGGCGCGCCGGAGCATGCGGTGCTGCCCGGGTCGATGTTCAAATAAAATCACTTAAAAGTTCACAAAAAATTATGGCTTGTGATTGAATTGCTGTGCATTAGGGATAATATTATCAAAATGCGTTTCAGGCGCTTGACGGTTGACAACTTTTGGAATATGATGTATTTGAGGAAAATTTGATACTTCATTTTTCCACGTTTTCTCAAAGGGTGATAATATGCGCAAAACCAAAATTATTTGTACGGTAGGGCCCTCGACAGACAAGCCCGAAATTCTTGAAAAAATGATGCGTGCAGGCATGAATGTGGCGCGCTTTAACTTCTCACACGGGGATTACGAAACCCACGAAAGACGGTTTCGCGAAGTGGTTTCCGCCCGTGAAAAATTGCATTTGCCCGTGGCAACCATGCTCGACACAAAGGGTCCCGAAATTCGCCTCGGTCTTTTTAAAGACAACAAGCCCGTAGAAATTTTCACGGGTGACGAATACACCTTGACCACACGCGATGTGATTTGCGACAACAAAATCGCTTCTGTTTCA
Source organism: Candidatus Fimenecus sp. (assembly GCA_052273845.1). Classification (GTDB taxonomy): domain Bacteria; phylum Bacillota; class Clostridia; order Oscillospirales; family Acutalibacteraceae; genus Fimenecus. The sequence goes on along the minus strand of DAVZHM010000046.1, from coordinate 13,623 downwards.
TTTCAGGATTTGCCGCACGACGTTTCGGTCGGCACAAAAATCCTCATCAATGACGGTTTGGTTTCTATGACGGTGCGAAAACTTACCGATACAGACATTATCTGCACGGTAACGGACGGCGGCATACTTTCTAATCGCAAAGGCGTCAATGTGCCCGGTGCGGAACTGTCGATGCCCTATCTTTCCGAGCGAGATATGTCCGACTTGGAATTCGGCGCGAAATCGGGGTTTGATTACATTGCCGCATCTTTTGTGCGCACGGCGGCAGACATCGCCTATTTGCGCAAATTCACCAACGCCCTCGGTTGGCGCACGGTGCGCATTATTGCGAAAATCGAAAATATGGACGGTGTGCGCAACATTGATGAAATCATCGAAGAAGCCGACGGCGTGATGGTCGCGCGCGGCGATATGGGTGTGGAAATCCCATTTGAAATGATTCCGTCCATTCAAAAGAAAATCATCAAAAAAGCCTACTGCGCAGGCAAGCAAGTCATTACGGCAACGCAAATGCTCGAATCGATGATTACCAATCCCCGCCCCACGCGTGCGGAAATCACCGACGTTGCCAACGCCATTTATGACGGCACTTCCGCCATTATGCTGTCCGGCGAAACAGCGGCGGGCGCACACCCCGTAGAGGTGGTGGAAACCATGGCGCTTATCGCCGAAAGCACCGAAGGGCAAATTGACTATGCTACGCATTTCAATAACGCAACCGCGGAAGCCAAGCGCCGCATTACCGATGCGATTTCGCACGCGACGGTGACCACCGCGCATGACCTTGGCGCAAAGGCAATTATCACCGTAACCAAAAGCGGTTCTACCGCGCGTATGATTTCCAAGCACCGCCCGCAATGTATGATTATCGGCTGCACCACCGACGAGGTGATTTGCCGGCAGATGAGTTTGTCGTGGGGCGTTGTGCCGCTGATGTGTGACGAAAAGAAAAACACCGACGAATTGTTTGCGCACGCGGTGGAAGTCGCAGAGAAAAACGGTTTGGTTTCTTCGGGTGATGTTGTGGTCATTACCGCCGGGATTCCTTTGGGAATTTCGGGAACAACCAATATGTTAAGGGTAGAAGAACTGTAAGGTGTGGAATTTCTCCCCTTTTCATATGCAAAGCACGGAATACTTCCCGCAATGCGAGATATTTGAAAAATCAATAATTAACGCCGCAGAGACAATCTCTGCGGCGCACTTTTTTCTTATTTAATTTTTGTTTGCATTTAAAACCTTTTGTATTCGGTCAAATCTATCTTGCTGTTCGTTGCGGCAACGGAAAAACGAAAATCGTTTTTGTTCTTGCTTGGCACGCAACCTGTAACGGAACATTCCAAAATTTGTTTCTTACGGTAAACGGTTCACATTCTACATAACTTCCGTCGAATTTACCGCAACGAACAGCGAACCAAATGCTGCGGTTCTTCTAAACAGTACATTGGATTCGCCTCCATTCCCTTTTTGGTAATATAACAAAGGGCTTTTCAGAACCGAGGTCCTTCGCCTCTTCAGGGTTTCTCCCTTTGTTCACCTTTATTATAGCATCAATTTAGCAGATGTCAATAGTTTTTTTATATTTTTTATAAAATTTCTATTGAAAAAGACGGATTTGTGAAAAACGCACCAAATTCGCCGCAAAATTCCTGATAAGCCGTTTTTTACAGTTGACTGTTTCGCCGTTTCGGGGTAAAATGAATACAGAACAGAAACGGAGGCAACCCGAATGGACGAAAACTACAATCCCGATATTGTCAGCGTGGTCGATGAAGACGGCGTGGAACATACTTTTGAGGAATTGGACCGCATTGAAACCGACGACGCGCGATATGTGGCGCTTCTGCCCGTGTATGATGAAGCCGAGGAAATTTTAGAGGACGACGGCGAACTGATTATTTTAAAAGTCAGTGAAGAGGACGGCGAAACGTACCTTGAACCGATTGAGGATGAGGAAGAATTCAACGAAATCGGCAGTATCTTTGAAGAACGCCTTTCGGAAATGTTTGACTTTGACGAATCGGACAAATAAGGGATTTCGCAAAGAAAAATACACATACTAAATTCAACCTGCCCGATGCGATAAACGCACGGTACAATATTAACCCAACACGTTTTATTTGGGAGTCGAAAGATTCCGAGGCGGTGTGCAGACCTCCCGCATTTTGCGGATGTTGGGAGCACTAAACCCGAGGATAGACACCCACCTGCTTATTTGCAGGTTATTATTTGCCGTGTGCGGTCGGGTGGGGATTTACCAAAAACAAAACCACTTCGGCGAAATTCGTCAAAGTGGTTTTTTGTGTGGCCAAATGATGCGTAGCCGCAAGGGAATCGCCCATGCGCATAGATTTTATTTTGCACGGAAAATTATTCGCCTTTTAATACTTTGACCGTGGCTTGGATGGTTTGCTTTTGCGTGCCACCGCCGATGAACAGACCGCGATTGATGCCGCAATCGGCAAAGTCGCGTCCGTGGCTCAAAGTCAGGTAGCGGTCATCCACGAGTTTGTTGTTGGTTGGGTCAATGCCCACCCAAATGCCGTTATCATAGATTTCCGCCCAGGCGTGGGTTTCACCCGTGCCCTCCTGCATACCGACAACATACCGTGCGGGAATTCCCAACGCGCGGCAGACGGCAATTTGCATATGCGCGAAATCCTGACACACCCCCCTGCCCTTTTCGAGTGCCTGTTCGGCGGTGGTGTTGATGTTCGTTGCGCCGCTTTGGTAGGTAAACCGCGCACGCAGTTCGCGCATTACGGTTTTTGCCGCTTCGGTGGGCGTTTGTTCGGCGCACAGTGCGCGGCAAGTATCAACAAGTGCACTTAAGCGTTCGCCGCACGCAGTATACTGCGACGGGTATTTGTAAATCCCGTTTAAGGGTTCGGGCGCTTTTGATGCGGTGTCAATTTCGGCAATGCCATTGACATACACCGAAAAATCGGTGTGCGGCTGGGTGATGCGGTCGGTCAAAATGCGGTTGCCGAAGCCATCGGCGGTTTCGGTGAGCACATTATGCGGCGAAACTTCCAAAAATAACTCGCGGATGCGCTGATATTCATTGTTAAACGGCAAGCACCGCAACGAAAAACAATGGCGCACCACGGGGGCGGAAAATTCAATTTGCATCGAATAGGAAAATTCTACTTTTTGCATACATCTGCCTCAAGTTCTCAATAATACTCGCTCGGTGCGGTGACGAACAAGCGGGAAAGTTCCTCTTGAATGGTGAACTTGTCCGCTTCAAAATCGTCTTTTTCGAGAATAATTTTCATCAAGCGGTCAATCGCCGCAATGTTGCAGTCGATGCCGACTTTGTAAAGGCGGTTCAGCAATATGCTAAACTCCTTGCGAATCAATTCGGGTGCGCACGAAAAACGCGTATACAAATCAATGCGCTCTACGCTTCTGCCGAATTTTAAAATGTTTCGGGTGGTTTCGGACTCCACATAATCGTCCGCCGCGCCCCAAAAGGCGAAAATACAGTCGAACACCTCTTGCAATTTGAGCATCGGGGCGGAACTTTCCTTGCCGCGCTGCATGGCGTTCACGGCAAGTTGGATATAAGACAGCGTTTCACTGCTCAATTCGTTGCGCATCATCACCGCGTTATCGTAGGCGGCAAGCATCGTACTCATCACGGAATTCGGGTTGTTTTCGTCAAACAAAAAGTTCGTAATGAAGTCCTGCTTATATGCGTAGGTGTTGGGAATGCCGAGTTTGTTTAAAAAATCGACATAGGCGTTTTCATCGACATCAATGAGCACATCGTAGCACGCGGTAAACATTTTCAGCGTAGTGAATACGCGCTCGACATAACGCCCGAGCCAAAACAGATTGTCGGTGGATTTTATCGAGATAATACCCATGTGTCTTTAAAGCCTCCTCCCTGTGAAGAATTGACAACATAAGAGCCTTCTTCGCGCGCATAACGCGTTAAGCCGCTTTGCCAAACGGTGATTTCTTTGCCGTACAGCACGAACGCACGCAAATCCGCTTTGCGGGCGGTGACTTTGCCCTCCTCAAACACGGAAAGGTCTTTAAACTCCACAACCTCCTGCGCGATAAATCGGCGAGGATTGGCGAGAATGGCGTTGCGCAAATCCTGCAATTCCCGTTTGGAAAGTGTAGAACCGAACACCACGCCGTAGCCGCCCGATTCGGAAACATCTTTAACAACTAAAGTATCCAGATGCTCTAAAACATAAGTCTTGTCCTGTTCGTAATAGGGCAAATAGGTCGGCGCGTTGGAAAGAATCGGTTCTTCACCGAGGTAATACGAAATCATTTTTGGGACGAAATAGTAAATGCCTTTGTCGTCTGCCACGCCGTTGCCGGGCGCGTTGACTATCGCGACATTGCCCGCGCGGTAAGCATCCAAAAGATGCGGCACGCCCAAAAGCGAATCGGGCAAAAAGGTCATTGGGTCTAAATATTCGTCGGAAACACGGCGGTATACCGTGCCCACCCGACGGCGTTCGCCCGAATACTCGCTGTAATACAGCACATTCCCCTCCACAAACAAATCCTGCGGCATGGCGAACACCGCGCCCGTTTGCTCGGCAAGATAGGAGTGCTCAAAAAACGCGGAATTGTAGCGCCCGGGGGTCAATATCACATTGATGCCGCCGAGGTTCACATCGTCGAGCGTGGTTTTCAGCAGTTTGCCGTAACTGCGGTTGTCCGTTACGGCGTTCGCCTGAAAAGTATCGGGGCTTGCACGCCGACAAAGGTCACGCGCAATCATCGGGTAAGACGCGCCCGAGGGAATACGCAAATTATCCTCTAACACATACCAAGTCATATCTTTCGCCTGCACCAAGTCGATGCCCGAAATGTGGTTATATACACAGAGAGACGGCACGATATTTTCGCACGGCGGCAAAAAGCCCTTTGAACGGTACACGAAATCCTCGGGAATGATGTTGTCCCGCAAAATTTTCTTTTCGCCGTAAATATCATTTAAAAACAAATTGAGGGCAAACACGCGTTGCCGAAGCCCGCGTTCCAAAAACGCAAACTCATTTTTGGTAATGATGCGCGGCAACGGGTCAAACGGAAACAGCCGTTCGTGAAATTCGTTGTTTTTGTATATGCCGAACTTCACGCCGTAACGCGACAAAAGACGGTTGATTTCCTCTTTGTGGTCGATAAGTCCGTACAAAATGATTCCCCTCTTTTCTAAAAGGCATAATTTTATTATAAAGACTTCTTTTAATTTTTACAAGTATTCTTATAAATTTAAACAACATTCGGGTTTTAAAAATCAAAAGTAAAAAAGCGTTGACAAAGCCCATTTTCGGTGCTACTATTGCCAAACGAGGTGATTTCATGAATGTCAATATGCTCAAAGGCAGTCCCGTGAAAGCGGTGTTGCGGTTTTCCTTGCCGCTGATGCTCGGGAACTTGTTTCAGTTGTTATATAATCTTGCAGATTCCGTAACGGTCGGGCGATTTGTCAGTTCCGAAGCACTCGCCGCTGTCGGCGTTACCGCGCCGATGAATACGCTGCTTGTCGGCTTTGCGTTCGGATTGACCACAGGTTTTTCCATTCCCGTGGCGGAAGCGTTCGGTGCGGGCGATATTGCGCGCGTCAAAAAGGCGTTCGGCAACGCAGTCTTTTTATCGTTTACGCTTTCGGCGGGACTTACGCTCCTTGCCGTTTCCCTTTCGCGCCCGTTGCTTCAACTGATTGACACGCCTGCGGAAATTTTAGACAGCGCAAACACCTACGCCGTGATTATGTACAGCAGCATTGTATTTATGATGTTTTACAATATGATGGCTTCTATGCTTCGCGCGCTCGGCGACAGCACCTCGCCGCTGCTTTTCCTGATACTCTCGTCTTTGTGCAACATACTTTTGGATTTACTGTTCGTTTTGGTTCTGCACCGCGGTATTGTCGGCGTGGCGGTGGCGAGCGTCATCGGCAATGCGATTTCCGTGCTTTTGTGCATCGGATTTATTTACAAAAAGCATCCGGAACTATACATTCGCCTTTCGGATTTGCGCCCGCAAAAATCCGTTTTACACGCCCTACTGCGTATGGGCGTGCCGATGGCCCTGCAAATGTCCATTACCGCTGTGGGTTCTATGATTTTACAAAGTGCCGTGAACACCTGCGGTGCGTATGCCGTGGCGGCTATTACCGCCGGCACAAAGGTCGAAAACATTGTGAACATTATGCTGTCGGGGCTTGGCGTGGGACTTTCCACTTTTGTGGCGCAAAACCGCGGCGCAAAACAGTTTGCGCGTATTCTCACATCGGTTCGCCGCATATTCCTGTTAGACCTTGCGCTCTCTTTAGGGGCGTCCGTTGTGCTTTGGTGCTTCGGCAAATCCGTTTGCCGCATTTTTGTCGGCGCAGACGCCACGGTGATTTTAGACTTTGCCGATACGTATTTGAAAACGCTTGCCTGTTTCTATTGGGCACTTTCCGTTCTGTTTGTATTCCGCAATTTGTTGCAAGGGTTGGGGTATGGCTACACTTCCGTGATTGCGGGGGCGGCGGAATTGTTGGGAAGGATGCTCATTGCGTTCGTTTTGGCTTCCCGATTTGGATTTTCTGCGATTTGCCTTGCGGGGCCTGCCGCTTGGATTTTGGCAGATATACCGTTGGTTGCCATATACGGCGTGAAGAAACGAAAACTCAAACAGCGCATTGCAGAAACGCAATGATATATAACGGAAATACGAAAAACAGCCGATAAGGGTACAATGCCCTTGTCGGCTGTTTTTTTGCAGAAAATTTTCGTATTACGATTCTTCGTCCTCGGGGGTTTCGATTTCGTAAGAGGTTTCGCTTGTGTCTTTCAAGAAATCGGTTTTCAACACGCGGCTGTAAATGATGCTGCCGCAATCACGGCAAACGGTGTGCTCAATGTGCGTGCCGAACACGCCGCCGCGAATATCGGCAAACACATCCGCCGCGCCGACCTGATAGCCGTAGGCGATGTTTTGCGATTTGCAATACGGACATTCTTTGTAAACAATGTGTTTCATTCGTGTGCCTCCTTTTTGAGTATCAAATCACAGTTTTCAATTTCTACGCCGTCAATATCGGACAAAAACAGTTTTATCTGCTTATAACCAAGGGATTTTACCGAAAAATCTTTAAACTGCGCGGTCACACGGGAATTGATTTCGCCGATGTTCAAACGGTTGCCGCGGCTTTTCTTTAACAGTGCCAAAATATAACGTTCAATTTCCGCCTTGCGCGCGGAATATTCCTGACAAATGCAAAGTGTGTTGCGCTGTGTATCCGTAACGATTTTTAATGTATTAAAGGACTTTAAAAATCCCGAAAACTTTGAAAAGCCGTAGTTGCGTTCGTCAAAGTCGGAATATTTGCGCTGCAACGCGTCCTTAATCACGCTGATTTGAATGCGCGCCCCTGCCTCTTTTTGCGACAGCATCGACAAAATTTCCATTTCGATTTCTTTGCGCGGAGTAATGCCTTCGGCACCATTGCCCGCAGAGTCCGTGTCGCCGCTCAAAACATCCAAATAGCGAAACGAATCACACGCGCTGACAAAGGCTTTCGGGGTTTTGCTTTCCCCCATACCGATGACCTGTTTGCCCTCCTCGCGAAGCCGCGCGGCAAGGCGGGTGAAGTCGCTGTCGCTCGAAGCGAGGCAAAACACATCCACTTCTTTGCTGTATAAAATGTCCATCGCGTCGATAATCATTGCCGAATCGGTGGAATTCTTGCCCTGCGTGTAAGCATACTGCTGTATGGGCATCAAAGCATATTCGGGCAAAAGCGTTTTCCAACTTCTGACATTGTCGAGCGTCCAATCACCGTAAATGCGTTTGATGGTCACAGCCCCGATGTCTTTGAGTTCATCAAAAACCGTTTCCACATATTTCGGAGATATATTATCTGAGTCAATCAACAAGGCGATATTTAACGTATTTTCCATAGAACATTCCTTTCCGTTATACGCGTATTGTAGCATATTTTTTTTGGACTTGCAAGGAAGTCCCCGTACTTCTATGCATAATACACGCTGTCCCCGAATATGTTTTGATAGAACGATGAAGCAAGGAGAGGTTCAAATGGACTTTACGAAACAGACAAACACCCTGTCGCAAAGAAAAACGCTGTTTACGCAGACGGCTGAACAGCCCGTAGACTGCGACATTACCCTGCCCGAGTATTTCCCCGACGCGGTGCGCGTTTTAAAATGCAGCCTGACCCCGCGCATTACCGCCGTACAGGGTGCCACCGACCGCGTAAGCGCTGAAGGCTCGGCATTGCTTCGCATTTTGTATGTCAGCGAAGAAAACACCATTCGCTGTTTTGAGCAGAATATTCCGTTTTCCAAATATGCAGAGGGCGCCGTACCCGCGCAAGCCTGTGTTTCCGCAACCGCCAAAACCGAATATGTAAACTGCCGTGTGCAATCCCCGCGCCGCTTGGATATTCACGGCAGCATTTGTATTTCGTTTAGCGCTTACGGGAAATCGGACAGCGTTTTTCTTTGCGACAGCACGGGCGGCGGCGTGCAAATGCGCAAAAAGGCCGTTGCCTGCACCAATTTACGCGGCTGTACGGAAAAACTGTTTCGGTTAAGTGAAACATTGGAATTGGGCAGTGCAAAACCGTCTATTGCACAAGTCGTTAAATGCGAAGCAACGGCACTTTTGGAAGATGTAAAGCCCGTTACGAACAAGGCGCTGATTAAAGGCGAACTGCTGTTGCGCACCTTATATATTGCCGATGATGACACTGGCAGTTTGGAGCAAATGGAGCACAGTTTGCCCATTAGCCAAATTATGGAAGCCGACGGTGCAGAAGAAGGTTGCACAACAGACTGCGCGCTGACGGTTTCGAGCGTAGAAATCGCTGCGAAAACCGACGCGACAGGTGCACTTCGCCTATTGGATGCAAGCATTTGCGTTTGTGCAAAACTGCAATTTTTCGAGGATTGCGAAACGGACATTGTTTTGGACGCATACTCCACGCTCTATACCTTAGAACAGAAAAAACAGAATTTCGCGTTTCAGCGCATTTTGGATAAATGCACAGACACCTACCTTTGCCGCGGCAATTTGGACACCGCAAATCTAAACATACAGCAAGTGGCGGACGTCACCTGTTTGGGGCTGACGCAAAAGTGCACCGTAGCCGATGGCGCACTTTCGATTGAAGGCGCCATGACGGTCGGCATACTGTATATGGACCGTGAAAGCCAATGGGGTTACACAGAGCGCAATTTTGATTACACCTACAAGCGCGCCACCATATCAAGCGGCGAAGACCTGCAATGCACCCCGCACATCACCCTTTGCGGCATCGCCTTTGTTTTGGGCGGCGACGGGAATTTGGAAGTGCGTGCAGAGTTAGACATCAGCGCGGTTATTTTTTCCACGCAAACGCAGGCGATCACGGCGGATATCACTTTGGATACCGAAAACCAAAAGCGGCAAAGTTATGCGGCGTTGACCATTTATTTCGCCCGTGAGGGAGAAAGCGTTTGGGATATTGCGCGCCGCTACAACACAACCGCTGACGCAATACTTGCGCAAAACGCTTTGGACGGCGACACCCTTACCCAAAACTGCAAGTTGTTAATTCCGAGAGTTTGAGGAGGAACGGTAAAATGGAAAATCGAAGCATTTATAAAGATATTGCCGCCCGTACAAACGGCGACATCTATGTGGGCGTTGTCGGCCCCGTACGCACGGGGAAATCCACCTTTATCAAACGGTTTATGGATACGCTCGTTTTGCCGCACATTGAGGACGAAGCCATGCACACGCGCGCGGTGGATGAACTGCCGCAATCCTCTGCCGGCCGCACGATTATGACCACCGAACCGAAGTTTATTCCCGAAAACGCCGTGGAAGTGCATCTGCCGGACAACGCCGTATTTTCGGTGCGTATGATTGACTGTGTCGGATACATCGTGCCCGGCTCTTTGGGCTATGTGGAGGGTGACAAACCCCGTATGGTGCGCACACCGTGGTCGGAGGAGGAAATCCCCTTTGACCGCGCGGCGGAAATCGGCACGCAAAAGGTCATCAACGAACATTCCACGATTGGGTTGGTTATCACCACCGATGGGAGCATTTCGGACATTCCGCGTGCAGAATATGCCGAGGCGGAGGCGCGCGTCATTCGGGAATTGCAAGCACTCGGCAAGCCTTTTGTGGTGCTTCTCAACTGCACCTATCCGCAATCGGACAGCGCACGGTTGCTTTCCGAACAACTTTCCGAAAAATACGGCGTCCCTGTGATGCCCGTGAACTGCTTGGAATTGCAAGAAAATGACATCAAAGAAATCTTAACACAAATCCTGTTTGAATTCCCCATTCGGGAAATCGCGGTAGATTTCCCTGCGTGGCTGGTTTCGCTCCCACCCGAACACAAACTGCGGGCGGCGGCTTACGGTGCATTCAGCACGGCGTGCGAAAAAATGAATTTGGTGCGCGATGTTGCCGTGTTGACCGAAGAACTGAAAAACTGTGAATACATTACCGATGCAAAAGTGGCGTCCATGCAATTGGGACGCGGTACGGCGTGGATTTCGGTCACGATGAACGGTGATTTATTCTACCGCGTTCTTTCGGAAAAAACGGGGTTGGAAATCGACGGCGAGCAAGGCTTGATTTCGCAAATGTGCGCCCTTGCCGCAATCAAAAAAGAGTATGAAAAACTCAAATCCGCTCTCGACGAAGTGGATGCGACCGGGTACGGCATTGTGATGCCCACCATTGACGAACTTACGTTGGAAGAACCCGAAATTGTGAAACAAGGCGGGCGCTACGGCGTAAAACTTTCCGCTTCGGCACCGTCCATTCATATGCTCAAAGCCAATATACAGACCGAAGTTGCGCCGATTGTCGGCAGTGAAAGCCAATCGGAAGAATTGGTGCGGTATTTGCTTAAAGAATTTGAGGAGGACCCCAAAAAGATTTGGGACTCCAATATTTTCGGCAAATCCTTGAACGAACTTGTTAACGAAGGCTTACGCAACAAATTGTTCCATATGCCTGCAGATGCGCGTATGAAATTGCAGGAGACGCTCGAACGCGTCATCAATGAGGGTTGCAACGGGTTAATTTGCATCATTTTATAATCGATACACACAAAAAGGGGCTGTAAAAAACAGCCCCTTTTTTATGTATCCACCGTCAAAAAGGTTTTGAGCGCGGAATAGCGGCGGGTTTTTTTATCGTTTTCAACCATTTTTTGAATTTCCGTTTGCGTACCGACCAAAATCAGCAACTGCTTGGCGCGCGTGACGGCGGTATATAGCAGATTGCGGTAGCAGAGGTTCGGCAATACCGACACCACGGGAATGATCACCGCGGGGAACTCGCTGCCCTGACTTTTGTGCACGGTGACGGCATACGCCAACTCAATTTCCGTCAACTGTTCTTTGGCGAACACGGCACTGCGGTCATCGAAGCAAATTTGTACAGTTTCTGTATGTATATCGATATTTTCAATCACGCCGATGTCGCCGTTGAAAATCCCCTCGCCTGTTTCGCCGTCGGATTTTTCCCAAACTATATTATAGTTATTTTTTGTCTGCATGACCTTATCGCCCACACGGAAGGTGCGAAACCCGAAAGTCAGTTCCTTTTTCTCCTCAGCAGCGGGGTTGACAAGTTCCTGCAATATTTTATTAAGATGCACCGTGCCCGCTTCACCTTTTTTGGATGGGCAAAGCACTTGAATATCGTTTTGCGGCGAATACTTATAGGCATCGGGCAGACGCTTTGCATAAAGTTCTGCAACCGTTTTTGCCGCCGCATACGGATTTGGGCGCTCCATTAAGAAAAAGTCGCCGTCCTTGCGGTCTAAAACCGGCATTTCGCCTGCCACGATACGGTGTGCGTTTGTGACAATCAAACTGCCCATTGCCTGCCGGAACACTTCATGCAATTCCACCACGGGCAAAAGCCCGCTCGCAATCAAATCCGACAACACATTGCCTGCGCCCACAGGCGGCAACTGGTCGCTGTCGCCCACCATAATCAAACGGCAGCCAAACGGCAACGCCTGCAAAAGACTTGCAAACAAACTGATGTCCACCATAGAAAGTTCGTCGAGTATCAACGCTTCGCACTCCAACGGATTGCGCAAATTCCGCCTGAACACGGGGCGGTCATTTCCGTCCCACTCGACTTCCAACAAACGGTGTATGGTTTTCGCCTCTCTGCCTGTCAATTCCGTCATGCGTTTGGCGGCGCGCCCTGTGGGGGCGGCAAGGGCAATGTCCAGCTCTTGCCTTTCAAACAACTGCAAAATCCCGTTTAGCGTGGTGGTTTTGCCCGTGCCGGGGCCGCCCGTTAAAACGAGTATTCCTCGGGAAACCGCGGTTTTTATCGCTTCGCGCTGGGTTTCGGCATAGGTAATGCCGTCCGTTTTTTCGATTTTTGCAATATCCTTTTCCAATGTCTCGCACTGCGGCGGCGGAAAACGAAGCAGGATTTTGATACGGTCTGCAATCGTTTTTTCGTCACGGTAAACGCTCGTCAAAAAGATAAAGTCGCGCCCGTCTATATTTTTCTCTGTAAGCGTACCCGCGCTAATGAGCGTATCCATTTGTATATCCGCTGTGTCGGCGCTGACCTCCAAATAAGAGGAAGCCACCGACAGCAGTTTTTCACGCGGGAGACAAGTGTGCCCGTTCGAGTACAAGTTTTGCCGCACGATGTGGGTAATTCCCGCACGCACGCGAAAATCGCTTTCGGGCGGCGTAGGAAGCGCATCGGCAATGGCTTCTGCACGTTCAAACCCAATTCCCGTTTGCGCGTCGCACAACTCAAACGGATTTTTAAGCACCCGATCCACCGCCCCCGCGCCGAATGCCTCATATGCGGCGATACACTCCCGCGGCGACATACCGTAAGTTTCCAAAGCAATCATCACATTGCGCACGGCGAACTGCTTTTTGAAACTTTCCTGCATTTTTTCCGCTTTTTCAAGAGAAATGCCTTTAACCGTTGCCAACCGCTTCGGCTCATTTTCCAAAACATCAAATGTATTTTCACCGAATTTTTCAATGATTTTTGCCGCGGTTGCGGGCCCTATCCCCTTAACGGCGCCCGCCGCAAGGTAATTATATAACTGCTCTGCCGTGGCGGGCATTTCGCGCTCGTACGCTTCCACTTTAAACTGCCGCCCGAATGTGCTGTGGTAAGTCCAAGACCCTGAAAGACGCACGCTCTCGCCGACGGAAATATCGGAAAAGGTGCCGAGCTATCATGGCGACCAGCAGTTCGGCGAGCGTGGCGGTGCCCGACGCGAGGAGCTGCACGCCCAGCGCCTGACCCGAGCCGGTGAAGTTGGTGAGGGATATGAGTATGGGCGTCCACACGGGGAAACCGTAGCCCACCGTCGCCACGCCGAACGCGATGGACACGGCAAAATAGCCGAGTGCTATCGGCAAACCGTCCCTTATTCCCGTTTTCGGCGCAAGTCCGTTCAATGGAGCCCTCCGCTTTTGTAGCTGACTATGGTATTATAGCACACCCGCATGAAAAAGTCATGGAAGTTAAAGTAAAAAAATCATATGATATCGTGACATAGTATGCCGCGTCGCCGTGCATACTTAATATGTACGGCGGCGATGCCGTCGCACAAGGAGGACACAAATGAAACAC
>DAVZHM010000045.1:0-15581 GCA_052273845.1 Candidatus Fimenecus sp. | reverse complement strand
CAAAAATCGGGGCTTGCGCTGATAACCACCGTGTACCGCGCGCGGTTTTCGGGGCGGAACCACGGAAATACATCTTTTTCGTGTTTATCCCAAAACGCTTTGACTGCGCGTTCTAACGGAATGAACCGCACGAACAGAAAAATGTACTTTTTAAACTGCGCCAATTTGAGAATATGCAACCCGTAAAGCAATCCCATAATGCAGTAAAAGGGTAAAAGCAAGAACAAATACGGATAGCGCAAAAAGCAGAAAATCAAAAAGGTTGAACCTGAGTCAAACGGCACAACGGTTTTGTCAAAATCATAAATATCCAATTCCATAACAACACTCCCGCCCACAAGTATAGCGAAATCTTTTATAAAAAGCAAGCGGGAGTTTCCTTATAGCCGAAAAGTTTGTGAATCAAGAAAAAATCCTTTATACAATCATTCCGACCAATTTGACAACGGCGTTAAACAGCATACAGGTTGCAATGCCGAAAATGGTTGGCAACAGGAGAGAAACGAATGTCCATTTTATGGATTTCGTTTCTTTTTTTATGGTCAAAAGCGTGGTGGCGCACGGCCAATGCAACAGGGAGAACAGCATCACCGACACGGCGGTGGCGGCAGTCCAACCGTTGGCAACAAGCAGGCTGTGCAACTCGGTAAGTGAGTCAAATTCCAAAATACTGCCCGATGCCATATACGCCATAATGATAATCGGAAAGACGATTTCGTTGGCAGGAAATCCCAAAATGAACGCCAAAAGCACCACGCCGTCAAAGCCGAGCAACTGCGCAAAAGGATTGAGAAAATCCGCGCAGATTTGCAAAAGGGTTTGCCCGCCGATGTGCACATTGGCGAAAATCCAAATGACAATCCCTGCGGGGGCGGCGACGGATACCGCGCGCCCCAAAACGAACAGCGTGCGGTCTAATACCGAGCGCACAATCACTTTGAGCACCTGCGGACGGCGGTAGGGCGGCAGTTCGAGTGTAAAGGCAGACGGGACGCCGCGCAGTAAGGTTTTGGTTAAGAGTTTGGACGCCGAAAATGTGCAGAATACCGAAAAAACGATGGTTACCGTCAGCAAAAGGCTTGACAGTATCGACGCGCCGAATCCGCTTGCCGCACCGAGGAAAAACATGGTAATAATCGAAATCAGCGTCGGAAACCGCCCGTTGCAGGGCACAAGGCTGTTTGTGAGCATGGCCACCAACCGTTCGCGCGGGGAGTCAATAATGCGGCACCCTGTCACCCCAACTGCGTTACAGCCGAATCCCATACACATGGTCAGCGCCTGCTTACCGCAGGTGTTGGCTTTGCGAAAGGCGTGGTCAAGGTGAAATGCAACGCGCGGCAAATACCCGAAATCTTCAAGCAAGGTGAACAGCGGAAAGAAAATCGCCATCGGCGGCAGCATCACCGCTACAACCCACGCAAGCACGCGGTACATACCGAGCACAAGCATATCCCGAAGCCACGGCGATACCCTGATTTTGTCGCAAAAGAGCAGTAAATAATCCTGCCCGCGGAAAAGCAGGTCGGAAAGCACTTCGGACGGGTAATTCGCACCGACAATGGTAATCCAAAACACCAACAGCAAAAGCAACAGCATAATCGGAATGCCCGTTTTGCGGCTTAAAAAGAGTTTGTCGCAAAAACGCTGAAAGCCTTTTCCTCTTTTTTGGTGCTCGGTGATAACGCTGTCCGCAATATCTTCGGCGGCACGGAGAATATGTTCCGAAAAAGCATCCTCTAAACGGGATTTGGAGTACCCTTGTGCTTCCAATTCGGCAAAAACGCGGGCAACCGATGCTGCGGTTTCCTCGGTTTCGTATAAATCCGTTTGGAATTCTGTTTTGCAAAGACGCACAGTGCCCGTCGCGTCCTGCAACACTTGTAGCGCGAGTGCGCGTGCCGACATCGGCAAGGCGGCAACGCGGCTTGCAAGCAGACTTTCCAATTTCAGCAGTGCCGCCTCCACGGGGGCGGGGTATTCGGTTTGATACGCGGTTTCGTTTGGCGAAACGCA
This sequence comes from Candidatus Fimenecus sp., assembly GCA_052273845.1. Lineage (GTDB taxonomy): Bacteria > Bacillota > Clostridia > Oscillospirales > Acutalibacteraceae > Fimenecus. The sequence goes on along the minus strand of DAVZHM010000045.1, from coordinate 13,565 downwards.
GATTGCGGCAACGGCTGCCCGAAAATCGGCAAGCCCTTTGCCCGCGCGTGCGCTCAACCCCACAACGGGCAGGGAAAGCCGCAAAGAAAGTTCCGTCAAATCAATTTCCAATCCGCGTTTTTCGGCTTCATCCATCAAATTGACGCATACAAGCACATTCGGCGTGCGCTCGGCTATTTGCAATACCAAACGGAGACTTCTTGCAAGGCAAGTGGCATCGCAAACCACCGCCACGGCATCGCTTTTTAGCGAGGAAATGAATTCTCCGGCGAATTCTTCTTCTTTGGAGTGGGCAAACAGGGAATAGGTGCCCGGCAGGTCTACAAGCGTATATGTATTCTCCATATACCGATAACTGCCGAATGCGTTGCCGACGGTTTTGCCCGCCCAATTCCCCGTGTGCTGATGCAATCCCGTCAGCGCATTGAAAACGGTGCTTTTCCCGACATTGGGATTGCCCGCGAGCGCAACGGTTTTGCCGATTTCGGAAGGTGCGGTGGGCTTCATACCGACACCCCCGTTTTGACAGTTACATATTTTGCATCGCAGTCGCGCACGGCAACGAGTGCGCCGCAGATTTTATATACAGCGATGTCCCGATGCGACCCGTGCAATACGCAGGTAACCGTACTGCCGTCGCACAGTCCCAATTCGCGCAAACGCCGCCGCAATGCGGATTTTTCGGCTATGCATTGTACTGTGCCCGTCTCGCCGACGCAAAGGGCGGACATCGCTTTGCAGTTCTGTTTCATACAGGCGCCTCCGAAAAAATTGTTCTACGACAGTATATTGAAATTTCCTTTCGGGGGTTCCTTCGTTGCGACAAATTTTTCATAGCTTGTCCGCTACAATATAGCCGAACACGAGTAAAATCCGAAAAGGAGGCACTTTATGCATACCGCAATCGAAACCGATGGAAAAACCATGCTTGTGTATTTGGAAGGCGAATTGGACCACCATAACGCAGGCAGTGTGCGCGAAAAAATTGATGAATTTGCCGCCGCCTTTTGCCCTGAACGGGCGGTGCTCGACTTCGGCGGCGTCAGTTTTATGGACAGTTCCGGCATAGGACTTGTCATGGGCAGATACAAACTTTTGCAAAACTTCGGCTGCACGCTCGAAATCCGCAATTTGTCGCCGCACGCTTATAAGGTGATGCGCCTTGCGGGTTTGGAAAACATTGCCGTACTCAAAAAAGGAAAAGAGGGGAGCCAAAACGATGCAAGTTCTAAATGAAATGAAACTGCAAATCGAAAGCCGTTCGGTCAACGAGGCTTATGCGCGTGTGGCGGTGTCCGCGTTCGCCGCGAGTTTAGACCCGACGGTTGAGGAATTAAACGACATCAAAACCGCCGTCAGCGAGGCGGTGACCAACTGCATTGTGCATGCCTATAAAAATTCGGTGGGCAAAATATACATAACCGTCAAAATCCGGGATAACGGTTCTTTGCTGATTTCCATTCGTGACCGCGGCTGTGGAATTGACGATGTAAAAAAAGCGCGCGAGCCGCTGTTTACAACGCTTGGCGGCGACCGCGCGGGATTGGGTTTTTCGGTGATGGAAAGTTTTTGCGACCGCGTGCGGGTACGCTCCGTTGTCGGCGGCGGCACCACCGTCACGCTGGAAAAACGCATTTTCGGCAGGGGTGCGCACCTTGACGCGTGACGAACGGATTGCCGAAAATCTCGGGTTGGTCGGCACTTGCGCCAACCGTTTTCGCAATCGCGGCATAGAGTATGACGATTTGTTTTCGGCGGGGTGCATCGGACTTTGCAAAGCGGCGGACGGATTTGACGAAACTTTGGGCTATGCGTTTTCTACCTACGCCGTTCCTGCGATTTTGGGCGAAATCCGTCGGTTGTTCCGCGACGGCGGCGCGGTGAAAGTCAGCCGCACCTTAAAAGAGCGAGCGCGCAAAGCGCAAAAGGTCGAAGAAACGCTGACCGCCGAATTGGACCGCGCACCGACCATTTGTGAAATTGCCGCGAAATTGGAAATTTCGGAATTTGAAGCGGCGGAACTCATCAATTTGACCAAACCGACGGTTTCCTTAACGGAATTTCAGGAGTCGGGCGAACGGCAGACGGACATTCCCGTAGAGTCGGGCGAGGACGAAATCCAAAACCGATTGGCACTCGGCGCAGTGCTCGACGCACTCCCCGAAACCGACCGTCGGCTGATTGAACTGCGCTATTATAAAGGACTTACCCAGGTCAAAACCGCCGAGGCGCTCGGGCTTTCACAGGTGCAGGTGTCGCGTCGCGAACGCTCCATTTTGCTCGAAATGCGCAAGCGGTTGACAGGGTAAAAGTATACCGAAGCGAAAACCCCGTAGCACCATACGGTACTACGGGGTCGGAATTTTTTTGTATTTTATTTCACGGCTTTTTGAAGTTCTTTTTCCGTCTTGGGTGCGAACAGCAAGTTCACATTGTTTTTGCCCGTGTGGTGGTAAGGTTTGATTTTCAAAATAATCCACGCAAGCACCGCGCCGACGGTGTTGCAGATAACATCTTCCATGGTGTCGATAAGTGCCCAGCGCATATCGTCGAGCGCGGGAAGGACATTCGGCAGGGGAACGCCGTACTGTTCGGACGCCGCTTTTGCGAGTTCCAAAGACCAATGCTGAGCGTCGCCGCCTGCAACTTGGTCAAAGATAAATTCAAACAACTCCCAACCCGTGCCGGCAAAGAACGAGAATCCGAATGCCGCAAGCACGGCGATGGCGGCACTGCATTGCACCTTGTCACGCTTTTGCATAGCGACCACAACTTCATAGCCCGCAAAGGCGCCTGCCAAACCGCCGACGGCGTGGAACACAAGGTCATAAGCAGGTATGCTGTAATAGAAATTCAAATATGCGCCGCCGAACGAGGCGAAGAACAGACCGGGTGCCAAAAAGTCCTGAATATAGGACGGCACTTGCCGCAGCCATGTTTTGGCGGGAAACAACTGAAAGATTTCCCATAAAAACATTAAAAGCAAGTTCGCACCGGTTTGCAAACTTTGCTGAATATCCTTGCGGAAAAAGATGGAGTCAATCAACGCGCCGACCATAGTCGCGCGCAAAATCCACCAAAATATAACTTCCCATTTTTTGGAATTCTCCAAAAGGCGTTTTGCGTATGCTTTCATTTACTCTCCTCATTTCGCGCGGAACCCACCGTGCCGCGGATTTGTCAATATGTTATATACATCATATCAGCAAATCCTGCTTTGGGCAAGTGTTTTTTAACAGAAAACGGAATTTTGTGGATTTTTATAGGACTTCCGGCAATTTTTTGCCCATTTTGAAAAACAACAAAACCCCATATTTTTTAGATATGGGGTTTATAGATTTATCTATGATTCAAATCAAATTTAATTAACGCGCAAATAACTGTGCGGCGCAACCGTAAAGGCGTTTACGGTAACGGCTTCGTCATTGTAGTTGAAATAAATGACAATGCTGTTGTTGTATTCGGTGCGGTAAACACCGTTCTGCACTTTTTCGTGCGCGGTCATACGCGCATCGCGCAAATCCTGAAGCAACGCGTTTGCTTTTGTGTATTGCTCTGCGGCGGCAGTAATTTGATTGCTGTAAGAAAAGACGGTGTTTACAGTGTCGCTTTTGGTGGTTTCAAAAATCCAACTGCAACTCGGTAGCGCGCCGTATTCCATTGCTTTTAAAGCGGCGGCGGCAGCGTCTGCGGTTGAGTTGCAGGGCGTGTGCGCGTATTCCACAATACCGTGCAGTACCATCTGCACAAACGGCACGCCGTAGTAAACATCACTTTCGGGATAGGCGGTAGTGCTCGGCAGATTTGCCACAACATCGGCATTTTTCAGCATATACATATTGCCTGTGTCCACCATCAGTTTGTGCCCTGCGGAAAGCGTGGTTGCCTGTGCGGACAAAAGATTTGCGGCAAAAATGCGGCTTTGCGCACCGCCATGATAGTCGGAATACAAAATTTTGCCCGCGTCATCAATGCAGTAGCCGCCGAAGGCATAGTCCTCAAAGGAATTGACGAAGGTATTGACGTTTTTGTCGAGTGCGGAGAGTGCAAGCAGACTGCGCGTGCGCGTTTCCTTGCCCGCGATTTCAAAAAACGGATTTTCCTCGGTGTACTGAATGGACTTGCCGGAAATGCCGGTTGCGGTTTTGCCGCTGTCGCGTTTTTCACGGCGGGAAATGATGTCGGTGTTCAAATACAGCGTGAACTGCTGTGTTTCCGCATATTGCAACAATGCATCAAAATCGCGGTGATTCCCGAGGGCGGAAAGCGGCGTGCTGTCTTTCAAAAGTCCCTGTGCGTCCGCACCGTCCAATAACCCGTTACAGCGCAAAAAGACATTGTTGATGCTTTTGGCTTTCATCAACTTTAAGAGTTCCAGCATTTGGCTGTAATCGGTCAGCACTTTTTCACGGTTCGGATTGTTTTTGGAAACGGCGGCTTGCACCGTCAGCAAAAACGGCAAATAGTCGGTTACCGTTACGGTTTTGGTGGAAAGTGTGCCGTTGCGAATCAACAGTTCGCGGCAGGCGGCCGCCATACCGGAATAACTTGCGTTTTTATCGGTCAAAAAGCGGTAACAAATCCCGATGTCGCCTGTGTACGAAGCGCCCGTATACAGCGTTTCATTCAAAAGGGCGGTTTGTGTGATGTAAAAAGTCGCACCCACACGGTTGTAGGAGTCCGACCCTTTGCAGGCGTAGGAACGGATTTCGGAGATCGCATCGCCGTTTTCTATCAGCGCCAAAAACGCGGCGTTGCCGCATTTCACACCGTATGCGGGAATCAGCGCGGCGGTGCGCAAAACTTTGCCGTCTGCATCGGTAACGGCGCGTTCACCCAATGCGGGGTCATCGCCGTACGGTACAAAGATGCGGCTTTCGTAATCGTCTTGTAAAGCGGCGACTGCGGTTTGTGCGGCACCGCACCCGTCGGGAACGAAAATATAGTCCTCTGCGGCGGCTTGGTCGGTTGCGCCGAAGAAGTCAAGCAGGGTAAGCGTTTCAAGGGCGTATCCGCTGCTTAACAGGATATTTCCGCAGTTCACTTTGACGCGCAAAGCGCCGTCCTCCAGCGTGTAGGAAACCGTGACCGAAGCATACAACGCCCCTGCGGGGACAGCGTCAAACGCGCATGCGGCAGTCTCTTTATCGGGCGCCATATCGTAAGTGACATCAATACCGTTTTCTGTCGGCTTAAAAGAAGCGGTGCCGAATGCTACGGCGTTGTCCTGCGAATTTAAAACCGTTTCGGTTTCGCCGTTTGAAACGGTCAGCGTAAGCACGGCAAAGTCTGTGCCGCTGTGCGCATTGCTTTGCGCGGGCAGGGCTTGCCAAATTTTGCCTGTATTGGTTTCTTTGACAGCCGCACCGTAAGTTACGCTGTCGAAATACAATTCAATCAAGCCGGATTTCGCAACATAAACCAGATTTTCGGGATTGCTGAAATGCACTTCGGCGCTTGTGAACGCGGGGGTAACCGTGTTGCGCGCACCGATTTTGGCTTTTTGCACATCCCGTTGCAAGGCACAGCCCGAAAAGAGCAAAATCAAGGCGAGCAGCGCACAGGAAAGCCGAAAAATAGGTTTGGAATATTTCATAAAAGGACTCCTGTTATTCTAAAATGAAATCAAAATCAAATACAGTATAGCACAAAACTTTGAAAAATGCAAAATTCGCCGAACTTTGCCGTGTATCCAAAAAATAATGGTTGACTTTTTTAGCCGTTTGGGGGTACAATAAACCCAAATCCAAATCTTTTGAAAGCGTTGACGGAGAACGATGACTTTTAAAAGGCTTTTGCAGAGAGTACGCACCAAAGGCTGCAAGTGCGCACATTGTCCGAAAGTCAAAGACCGCTCCCGAGCGCGTGCCGAAAAAGGAATTTTCCGTAAGGCGCGCCGTGTAAGCCGCGTTAAGGCGTAAGAGTGGGCATTTTTGAATGTCAATTTGGGTGGAACCGTGGAATGTAAGCATTTCATCCCTTTTTGGGGTGAAGTGCTTTTTTATTTTGTAATTTTCACATTTGTATATAGGAGGTTTTTGTGATGATTGAAATTACATTGAAAGGCGGGGCGCAAAAAACCTATGACGCACCCGTTACGGCGGCAGATGTTGCCAAGGACATCGGCATGGGGCTTTACAAGTCCGCTTGCGTAGCGCGCATAAACGGCGAGGTTTGCGACTTGCGCACCGAAATTTCGGAAAATGCAGACTTGGAAATCTTGACTTTTGAAGATGAGGATGGCAAACGCACCTTCCGCCATACCGCATCACACATTCTGGCGCAGGCGGTGAAACGCCTTTATCCGGAAGTAAAACTTGCTATAGGGCCCGCAGTCGAAAACGGGTTCTATTACGATTTTGACGCGCCGTTCACCTTTACACCCGACGCACTCGAAAAAATCGAAGCGGAAATGAAAAAAATCGTAAAAGAAGATTTGCCGCTTGAAAAGTTTGAACTTTCTCCCGAAGAAGCCACGGCATTGATGACGGAAAAAGGCGAAACTTACAAGGTGGAACTCATCGCCGAGCACGCCGACAAAGGCGAGCCGATTTCCTTTTACAAACAGGGCGAATTTACCGAACTGTGTGCGGGCCCGCATTTGATGAAAACGGGCGCGGTTAAAGCGTTTAAACTGACTTCCTGCACGGGCGCATATTGGCGCGGCGACGAAAAGAATAAAATGCTTCAACGCATTTACGCAACCGCATTCCCGAAAGCGTCGGAATTGGAAGAATACCTTGCCAAAGCGGAAGAAGCGAAAAAACGCGACCACAACAAATTGGGACGCGAATTGGAACTGTTCACCACAAGCGATTTAATCGGGCAGGGATTGCCGATTCTGTTGCCGAAAGGGGCGCGCGTCATTCAACTTTTACAGCGTTTTGTAGAAGATGAAGAACAACGCCGTGGTTGGCTCTTAACAAAAACGCCGTTTATGGCAAAAAGTGACCTTTACAAACTGTCGGGGCATTGGGATCATTATAAAGACGGTATGTTCGTTTTGGGCGATGAAGAAAAGGACAAAGAAGTGTTCGCTTTGCGCCCGATGACCTGCCCGTTCCAATATCAGGCCTATCTCAACAAACCGCGTTCCTACCGCGATTTACCCTTGCGCTACAACGAAACCTCTACCTTATTCCGCAATGAGGCTTCGGGCGAAATGCACGGGCTTATTCGCGTGCGGCAGTTTACGATTTCCGAGGGGCATTTGATGTGCACCCCCGAACAGTTGGAAAGCGAATTCAAAGGCTGTTTGGAACTTGCCATTTATATGTTGCAAACGCTCGGTCTTTATGAGGATGTTTCTTACCGCTTCTCGCAATGGGACCCGAACGACCGCGATAAATACATCGGCACGCCCGAACAGTGGGACGAAGCGCAGAGCGTGATGAAAACGATTTTGGACGATTTGGGATTGGATTACAAGATCGGCATTGGCGAAGCGGCGTTCTACGGCCCGAAATTGGATATTCAAATCAAGAATGTTTACGGCAAAGAGGATACGCTCATCACCATTCAAATTGACCAAATGCTTGCTGAAAAATTCGGCATGGAATACACCGATAAAGACGGTGTGAAGAAAAATCCCTATATCATTCACCGCACATCCATCGGTTGCTACGAGCGCACATTGGCACTTTTGATTGAAAAATACGCCGGTGCATTCCCGCTGTGGCTTGCGCCCGAGCAAATCCGTATTCTCCCGATTGCCGACCGCCATCATGACAGAGCTTTTGAAATCAAAAAGCAACTCGAGGCGGCAGGCTTGCGCGTTTCGGTCGATGACCGTTCCGAAAAAATCGGCTACAAAATCCGCGAAGCGCGTTTGCAAAGATTGCCGTATTGGGTAATTGTCGGGGACAAAGAAGTCGAAGACGGTTCGGTTTCAGTCAGCAAACGCGGGCAGGGCGACATCGGTGCGATGGAACTTTCCGCACTGCTTGCGCGCTTGCAGGAAGAAATTGTAACGAAAGTGAGAGATTGATATGGTAAAAGCACCGTTGACGGTTACCGTCATTACCGACACGCATTATTATGCGAAATCCACGGGTGTTGAAGGCAAGGCGTACGAATCGGCAAACACCAAAAGCCAAATGCTTTTGAAAAACTCGGCGGAACTTTTGGACGCGGCATTTCGCCAAATTAAGGCGGATAAACGCACTGATATTGTGCTTTTGTCGGGCGATACCACCAGCAACGGCGAATATGATTCGCACAAAGAATTTATCGAGATGCTGCGCGACTTAAAAGCCGCGGGCAAGCGCGTTTATGTCATCACCGCCACGCACGATTATCAGGACGATGGGCAGACCAACGCCTATGTCGATGACGAAAAGGTGAAAATTCCCGCCGCCAAGCGCGAGGAACTTTTCGATATGTACCGTGAATTCGGGCCGGATGAAGCGCTTTCCGTCCATCACGACAGTATGTCTTATGTGGTGCAGTTGCAAGAGGGCTACCGCCTGTTTGCGATTAACGACGACCGCAATTTGACAGGCAAAAGCGGCATTTCGGACGATTGCTACAAATGGCTTTGCGAACAAGCGGAGGACGCGCGCAAAAACGGGCAGTTTATTCTTGCCATGACGCACCATCCGCTGATTGCGCCGTCGCCCATATATGCGCTCATCGGCAAAAACGATATGCACGGGGACTTTGACATTCGCCGCAAACAGTATGCCGATTTGGGAATGCAATTCGTGCTTACGGGACATTCGCACATTCATCATATTGATAAGTGCGAAAGCGACCTCGGCAATACGCTGTACACGATTTCCACAGCGGCAACCGTCGGCTATCCCGCGCCGATTCGCACCGTTGTGGTAGATGAAGCGGCAGGCATTGTTTCCACAACCACGGATTTTATCACCGAAAAGGTGAATTTCGATTTGGAGGAAAAACCGTTACAGGAGTACCTCAAAAATCAAATGGTCGGCATGGTGCGCGATATGGTGAAAGCCGCAGGCGGCGACACCCATAAATTTGCCGATATGGTTACGGCAATGAGCATCAAAAAGAAACTGATTTACAAAATCGGTTGGTTGATTAAACCGTTTGCCAAGCGGCTCAACAGCCTGACCATCGGCACGGTCGCCAAATGGACGAAAAAAGAAACGGGACTAAAACCCGCAGATTATGCCGACATCAAAGACAAAAGCGTGGTTGATTTCATCGTTGATATCGTCACCAATTTGTACGCAGGCGAAAATCTTTATAGCCCCGACGATGCAGAATACAAAATTACCATGGGGCTTTTAAGTATTTTTGATTCGATTTTTGCGGCATTACATATTTCGGTTAAAAAGTTGCTGAAAGTGTCCGACTCATTGACGGATTTCGTAGAGCCGCTTTTGCATAACGAGGGTATCCCCTCTTATAACGCGGTTTTGCCGATTTTGCCGCATTACGATGCGCAAAACCCTGCGCCGCCAAAAGAAAAGGAAACACCGAAACCTGCCCGCAAAAAGAGCAAAAAGGGCGTGCCGATTGTGATTATCGGTATTTTGGCGCTGATTGTATTGCTCATTCCGATTTTGCTCGTACTCGGCGTCGGTTTTGTTGTCAACCAAATCCGTTTCGGGAAATATATGAAAGACTGATTGAGAACACATTGAAAAACGCCCGCCGAATTTTGGCGGGCGTAAATATTTGCTTTGTAATTTTTATTTCGCGTCTGCGGTTTCTTCTGCTTTTTCCTCTGCGGGCTTTTCCTCTTTTTTCTTGTGGAACAGGATTTTGTCCACAGGGAAGTACAGGAAGAACTGCAATGCCGAGCAAACTGCCGTGGCAATGTTTCTTGCCGCCGCGTCGCTCCAGCCGATGTCGTTCAAAATCCAGCCGTAAATGGTGGGATTGAGCCATTGCGAGAAGCAGATGAGCGCAACCGTGAACACAATATAAATCGGCAATACTACTTTCGTGTTGGCACCGGAGTTAAAGGTCTTTTCTTTATTAACAAAGAATGCGACAATTTGTGCGGCAATGTTGGAAATGGCGAATACCCAGAAATATCCCCAACCGCCGTCCTCTGCGGGATAGTGGAACACAAAGAAATCACACGGATTGTCATACAGCGGGCGGAACGCAAGCGGCAGGATGTTGACCAAGCCGAACTGCACAATGCACGCGCCGAGGCTGACTACGATGAATTTGACAAACTGCCAAAGTGTGTTGATACCGCTGCCTTTGCCTTCGGCGGCCTTGTCGATGTTGTTTAATTTACCCATAAAACATTTCTCTCCTTGAATAAAATACACTGTCATTTTAGCACAGCAAAGTGCAGAATACAAGAGATAAAGTGAATAAGATTTCACCGAAATATTTATACAGATTTTACAAGAATTATGCCTTCATTTTGTGAATACTTTAACAAAAACCGCGCGTTTCTGTGCATATTCGGGATTGCAAACCGTGCACGGGTTTTGTATAATAGAAACAGAAATAATCGGGAGCAAACAGTATGGACGATATTTTTGCGCGCACGGCATTATTGGTCGGAGATGCGGCAATTGAAAAACTCAAAACGGCACATGTGGCGGTGTTCGGCGTAGGCGGCGTAGGCGGTGCGGTATGCGAAGCGCTCGCGCGAAGCGGTATTGGTACGCTCGATTTGATTGACAATGACACAGTAAGCATCAGCAACCGCAATCGGCAGATTATCGCGCTTGCTTCTACTGTCGGGCGCGACAAAACCGAAGTGATGCGCGCGCGGCTTTTGGATATCAATCCGGATATGACCATTCATACGCACAACATCTTTTTTACAAAAGAAACCGCCGATATATTTGATTTTTCATCGTACACCTATGTGGTGGATGCCATTGACACGGTGGCGGGGAAAATTGAACTTGCCGTGCGGTGCCAAAATGCGGGCGTGCCGCTGATTTCGGCAATGGGTACGGGGAACAAACTGCACCCCGAACTGTTTAAAATTGCGGATATTTACAAAACTTCGGTTTGTCCGCTTGCCCGCGTAATGCGCACGGAACTTAAAAAGCGCGGCATTAAAAAACTCAAAGTGGTGTATTCCGAAGAACTCCCGTTAAAGCCTTTGGGCGGCGCGCCCGAGGAACACGGTCGGCATCTGCCGGGCAGTACATCGTTTTGTCCGCCGGCGGCGGGATTTATTCTCGCGGGGGCGGTTGTACGGGATATTCTCGGGTTAGAAACGAACAGGAGCAAATAAAATGCAATACCGTGATTTCGGCAAAACAGGAGAAAAAGTTTCCGCGTTGGGGTTTGGCTGTATGCGCCTGCCCACGCGGGATAATCTTACCCACAGCATTGATGAACAAGAGGCGATGCGCATTGTGCGCGACGGCATCGACAACGGTATCAACTACATTGACACCGCCTTTTTCTATCACAACGGCAAAAGTGAAGGGTTTGTCGGCAAAGCCTTGCAGGACGGCTACCGCGATAAAGTCCTGCTCGCCACAAAATCGCCGTTCGGTGGGTTTAAATTCGGCTTTGAATTTGACAAAATCCTCGACACGCAATTAAAGCGACTGCAAACCGACCGCATTGATATGTATCTTTTGCATGCGGCGAATTTGAAATCGTGGCAAAATTCCGCTTTGAAATTCGATTTGCTTTCCAAAATGGAAAAGGCACGCGCGGCGGGCAAAATCCGCTATATCGGCTTTTCGTTCCACGACAATTTTGAGGCGTTCCAAACCATTTTAAACGGCTATGACGGTTGGGATTTTTGTCAAATCCAATACAATTATGTCGATATTGACCACCAAGCGGGCACCAAAGGGTTAGAATTGGCGGCACAAAAAGGCTTGGGCGTTATCGTGATGGAGCCGTTGCTCGGCGGCAAACTTGCCAATCCTACCGACAATTTAAAAGCGGCACTCCCCGAAGGCGTTCCGCCCGTGCAGGCGGCACTCGACTTCATTTGGGACCGTCCCGAAGTGAGCTTGTTGCTCAGCGGTATGAGCAACGCCGAACAAGTGCGTCAAAATCTGCAATATGCGTCAGAAAGCCGTGTCGGCAAACTTACCGATGCGCAAAAAGCGTGCTTTGAAACCGCAAAAACCGTCTTTGAAACTGCCGCACGCGTATCGTGCACGCGGTGTGAATACTGTATGCCTTGCCCGAAAAAAGTGGAAATCCCCGAAATCTTTGCGCAGTACAACAAAAGTGTGCAGGATAAAGATGCGGCAAAAAAAGCCTATAAAAAGATTAAGGGAACTGCGCAAAACTGCATCGGTTGCGGAAAATGCGAGGAAAAATGTCCGCAGCAGTTGCCCATTCGTGAAAAACTGAAAGAAGCGGACGCCTTCTTCAAAGGGGAGTAAATATGGAACAAGTCAAAGGAAAATCCACTGCTTTCCCCGCGCGCACGGTTGCTGCGGCGGCGTTGGTTTGCGCGCTGTCGGTGGTATTGCCGCAGGTATTTCATATGGTCGGCGGCAACGCTATGGGCGGCGCATTTTTGCCGATGCACTTGCCCGTGCTTTTGGGCGGGTATCTTTTAAATCCTGCGGCGGCGCTTTTGTGCGGCGCGCTTTCTCCGCTGTTGAGTTTCTTCGTTAGCGGTATGCCTGCGTTTCCGCGGTTGATTTTTATGGTGTTTGAACTCGGCGCATACGGCTTTTTCACATCGCTTTTTGCGCATAAATGCCGTTTGCCCGTGTTTTTGAGCCTGCCGCTTTCGTGGGTTTGCGGTCGGTTGGTCTATTTTTTAAGCGTAGCCTTTGTGTTGCACATTTTGCATTTGGAAGTGCCGGGAATGACTTCCGCCTTTGCGGCGGTGTGGACGGCGCTCACGGCAGGTGTGCCGGGGCTTTTATTACAGGCGGTTACCGTACCGATTTTGGTTGCCGCACTCAAAAAAGCGAGGTTGATTTCCTATGTGCCCCGATTTGGAAAAATGTAAGGCGATTTTGGAAAAAGAAAATTTAACTTGCGTTCTCAAAAACGGCGAAACGATTTTGAAAGCCGATGCGCGCGGAATTAAGCCGCTCCTTTCGTGGATACAAAACGGCGAAGTTTTGCAAGGCGGTGTTGTTGCGGACAAGGTCGTGGGCAAAGCGGCGGCGTTTTTGATGGAAAAAGCGGGACTTTCTGCCGTGTATGCCGCGGTGTTGAGCGAACCCGCCGCCGAAGTGCTTAAAAATGCAGGAATTGCATACGCTTACGAAACACTTGTGCCGCGTATTCAAAATCGCGCCGGGGATGGACTTTGCCCGATGGAAAGCGCAGTAATGGAACTAACAAACGCCGAAACGGCGTACACCTGTTTACAGGAAAAACTGCGTGATTTGCAGAATGGGAAAGGTTCAAAAAGTTGAAAAGAAAAAATCTAAAAAAAACTATTGACAAGCTATGCCATTTATATTATAATATCAAAGCCGTCGAAAAAGGCGGCGCAATATGGCGGCATAGCTTAGTTGGCTAGAGCGTCCGGTTCATACCCGGAAGGTCACAGGTTCAAGTCCCGTTGCCGCTACCAAAAAGCGGCGAGCCAATCGCCGCAAATACGGCCCGGTGGTCAAGCGGTTAAGACACCGCCCTTTCACGGCGGTAACACGAGTTCGATTCTCGTCCGGGTC
>DAVZHM010000044.1:0-15602 GCA_052273845.1 Candidatus Fimenecus sp. | reverse complement strand
AGCTGCGGATATTTCGGATTTTCGTTCACCGCCGCATTTTCAATCTGCACGGTTTCGCTTTCGCCCTCGCGCACAAGCCGCGCCATAATGACGCAGCGCGCGTCCTCCTGCTTGGAAGCGCTCAAATCCAAATCACGCGTGCAAGTGGAAAGGGTTAAGATTTTGTCGGTCGGTTTTATATCCACACCCGTGCGGTACAAACTGCGTTTTTGCACCTCGTCAATGAAATCGACAAAATTTTCTTCCGTCATAAACGGGTATATGTAGTTAAATACATAGCCGTTGTCGAGTTCCGGCGAAGCGGTGGTCAAAAACACCGCGAATACTTTCCACTTATAATCTTTGTAAATCGTGTTGAATTCAATGACGGGCGCGGTTTTGTAAAACTCGATGTCCTTGTATTTTTCCAAATCCGAGAACATCGTAGAGTCGAGATAATTGTGCCCGTACAAAATGGTGTTGCGGTCGAGTTCGTCTATGTGATTGCGGTAATCCATAAACACGCTGCCGCAACGCAGATATTCTTTGGTAAAGTCGCGGCGCAGATAAAAATCGTTATCGTCCGCCTGCAAAACGGGATGGTTAATCGCGGTGTTCGGCACGGTAATCCACCCGACCAAATCGTTGTTTTCGGTATATGCCGCGCGGTATTTCGGCTGCACATCGGCAGGTTCTGCGGGATAACTTTCCGTTTCGGGCGGTGCCGAAGTTTCAACCGTTGCGGGTTCGGCGGGCGGTACGGTGCGCTTATCCCGAACAAACTTCACACAAAGTCCGAAAACCAAAAGCAACAGCAAAACAACTGCAATCACAACGGTAATTTTTTGCGCTTTGGTCAGTTTTTTCGGTTGTTTCGGGCTTTGGGCAGTTGCGTTTGCATTTTCGTTCATTTCATCATTTCCTCCGAACGGATTTTTCTGCGGCACAGTACATTAGTCCTCTCCCTGCGGATACCATTTTTCATCGTTTATATACGGATTTTGCAACTTGTATTTGTCATAGTAAAGCTGCGGATATTTCGGATTTTCATTTACGGTCGCTTTCGAGACATCCACCGTTTCGCTTTCGCCCTCGCGCACAAGCCGCGCCATCACAATACAGCGCACATCTTCCTGCTTGCGGGCGCTCAAATCCAAATCGCGCGAACAGGTTTGCAGCGTTAAGATTTTGTCGGTCGGCAGAACTTCCACATCGGTGTGGTACAAACTGCGTTTGTCCACCTCCGCAACAAATTCCGCGAAATTGTCGTCGCTCATAAACGGATAAATGTAGTTGAACACATAGCCGTTGTCAAGTCCCGGCGAAGCGGTAGTCAAAAACACTGCGAACACTTTCCATTTATAATTTTTGTAAATCGTATTAAATTCAATGACGGGCGCGGTTTTGTAAAACTCGATGTCCTTGTATTTTTCCAAATCCGAGAACATCGTAGAGTCGAGATAATTGTGCCCATAAAGAATGGTGTTTTTGTCAAATGTGTCTATGTGATTGCGGTAATCCATAAACACACTGCCGCGCTGAAAATACGCTTTGTAAAAATCGCGGCGCATATAATAATCATTGTTTTCCGCCTGCACAACCGGCTGGTCTATTGTGGTATTCGGTACGACAATCCAACCAACCAAATCGTTGTTTTCGTTGTATGCCGCACGGTATTGCGGCTGTACCTCAGCAGGCTCTGCGGGGTAACTTTGCCCTTCGGGGGCGCTTGTCAGTTCGACAATGTTTTCCGCCTGCTTTTTGCTGTCATAAATCTCTTTGAAATGTTTGACGCAAATTGTGCCCGAAACAAGCAAAACAAGCACCGCCACCAGCGTGATGAGACGGTTTACCGCCCTGCCGAGCTTTTTTTCTTTCTTTTTCGGCGGTTTGCCGGCGGGGGAAGTCGGCAAATCCGTTGCTCTTGCGTATTGCTTATCGTTCATTCGTGCAAATACCTCCGCACCATTTCCAATGCGCGTTCGGCGGATACCGCGCGGTTTTGTTCCCGCACATTTTCCGTAAATCGGTTTTCGTATTTTTCCACAGTCACGCCGTCTTTGCTCGCCAAGGCGATAAAGACAAGCCCCACGGGTTTTTGTGTATCGTCCGAATTGGGCCCCGCAATACCCGTGATTGCCACAGCCAAATCCGCATCTGCGGCTTTGCGCGCACCCTGTGCCATTTCGCGTGCGGTTTCTTCGCTGACTGCGCCGAACGCTTGCAAAGTTTCTTCCCGCACGCCGAGCCATTTCATTTTCATGGCATTGGAATAGGTCACAAGTCCGCCGCAAAATGCCGCGGACGCGCCTGAAACATCGGTCAGGCGTTTTGCCACAAGCCCGCCTGTGCAGGATTCCGCTGTGGTGAGCGTCAATCCCTTTTCAAGCAACATCGAGATAACTTCTTGTTCCAAAGTCATAGCAATCGCCGACCGTTCCTTTCATGATAATGGCTGTTGTTTTCGTTTAAAAAGTTGTTTTTATCAATTCAAACCGCGTGCCCGCCACCGCGCGTTCAATGAGCGCATCGACGTCCAAAGCGCTTTCGGCATGTTCCAAAAATGCAATTTGCGGACGGGTTTTCGGATGCTTCGGCGTGAACACCGTACAGCAATCCTCATACGGACGAATGGAAATATCAAATGTATCGATATGGCGTGCGCGAAGAATGATTTCGTCTTTGTCCATTCCAATCAGCGGACGGAACACGGGAAGTCCGACCACCGCGTCGGTGCAACCCAAAGACAAAATGGTTTGGCTTGCCACCTGCCCGACGCTTTCGCCTGTAATAAGTGCCGCGCAATCCTCGCGCCGTGCAATGCGTTCCGAAATGCGCATCATAAAGCGGCGCATTACGAGGGTAAACAGTTCTTCGGGGCAGTTGTCGCGGATTTGCGTTTGAATTTCGGTAAACGGCACAGTGTAAAGCCCAATGTCGCCGCTGTATTTCGCCACTTGACCGAGTAAGTCATGCACTTTCATTTCCGCCTGCGGCGAAGTGAAGGGGGGCGATGCAAAATGCACCGCGTCGAGCACGATACCGCGTTTCGCCATCATCCACCCCGCAACGGGACTGTCGATGCCGCCGGAGATTAAAAGCGCCGCCTTGCCGCCCGTTCCCACGGGCATACCGCCCGCGCCTTTAATTTGATTGCAGCGGATATACGCCTTTTTCTCGCGGATTTCCACCGTGACCACGCGTTCGGGATTGCGGACATCCACTTTCAAATGCGGATATGCCGAAAGCAACGCGCCGCCGACTTCGCGGCTGATTTCAGGAGAAGTCAACGGGAAAGTTTTGTCCGAGCGCTTTGCCTCGACTTTAAAAGTCGAAATTTCACACAGCGCATCGTGCAGATATTCTTTTGCCGCGGGCAAAATTGCCGCCATATCTTTTTCGACCGCCGCCGCACGCTGAAATCCCGCAATGCCGAACACCTTTTTGAGGCGTTCGACCGCTTCGTCCATATCGAAATTTTCTTCGGTCGGTTCTATTGTAAGGGTAGATTGTGAACGGGATATGACAAACGCGCCCAATCCTTGCATTCTGCGTTTGATATTTTTTACCAATACGCTTTCAAAGGTGGAACGGTTTAACCCTTTCAGGGCGAGTTCCCCGTTTTTGATTAAAATAATTTCTTGCATAATTTATCCTTTTTTACGAAGTGTTTGCACTTCGGTTTTTATAGCTTCCAAACAAGCGTCTATTTCCGATTCGGTGGTTTCGCGCGAAAGGCTCAACCGTACCGCGGTATCAATTTCCGAAGCGGACAGCCCCATTGCCGTAAGTACAGGACTGCGGTGCCCCTTTGCGCACGCCGAGCCTGCCGAGACATATATGCCGACGGAAGAAAGATAATTGACGCTTACTTGCGAGGGAATCCCCTTAACGGAAATGTTTACAATATACGGCAGAGCGTTTTCGGGGGAGTTTATCCGCACGCCGTCTATTTGGAGAAGTCCGTTTACAAGACGGTCATAAAGCGCGCGGACGCGTTCTTGATTTTTTAAAATATCCCCCGCCGCGCGGACCGCCGCGCCGAACGCCGCAATGGCGGGCATCGCTTGCGTACCCGAGCAAATGCCGCCCTCCTGCCCGCCGCCGAGCACATAGGGTTTCAAATGCAAGCCGTTGCGCAAATACAGCGCCCCCGCGCCTTTTAAGCCGTGAATTTTGTGGGCGCTGACGCTCAGCAAATCCACGCCGCATTTTTTCGGCGCAATCGGCAGTTTCATAAATCCCTGTACCGCGTCCACATGCAACAGCGCGGGTGCGTTTTTGCGGCGGATAATGTTTTGGATTTTGTCGAACGGCAAAATACTGCCGACCTCGTTGTTGACTGCCATAAGGCTTACCAATATGGTTTTGTCGTCCACGGCATCTTCAAACTGCGCGGCGGTGATATTGCCGCTTGCGTCGGGCGAAAGCCGCACGACCTCGAACCCTTGTTCTTCCAAACGGCGCATACAGTTTTCCACGCTCGGATGTTCAAATGCCGTGGTAACGATTTTGTTGCCGCGGCGGTGGTTTTGCATCACTGCGCCGAAAACGGCGGTATTGTTCGCCACCGTGCCGCTCGGTGTAAAATAAATTTCATTCGCGGAAGCGGACAGCGCCTTCGCAACCCGTGCACGCGCTTCTTCGAGCATTTGCAGTGCCGAAAATCCGTATTGATGCAACGACGAGGGGTTGCCGAACGCCTCGGTCATCGCTTTTTCGGCGGCAGATACCGCTTCTTTGCACGGCTTTGTGGTCGCGCTGTTGTCCAAATAACAATTCAAAGCAAACACTCTTTTCGGAAATCTTAAAAAATACAACAATATTGCAGTTTCTTATTATACACGATAATCTCTGCTTTGGCAAATAAAACGGCGTATTTTTTCAAAGAAATTTCTGTATATTTTTATATTTTTTGCAAATTCTACCCGAGAGGTGAACAATATGAAAAAAGAAATCACCAGACGCGGGAAAATCCGCGCTTTTTCGTATGCCGCAACAGTGTTTTCGGTTCTGTTGGTTTTTGCGATTGCGGGGAATGTCCGCGCCGCACATTTACAGCGGCAAGTGCGTCTGTCCGGCGAACGCGCGCTGTGTGAATTGGATACCTATTTAACCACCATTTACACGGATTTGCAAAAAGGCGTTTACGCCGCCACGCCGCCGATGCTCGGCACGCTTTCCGAAGAACTGCACCGCGCGGCAACAGGCGCGAAAACCAGCCTGTCGGTGTTGCCGCTTTCGGGCGTGCAAATGGACAACACCTACAAATTCCTGTCGCAGGTCGGCGATTTTGTCGCAACGCTCAACGCAAAATTACAGCGCGGCGAAACCGTTTCCGACGAGGAACGCACGCAAATGCAACGGCTTTTGACCTTTTCGCAAACGCTCAGCGAAGAAATCTCCACCATGCGCACCCAACTTTTTGACGGGTATTTGGATTTCTCGGCGACAAACGCAACCCTTGCCGAAAGTGACAACAAAACTGCGTTGCTTCCCGACGATATGGAAGATGCAGAGCAATCGTTGACGGAATATCCGTCACTTATTTATGACGGGCCGTTTTCCGACCACATTTTGCAAAAAGAAGCCGCGTTTCTCGGCGGCAAACCCGAAATTACGCGCGACGAAGCGCTTGCCGCGGCAGCCAAAATTTTGAACGTTGACAAAGGCAGTTTGGAATTTTTGTCAGAGGAAACGGACAACACCGCCGCCTACTGTTTCAAATACGATGACACCGTCATTGCCGTAACCAAAAACGGCGGCGTGCTTTTGTATATGCTGTCTTCCTCATTTGCGGGCGAACGCACCCTCGGCTATGAGGACGCGCGCAAATACGCTTCGGAATTTTTGCAAAGAAACGGATTTTTCGATATGCGCGAAAGTTATTACAGCATTTCGGACGGCATTTGCACCATCAATTATGCCTATACGAACGGGGACTATATTTGCTACCCCGATTTAATCAAAGTTTCCGTAAGCCTTCAAGACGGCAGAATTCTTTCGGCGGATTGCCGCGGTTATGTGATGAATCACAAAGAACGCACATTCCCACCCGTTAAACTGCCCGCCGCAGAAGCACAGAAAAATTTAAGCCCCCTGCTTACGGTTGCGGACACGCGCCTTGCGGTAATTCCCACCGACAGCGGCGCAGAGAAATACGCATATGAATTTCATTGCAAAAACCAAGACGGTGCGGAATTTTTGGTGTATATCGACACGACCACAGGCTATGAGGACGATATTTTAATTCTGCTGTATGCCGATGACGGCGTTTTAACAAAATAATGTATAACAAATGAAAAAAAGGCACACAATAAAAGCGTCCGAAAATCAGGAAAAGAGGAAATGTTATGAAAAAAGGTTTACTTTTGCTTGCAGCGCTTATCGCCGTTTTGGCAGTCGCTTTGGTTGCTTGCGGCAGCAAAGAGGACGGCAGCGTTTCCGACCGTGACAACAATATGAACGGCTCTGTATCCCAAGGCGTTTCCGATGCAGGCAACGCCGTAGGTGATGCGGCAACAGGCATTGGCGACAATGTCGGCAGTGCCGTAACAGGCGCGGGCGAGATTGTAGGCGACGCGGTTACGGGCGCGGGCGATATTGTCGGTGACGTCGTTACGGGCGCAGGCGATGTCGTTTCCGAGGCGGTAAGATAAAGATTGCGGCACCTGCCTTTTGGCGGTGCCGTAATTTTATTCGTCCAAGACAAGTTGTATTGCTATGCAGTATTATACGGCTTTCCGATGTTGTTCGTTAAAAGCACAAAAAAACGCAACCGTAAGTCCTTTCGGACTTGCGGTTGCCTTGTTTTTTTATAAAATCAGATTTTCGGCGATTTGCCGTTTGTAATTTAAAAATGCACTTGTCAGCGCGAAATCGTGCGGACGCGGGCGCGGCTCTGAAATCGGGATTTCGCAAAGAATATGCCCGGGTTTGCCGCCCAAAATGCAGATGCGGTCGGACAGTTTGACTGTCTCGTCCATATCGTGCGTAATAAACAGCGTTGTCAGGTCGATTTCGTGCATAATATCGAGATACCATTCGTGCATTGCACTTTTCGTGATGGTATCGAGCGCGCTGAACGGTTCGTCTAACAGCGCAACGCCGTCGCTTGCCAAATAGGTGCGCAAAAGCGCCGCACGCTGACGCATACCGCCCGAAAGTTTATACGGATACAGTTTTTCTGTGCCCGCAAGCCCGAATTTCGCGAAATAGGACACGGCTTTTTCGCGCGCGTCTTTTTTCTTTTCGCCTTTGATAATCAAGGGCAGCGCCACATTATCCACAACCGTGCGGTAGGGCAGCAGCAAATCTTTTTGCAGCATATAACTGATTTCGCCGGGGTGCCCGGTGATGTCCCGGTCACAAAGCAAAACCTTGCCGCTGTCAGGCGTCATCAGCCCCGAAAGGATATTGAACAGCGTGGTTTTACCCGCGCCGCTAATCCCAAGCAGACAGACCAACTCACCCTTTTTTAACGCGAAATCCACATTCTCCAACACGCGGTTTTCGCCGAAACGCTTGGAAATGCCCTCGGCGCGCAACAAGATTTCATCAGGAGAGGTATGCATTGGTATACCCCGTTCCTGCGGGCAGTTCTTTGGCGATTAAGCCGTTGTCCCAAAGCCAGCTGTAGAAACCGTCCCAACGCGCAGGGTCAATGTAGCCCCACTGCTCGACATCGGCTTTGTACTGCTTGGAAATCCATTTCTGGCTTTCGGTAACCAATTCCAAAGAATCTTTCAAAGAGCCGGTGGTATCGCCGTTCACCAAAATCTGTGCGGCTTCTTCCGGATTTGCAATGGCATATTCATAGCCTTTTTTGAGCGCGGAAAGCAGCGCTTTGGTTGCTTCGGGGTTTTCTTCAATAAAGGTGTTGTTGCCGATTAAAATGGGGGTGTAATAGTCAAACACGGGGTCAATATCGGTAAAGTTGAAATAATCAAACTCCAAGCCCGAAAGACCGGCGGAAATGCCGCCCCAGCCGTAGAAAATCCAAATTGCGTCGGTCAAATGCTCTTTGAGCGCACCCGCTTCGTCGGTGATGTTGTTCGGAATCAGATTGACTTTCGAGAAGTCACCGCCGTCTTTTTCCACAACCTGTTTGAGCATTGCCTGTTCAATGGGGGAATCCCAAGTGGAATAGGTGTGGTTTTCCAACCCTTTCGGTCTGTCCATACCCTCACCCTTGCGGGAGATGATACCCGAAGTGTTGTGCTGTAAAAGCGCCGCAACCGCCGTAACGCCCAAAGGTTCGTCCCCGGTGAATGCCGCAGCAAGGGTATCCTGCGCGTCAATGGCAAACTGTGCCTGACCTGCCGCGCACATCGCGGTCGCGCCGTTTTCAGACGGTTGTACCACGGTGACATCCAAGCCCGCTTCGGTGAAATAGCCTTTTTCAAGCGCTACATAAATGCCTGTATGGTTGGTGTTCGGCGTCCAATCAAGCGACAGAATGATTTTTTGCAAATCTGTTGTTTTGTCGGTTTTTGTACCCGCGCAGGCGGCAAGACCGCACAGCATAGCCACGCACAAAAGCACGGCAAGAATTCTTTTTGTGTATTTCATTGTTTACCTTCCTTTTCTTTTCGTTCCCACGGCATCAACACCGTTCTCAGGAGCGTTACGCCCCACATCAAAAGCAAACTGATGAGGGTGATAAAAATAATAACCGAAAACATTTTGTCAAAAGCATAGGCTTTTTTGACGCGCGTCATATACACGCCCAAGCCTTCAAATCCGCCGAGCCATTCCGCGACCACCGCGCCGACAACGGCGTAGGAAGCGGACACCTTCAGCCCCGCAAAAAACGAGCCCAAAGCCGACGGGAATTTGATATAGCGAAAAATTTTGACACGCCCGGCGCCCATACTCCGAAGCAAATTGATGGCATCGGGGTCGGCACAGCGGTAGCCGTCCAACAAACTGACGGCAATCGGGAAAAAGGTGGTGATAACCACCAATGTGATTTTCGGCGCCATACCGAATCCCTGCCAAAGTACCAAAAGCGGCGCTATGGCGATGGTCGGAATGGTTTGCGTAATCACCAACAGCGGATAGAACGCTTTGTAAAGCAGGTTGTAGCGGTCCATCAGCGTGGCGAGCAAAAACGCCAAAATCACACCGAGCAAAAGTCCCAAAAACGCCTCGGTCAGCGTCACGGTCGCGTGCTGCATCAATAGCGGAAAATCGTTCACAAATGCTTTTGCCACTGCCGACGGAGACGGCAACATAAAGGACGGTACAAGGGAAAATCCCGTTGCCGCCGCCCAAATGAGCACGACCGTCACAAGCGCCGCGGCAGGCGCCGCTTTACTGATGATGCTTTGTAACCTTTTGGTCAATGGTCAAAACACCGCCCTCCGGCTTGTACGCAATTTTCACATAAGCGGAAACCGACGGCGCACCCGCGCGCACCGCAACATGCTGACATTCTTTGACAATGTCCATCAGTTGGTCGTAACTTTCGCCCTCGATGGTGGTTTCAAAGGGCCCGACATAATAATTTAAACCCGTGCTTTTGATATAGTCGATCACCTCATCGACAATCCGCACGACTTCTTCGGTGCTGTCCACACCCGGAAGCACCTGAATGGCTACGCTTGCTTGCATAGTACATCCTCCTAACATAAAAATAGTAAAAGCCTTACGATACTTCCTGCATACCGTAAGGCTTTTGTGAGTCACTCGCAACAAACTACCTACGGCGGCATTACCCGCATCAGGTGAAAGGGTCAAAGAAGCGTTCATTCTTTATCTCAGCCGGCTTTTGCGCCAGCCCCCCTGTGTATGGGATTTAATTTTCATAAGACTTGCTTAAAGTATAGACTTGCTTTTCCGTTTTGTCAATACCGATTGTGCACGCGCTCGGCAAAGACCAATTTATCTTTGACCTGGATTTTCGTGCCGTCATCGAGCACCGCCGTACCCGAAAGTCTGCCGAATACCTGATGCGCGTCCTGCGAAATGACAATGGCTGAAAGGTCTGTACGGTGGTCAAACAGCGGCACGAAATCCATTTCAAACCGTTTGTTGCTTTCGGTGAATTTCCACGGCTTCATAATATCGTCTGTCGGAATTTGGAATTCCACCAAATCCAGTTTATGGCAAACCCCGTCATAAAACAGCATATTTTCACTCGCGGCAGAGGTATCGCCGAAGCCGTAGCCGATGTTGTACCCAAAGGCGTGGCCGTCAATATCCATATTGCCCGAGCCCCAATACCAAGTGTTGTCATAGGTCCACACACCCCTGCCCCAATCGAGCGTACCGAAGTCGGTTTCGGGGGAAAAGGTATACCGCTGTCCGTCAAAGGCACAATACCCCGACGCACGCATACAGTTGATTTTCTGATTGTAATAAAACGCGGTTTTGTCCTCTTTCCACGGCGTGGCAATCACCATGGTATCCATTTTGGGTTGCTCTAAAAAGATGTTACATTCAAATGTCTTGCCGCCGGAGAGATTGTAATTCGCAAGCAAACGCCTGCCCCCGGTGGTGAGAATATACCGAAAATCGCAAAACGCATTGCGAAAAATCACATCGCCGCGCCCAGAGTCCGTCGGCAGATGCAGCTTGCCCATCGGGAGCACAAGCGGCACCAAAAAATCGTGCTTCACACCGTTTTTGATGTCAATGAGGGCGGCGTCTACGAGTCCCATATAGCGATTGTCGGCAATGCACAGCGCGAGGGCATACTCGCCTTCATCGCTAATCATAATGTAGTAATCCCACTCTTTGATGCGCATTTTGTTCGCCTTGACCGCTTTCGGAGAATAATCATACAGCAATTCGGTTGCCCAACCGGGTTTGGTAAGACTGCCGTCCGCCTTTAAAAGCGGCGCGCGGTTTGTAATACGGTACTGTTTCATTTTTACTCCCTCTTTTCTGTGTTTTATCTATATGATTATACTATCATTCCCCAAAACAGAAAACAAGGCGCACGATGCAGAAAAATCATGCGCCTGTTTTGTGCATATTGCAAAATACGGGTTACGGTCTTTCCCCGAAGCCACCCGCAGGCCGTTCGGGGCGTTCGCCGCCGAATTGCGATTTTCCACCGTCGGATTGCGATTTTCCGCCGCCTTGCATACCGCCCTGCATGCCCGAAACGGAACCTACGGTGGACAAAATACTGTTCACGGTAAATGAACCGATTTCGGTTGTGTCGGAAAATGCCGCGCCTGAAAGCATACCGCCCATGATGTCAATCTGCGTGCTTTCCAATCCTTCATATGCGGTTTGCACATAGATTGCCGCAGAAGTTGCGCTTTGAATATTTGCATTTTGCAGAACGAGTTTCACGGTATCCGAATCCGCCGCGTTCACAATCAACTGCCCGTCAGCAGTACTGCCCGTTACAAGATAAGTGCCGCCCGTTTTCACGGTTACGGTGCTACCCGAGACGGACGCACCTGTACCCGAAACCGACGCCGCGCCGTCCGAAAATACAATTTGCGTCGCATTTTCGGTATCAATCACCTGTTCGTTATCCTCATCGGTGATTTCGGGAATTTGCATCGTTGAAAGGGATGAAATATCCGCCATGTTCACTTCGTTTGCGGTTGACGGGAGCGCGGTCAAATGTGATGCGTAAAGTCTCGTCCTCAATGCCGCAAAACGCTACACGGTCATATGCCAAATAGAGTTTCGGCTCGGGATGGTAAAATCGAAAAAAGTAGTCGATTTCCGCGAAAATCTGTCGGTTCTTTTCTGTCTGCGCATGGGTACTTGTCCTAAGATACGCCTGCAGATCCGCGTAGCGCATGGACACGCGCCGCTTGTAAACTTCCCCTTTGAATTTTCGCTTCATCTCCAAAAACACACGGCTTTCCGCGGTCGGCGTGCCGTGACTGCGCGCACGCAATTTTTCTTTGAACACGGGTTTTTCAATCGAATGACGAATCAGTTCGTTTGTGTCCGTGTCAAAATAAACATTGCAAATGGTGTATGCGCCGTATTCGTCGGGTTTTGCTTTTCCTTGAAAAGCTTTGCAAAGCCGTTCAAACTGCGCGGCAGTTACCAAATACTTTTTCTCCGTTCTTTTGAAAACGGTTCGTGCCGATTTTCCCATTTCATCACCTCTGAACATCCCTATTTTAATCGGGTGATTTTTCGGTTTTGTGTGGAAAATGTGGCATTTTTTTGGCAGTTTTTTGAATAATTTTTTGCGGCGTTCACAGTTTGTTTGTAATTCTTTTGTAACTTTTGTAATTATTCTGTAATATATTTGATGCTTGACGAAACCGGGTTCATCCTGTACTATGAAGTTAAGTTAAGGTAAGGAGAGGTTTTGAAATGTTCAACAACAAGGAAGATGTTTACAAGGGGTACAGCGAAAGCAATCCGAGCCCACTGAAAGACCCCCCGCAAGCCGAAGCGAACTTCGCGGAGAATGCGCAAAGTTACGCGCAACCCGAGTCGCAACCCCCATATACACAGCAACCCTACGCCCAGCCCCCGCAACAGCCTTATGCACAACCTGCACAGCAAGCGCCCTACGGGCAGCAACCCTATGCACCACAGCCGAATTTTTACGGACAACCCGCTTACCCGTACACCGGCGCGCAGCCGCGTAAGAAAAAAAGCACCGGCAAAATTGTTGCCATTGTGATTGCGTGCATTGTCGCCGTGAATTTGCTGTTCGTCGGCGGAATTGTTGCGATAATTATGTTGCAATCCCCCGAAAAAAAGGTGGAAGCCTACGAGCAAAGCGGCAATCTTGCGGATTTGATTGACGCTTGCGATATTTACGACAATCAAATGCCCGATGTGGATGATCCCGTTGCCGTTGAAAAGCATTTTGAAACCGCGCTTTCCGACACCAAATCGTTTATGCGCGCGTTCAAAGAAGCAGGGTGTGTGGATTACTATACCGATGCAGACGCTGCGTATAATGCACTGATGACCGATTGGCTTTGCCTGATGCTCATAAACGGTGATTATGAAAAATACAGCGAAGTTTTCGTTGCAAAAATGCAGGAAACCGCGCCGTCCGGCAATTATTATATGAACACTTACACACTGATGCACTACATCGAGTCGGAATATATCGTTTTCACCGAGCCGCAAAAGCAAGCGGCACTTGCGGCGTTTGATAAACTGATTGCCGCTTCGCGCACCGAAGCAGAAAAGCAGATGAATCTTGCCGAGTATTACGATTTCTGCGAATCCTTGGGCGCATATGAAAAGGCGGACGAAATCGAACAGCAAATCGACGCCACCGCCACCGCCGCATAAACCGGAAAGCGCAAAAAACGGACAGTTCTTTGGAGCTGTCCGTTTTTGTTATGCAAATTTGTGATTTGCAATTATTCTGCCGAGGGTTCTCCCAGCACGGTTTCTTCGGTGAAAACATGGTCCTCACTATTTTCCACCGAAACCCACTCCGGCTTTTTCAACATAATGCGTACCGCGTGTTTCAGGGTTTCTGCTTCCACTTCCAAACGGTCGCCGCCGAATTCCCCGTCCAATGTAAAGGGGGTGGGGTCATCAAACATAAATTTGATATGTTTGCAATGGCGAATAATCACATTGTCGTTCCGTGCCACGGTTTTATGTACCATATCGTTGGCAAGGCGCAACAGTTCCGCAGGGTTTTTGAACATACGCACCAACACAAGTTCGTGCAAACCGTCATCAAATTCCACACCCATATTGTGGAGCACCGGCATGCCGCCGACGGAGTAGGAATTGGACGCCGCGCCGTAGAACCAATCGCCCTCGAAAAATTCGCCGTCCGCTTCCACGCGCGCGTGGTACGGTTTCATTTTGAAAAAATCCTTTACCGCCTGCACATAATAGGCGTTTTTGCCGAGCACATTTTTGATTTTTTGATTGACCGCGTAAGAAATCGCCGTGAAATTGCCGAAGGCGGCAACATAAATATAGTATTCATCGCCGAATTTGCCGACATCCATCGGTTTCGGTTCGCCGTTGATAATCGCCTCGACCGCCTCGAAAACATCGGTCGGTATGTTCATGGTATGGGCAAAATCGTTCGTAGAACCCATGGGCAGATAGCCGACGGGAACGTCCTTCCCGAGTTCCATCACACCGCAAACCGTTTCTTTCAAAGTGCCGTCGCCGCCGCAACATACGATAATGTCAAACTCCGCGCCGCGGTTTTTCACAATTTCATAGGCGTTCTTGTTGATTTGCGTGCAGCACGCGGTCACATTGTACCCCGCCTGGTCAAAGCGGTTAATCATACGCATCATATACTGCTTTGCCATTTTCTTTCCCGAAACGGGGTTGACGACCAAAAGCATTTTTTGATTGGTTTTGTCTGCCATGACAATTACCTCACTCGTGCATTAAAACTGAATCTTTTCTGCAATCAAATCGCAAAGCGAATCAATCGGGACGCGTACTTGTTCCATGGTGTCGCGGTCGCGCACGGTCACGCAGCCGTCCGTTTCGCTCTCGAAATCGTATGTGATGCAATACGGCGTGCCGATTTCGTCCTCACGGCGATACCGTTTGCCGATAGAACCGGTTTCGTCGAAATCGACCATAAACTGTTTGCTTAATGCCTCGTAAACCGGCATAGCTTTTTCGGAAAGTTTTTTGGAAAGCGGGAGCACCGCCGCCTTGTAAGGCGCCACAACGGGACTTAAATGCAGTACCACGCGGGTATCGTTCTTTTCGGCGTCGAGCACTTCCTCGTCATACGCTTCGCAAAGGAGCGCGAGGACGGTTCTGTCCAAGCCGTAAGTAGATTCGATGATGAACGGAATGAATTTCTCGTTGGTTTCGGGGTCAAGATATTCCATTTTCTGCCCGCTGTATTCCTGATGGCGCGTCAAGTCGAAATTCGTGCGGTTGTGCGTGCCGTTGATTTCGCCCCAGCCGAACGGGAACAGGAATTCAATATCGCACGCGGCTTTCGCGTAATGCGCCAGTTTTTCGTGGTCATGGAAACGCAAATGGTCGGCAGGAATGCCGAGGTCCTCAAAATACTGCTTGCCGTAGGCTTTGAAATAGTCATACAGTTCTGTATCCGTGCCCTCTTTGCAGAAGGTCTGGAATTCCATTTGCTCAAATTCGATGGTGCGGAAAGTGAAGTTGCCGGGCGTAATCTCATTGCGGAACGCCTTGCCGATTTGTCCGATGGAAAACGGCAATTTTGCGCGCATGGTACGCTGCACATTCAGGAAGTTCACATATTCGCCCTGCGCGTTTTCGGGGCGCAGATAAATCACGCTTTTGCTGTTGTTCGTCACACCGCGGAAGGTCTGGAACATCAAATTGAATTCGCGGATATCCGTGAAATTGTGCTTGCCGCAGTTCGGGCAAGGAATGTGATGGTCCTTGATGTATTGGAACATCTCCTCTTTGGTCATACCGTCGGCATGCGCGTCGGGGTCGAAATCGTCAATCAGATTGTCGGCGCGGTGACGCATTTTGCACTCTTTGCAATCCAAAAGCGGATCGGAAAAAGACGCGACATGGCCGCTTGCCTCCCAAACGCGCGGATGCATCAAAATATCCGCATCGACTTCATAACTGTTTTTGCGCTCCTGAATGAAGCGTTTGCGCCAAGTGTCTTTGACATTGTTTTTCAAGCGCGCGCGCCCAAGGGACCGTAGTCCCAAGTATTGGCAAGCGTGCGAGCCGGG
>DAVZHM010000043.1:0-15837 GCA_052273845.1 Candidatus Fimenecus sp. | reverse complement strand
TTTTGCCGCGCAGCAACCGTTTTCATCGGCACATATCCGTCTGCTTCGTGGGATGCCAAATCCAACAGCACGCGAAGCGCATATCTGCCTCTTGTGGAAACCATCATTGCAATGTCCTCCGCTTTGTACCTTGCGAAAAATCAATCGTTGTTGTCGAATTGGAACAGCGGGGTGGAGAAATAGCGGTCACCGCCGTCGGGCAGAAGCGCCACGATGGTTTTGCCTGCAAATTCGGGACGCTTTGCGACTTCAAATGCCGCAGCAGCAGCCGCACCCGAAGAAATGCCGACCAAAACGCCTTCGCGCGTGCCGATGTCTTTTGCCGCAGCGAATGCCGCTTCGTTGCTGACGGGAATCACTTCGTCATACACGCTTGTATCCAATACATCCGGCACAAAGCCCGCGCCGATACCTTGAATTTTATGCGCACCTGCTACGCCTTTGGAAAGTACCGGCGAATCGGCGGGTTCCACAGCGATGATGCGGACATTCGGATTTTTTTCTTTCAAATATTTGCCGACGCCCGTCACGGTGCCGCCTGTGCCGACGCCCGCAATAAAGACATCGACTTTGCCGTCGGTATCCGCATAAATTTCGGGACCTGTTGCGGCATAGTGCGCTGCGGGGTTGGCAGGGTTTACAAATTGACCTGCGATGAAGGCGTTCGGGGTTTCTTCTGCCAATTCTTTGGCTTTGGCAATGGCACCTTTCATCCCTTTTGCACCCTCGGTGAGCACCAATTCCGCACCGTAGGCGCGCATAATGTTGCGGCGCTCCACGGACATCGTTTCGGGCATTACGATGATGATTTTGTATCCGCGCGCGGCGGCAACCGCTGCAAGGCCTATGCCCGTATTGCCCGAGGTGGGTTCAATAATTACGCTGTCAGCGTGCAAAAGTCCGTCTTGTTCAGCTTTGTCAATCATTGCTTTGGCAATACGGTCTTTTACAGACCCCGAGGGATTCAAATATTCCAATTTTCCGAGGACGCGTGCTTGAAGCCCGAGTGCCTTTTCGGATTTTGTCAGTTCTAAAAGGGGCGTTTTGCCGATAAGTGCATCGGCGGATTGGTAAATAACAGACATCAAAAATTCCTCCTTACAGTGCTGCGACGGCAGCAAAACCGCGTTCTAAATCCGCTATAATATCATCAATGTGCTCCGTACCAATGGAAAGACGAATGGTGTTTTGGTAAATGTTTTGGTCTTTCAGTTCTGCCTCGTTTAATTGGCTGTGCGTGGTGGTGGCAGGGTGAATGACCAAACTTTTCACATCGGCAACATTGGCAAGCAGAGAGAAGATTTGCAAACTGTCAATAAAGGTGTGCGCCTCTTTTACGCCGCCTTTGATTTCAAAGGTGAAAATCGACGCGCCGCCGTTCGGGAAGTATTTTTGATACAGTATATGGTCGGGGTGGTCGGGTAAAGAGGGATGGTTGACGCGTTCCACAAGCGGATGCGCCTGCAAAAATTCGACAACCTTTTTGGTGTTTTCGGCGTGGCGCTCCAAACGAAGGGAGAGCGTTTCCGTACCTTGCAGCAAAAGGAAAGCCGCAAAAGGAGAAATCGTTGCACCTGTGTCGCGCAAAAGTACCGCGCGAATGTAGGTGACGAACGAAGCGCCGGGGGCGGCTTCGGTGAATACCGCACCGTGATACGCAGGGTTCGGGGCGGAAATCGCGGGATAGTTGCCCGACGCTGCCCAGTCGAATTTGCCGGATTCAACAATCACGCCGCCGAGCGTGGTGCCGTGCCCGCCGATGAATTTGGTTGCGGAATGTACCACAATGTCCGCACCGTGTTCAATCGGGCGCAGAAGATAGGGCGTGCCGAAAGTATTGTCTACAACCAACGGCAGACCGTATTTGTGTGCGAGTTCGGCAAGCGCGTCAATATCGGGAATATCGCTGTTCGGATTGCCGAGCGTTTCAATGTAAATAGCGCGGGTGTTGCTTTGAATGGCGGCTTCTACGCTTTCGAGATTGTGAATATCCACAAACGAAGCGGTGATGCCGAAATTCGGAAGCGTGTGCGCAAGCAGGTTGTAACTGCCGCCGTAGATTGTTTTTTGTGCGACGATATGCCCGCCGTTTTGCGCGAGTGCCTGAATCGTATAGGTGATTGCCGCTGCGCCCGAAGCGAGGGCGAGTGCTGCGGAACCGCCTTCTAACGCGGCGATGCGTTTTTCAAAAACATCTTGGGTAGAATTGGTTAAGCGGCCGTAGATGTTGCCGGCATCGCGCAGACCGAAACGGTCAGCGGCGTGTGCGCAGTCGTGAAAGACATAAGAAGTCGTTGCATAAATCGGAACGGCGCGCGCATCGGTAACGGGATCGGGTGTTTCCTGCCCAACATGAAGTTGTAAAGTTTCAAAACGATAATTTGACATAAGTAATTTTCCTTTCGAGTGAATTTATAATGTATTGTTCGGGGTTGCATTGCTTTACACATTCGCCCGAAGCGGAAATTCTGCCGAAGCAAAGCTTCGAAATGTCGTTGCATGCTCGCGCACCTCCTTTGTATTGTATTCGATTGCACGGTTTCTTTTGCACTGCTCTTTTTAAGGGGATTTTGTGCAACTCTTTGTGCAGATTTTCGGTTTCAATAAACGGTTTGGGTTCGGACGGATTTTCGTCCGCCCACCGAGGTTTTAAAACCCACCTACCAAGTAGGTTGGTGAAATTATACAGCGCCAATAGCTGTTTGTCAATACCTTTTTAAAATTTTATTTACAAAAAACCACAGCGGCAGGGGATTCCCACCGCTGTGGTTTTGCTTTTTGAAAAGGGGATTGCAAAACTTCCAATATCATTCGCCGAGATACAACGAAAAAATTGATTTTGCCCAAGCCAAATAAGACGGCACATTTTCGTCAAGATAGGTGCGGATATATAGCACGCTATGATATTGATTTTTTTGTTACAAGCAGGTAAACACAGGGTATTTCTTAATATCCTTTTGTTTGGGAAACTCCCGATTCCCATTTGCTGATGGATTAGCGGGAAACGCCGAGAATTTCGGCAAGCTGCTCCTGCGTGTAATTGCGTTCTTTTCTTTGTCTTGCGATTTTTTCGCCGAGCGTCATCGTCTTTTCTCCTTTGCATTTTGAAGTTGCACCGTATCGGATATATCGCATAGCCTTATCTTACTGTGCGCGGCGAAAAAACACCACCGTTTTTGCCGTTCTATTTGTAAACTTCAGGTTGCATTGCGTTCTTTTATTGGATTGTATCATAAAAATGCGCCTTTGCCCACCCTTTACCCGCAAAAAACAGCGGCAAGGATTTCTCCTTGCCGCTGAAAATATTTGGATTGGTTATTCCCACTCGAGTCAAATGATTGTTTTGAAGGTGTTTTTCTGTGATAAACTATACCTTATCGTCCGATTTACGCCGGTTTTTGAAAAAATAACGGGGAATAATTACCGTGTCCGAGAGAATTTGTCGTCATTTCGTCGTCAAGCAAAACGCACATTTTTGTTTTTCTTTGCTTTGGTGTAAAATCAAAGCAGCAAAGGAGGTTTGCCATATGAAAGACAAATTTATATCAAGAGTAGGTTTGTGGGGGCAAAGACATTATAACTTTCTGAAAAAGAATAACCCGGCAGTTATCAATGTAATGCGGTTAAACGGCACGCTTGAGCAGTATCTGACCGATCTTAACAGAAACGCACAGGAAATGTTTGAGCTGTTGACAAAACAGTATGCCGAACTTGAAGGCATTACGGAAGAACTCAAAGCAAAAAATCAAATGGAATGGGTTAGGCGAATGAACAGCATTAAAGCAAGGGTAATCAATATAGTATATGCCGAACTGATTTATATCTGAAAAAGCGGGGCTTTGGCTCCGCTTTTTGCATATTCAAAGTGCTTGGTAGAAAATAACGGTTATTATTTTCGCAAACGCTTGATTTTTCGTAGAAAATAGTGTATAATAAATTCGTATAACACCGCTGCTTACGGAAGGTGCATTTGAATGAAGCGACCGAATTATTTAAGCCAGATACGAAATATAATAGAAAAGTCTGAAAACGGCTCTGTTTTTGTGTCAACTGATTTTACCGATATTACCGACAAAAAGACTGTTAATATGGCATTGCTTCGCCTTGCCGACGAGGGGCTTGTCAAAAAAATACTGTTCGGCGTTTATTATAAGCCCGAATATAACGAACTGCTCGGCGAAACCGTTGCACCGTCACCGAACAAGGTTGCTCATGCGCTTGCCCGCAATTTCGGTTGGACGATTGTCCCCTGCGGTGATACGGCGCTGAATCTTTTGGGACTCTCAACCCAAGTTCCTTCTCAGTGGGTATATGTGTCGGACGGTGCGTATAAAGAATATTCTTTTGACAACACCGTGATAAAATTCAAGCGAACAACGAACAAGGAAATATCTAAGCTTTCCTATAAAACGGCGCTAACTATTCAGGCACTGAAAGCACTCGGTAAGGACAATGTATCCGAGCAAATCATTTGCCGCTTAAAGAAAGCGCTCAGCGAAGAAGATAAAGAAAAGATGCTGACGGAAGCAAAATCCGCCACATCGTGGGTATATGAATACATTAAAGTAATTTGCAAAGGTGACAAGTAATGAGAGATATTGCGAAACTGAACGAAAACGATAAAAAGGCTCTGTTTCACAACACAGCCGCTAAAATGGGTATGACCGACGCCATTATTGAAAAAGATTTTTGGGTGTGCTATATGCTTGATTATCTTTTTCATCGCTGCGCATGGAAAAATAATATTGCTTTCAAGGGCGGCACAAGCCTTTCAAAGTCATACGGCTTGATTGAACGTTTTTCCGAGGATATTGACTTAATTCTTGACTGGCGTGTTCTCGGCTACGAAAAAGACGAGCCGTGGGCAGATAGGAGCAACACCAAACAGGACGCCTTTAACAAAGAGGCAGGCACAAAAACAGAAGCGTTTTTGAGAAACGAATTTATGCCTGCCGTTATAACGGATTTGCAAAGCGAACTTTCCTATGATGTAAATTGCTATATAGAGGACGACGATCCGCAGACGGTGGTTTTTGCTTATAACCGCAGCTTTGACGATTCGGCGATTTTGCCTGTGATTCGTCTTGAAATCGGAGCGCTTGCGGCGTGGACACCGGCGGAAGAAAAGCCAATTACCCCTTATGCCGCCGAGCAGTACGGCAGACTTTTCAAGCAACCGAGCACCGAGATATTGACCGTTTTGCCGAAACGCACATTTTGGGAGAAGGTTACTATTTTACATAGAGAGGCATACCGCCCCGAAAACAGCGCCTTGCCAACAAGATATTCCCGCCATTATTATGATCTTTATTGTATGGCAAATTCGCCCGTAAAAGCTGAGGCTTTCGCCGACTTAGACCTGCTCGATAAAGTTGTACGTTTTAAGGATAAATTCTACCGTTGTTCGTGGGCAAGATACGACGAAGCAAAGCCCGGCACTATGGAATTGATACCGAGCGAGAAAAATATCAAAGTCCTCAAAGATGACTATGAGCATATGAAGAATATGATTTACGGCGAAAAACCGGATTTTGATGTGATCTTGGAAGCGGTAAAACATCTTGAAGATGAAATTAACGCGTTGTGAGTCCGTTTTATGGGACACTGACTTTGTTATAATCAGGACGGGTGTAGAAAAATGGAGCTTATAAATAATACTACAAAAACTCTTAAGGACGATTTGTCCGTTGAAATCAAGCAAGGCAGCAAACTGTCCATTGCGGCGGCTTGCTTCTCTATCTATGCCTTTCAGGAGCTGAAAGAACAGCTCTCACAGATTGAGGAACTCCGATTTATTTTCACCTCTCCGACCTTCGTGACCGAAAAGGCGAAAAAAGAGCGGCGTGAGTTCTACATTCCTCGCCTGACCCGTGAAAGAAGCCTTTACGGAACAGAGTTTGAAATCAAGCTCAGGAATGAGCTGACCCAAAAAGCCATTGCACGAGAGTGTGCAGAGTGGATCAGACAGAAGGTCAATTTCAAGTCAAATGTCAGCGACAAATCCATTCAGGGGCAAATCGTAGTTGACGGCGTCGGCTATACGCCTATCAATAACTTCACTACGGTTGAGCTTGGCTGCGAAAAAGGCAATGTAATCAGCACAACAATCGTGAAAGATGAGTCCCTCGCCCGCACTTTGCTTGCCGATTTCAATGAGATATGGAATGACAGCAAGGTGCTTCAAGTCGTTACTGATGAAGTAATTGACAGCATTACCGCCGCATATAACGAAAACTCTCCCGATTTTATCTACTTTGTGACGCTATATAACATCTTCAATGAGTTTTTGGAAGATGTGTCCGAAGATGTTTTGCCCAACGAAGCGACCGGTTTCAAGGAAAGCAAGATTTGGGGGATGCTCTATAATTTCCAGAAGGATGCTGCCCTCGCCATCATAAATAAACTTGAGAAGTTCAACGGCTGCATCCTTGCAGACAGTGTTGGTCTTGGTAAAACCTTTACCGCCCTTGCCGTTATTAAATACTACGAAAACCGCAACAAGTCCGTTCTTGTGCTTTGCCCCAAGAAGCTGACGAACAACTGGAATACCTATAAGGATAACTATGTAAATAACCCCATTGCTGCCGACCGGCTTCGGTACGATGTGCTTTATCATACCGACTTAAACCGCACCCACGGCACATCCAACGGACTTGACCTTGACAGACTGAATTGGGGCAATTATGACCTTGTGGTAATTGATGAGTCCCACAACTTCCGTAATGGCGGCAAATTAGTTGAGAACCCGGACGAGGACACCAAGGATAACCGCTATGTTACCTTGATGAAGAAGGTCATCAGAGCCGGAGTAAAGACGAAGGTGCTGATGCTTTCTGCAACGCCGGTTAATAACCGCTTCAATGATCTGAAAAATCAGCTTGCTCTTGCGTATGAAGGGCATACGGATTACATAGACGAAAAGCTCAACACTACCCGTTCCATCGACGAAATTTTCAGGAACGCACAGCGGGCGTTTAACACTTGGAGCAAGTGGGAGCCGTGCGACCGCACGACTGAAAACCTTCTCAAAATGCTGGACTTTGATTTCTTTGAAGTGCTGGATAGCGTGACCATCGCCCGTTCAAGAAAGCATATTCAGAAGTATTACGATATGGCAGACATCGGCACCTTCCCGACAAGGCTAAAGCCGATCTCACTTCGTCCGCATCTTACTGACCTGAAGGAAGCGATCAGTTACAACGAGATTTTTGAGCAGCTTATGCTCCTGACACTGACGATCTATACGCCGACGCACTACATTCTGCCAAGTAAGATGGAGAAGTATGCCGAGCTTTACGGAGATAACAAGGTCAATGTCGGCTTTACGCAGGCGAACCGTGAGCAAGGTATCCGTCGCCTGACCGCTATCAACCTGATGAAGCGTATGGAAAGCTCTGTTTATTCGTTCAATCTGACGCTGACCCGCATTAAGGATTTGATAAACAACACGATAGAAACGATTGACCGCTTTGATAAACACTCCGGTACGACCCTCGACCTGACGGATATTTCCGATATAGACGAGTTTGACGCCGAGGATCAGAACTCGGACGAGATGTTCTCTTTCGGACGGAAAGTCAAGATTGACCTTGCCGATATGGACTATGTATCTTGGCGGGACAGCTTGGCGAAAGATGCCGATGTGCTTGAACTGCTGACCTTGCTGGTCGGTGATATTACGCCGGAGCACGACTCAAAGCTGCAAGAGCTTTTCCGGGTAATTGAAGATAAAATTATGAACCCCATCAACGAGGGCAACAAGAAGCTGATTATCTTCACCGCTTTTGCGGATACCGCCGGTTATCTCTATGATAATGTAAGCCGCTATGTTAAGAGCAAATTTGGACTGAACACGGCAATGGTATCCGGCTCTGTTGAGGGACGGACGACTTGCCCCAAGCTCCGTGCCGACCTGAACACGGTGCTAACCTGCTTCTCGCCTATCTCGAAGGACAAAGAGCTGCTGATGCCGGGTGATAAGACGGAAATCGATGTACTGATCGCCACCGACTGTATTTCCGAAGGTCAGAACTTGCAGGACTGCAACTACCTCATCAACTATGATATTCATTGGAACCCCGTGCGCATCATTCAGCGTTTTGGGCGTATTGACCGTATCGGAAGCCGTAACAAGGTCATTCAGCTTGTGAACTTCTGGCCGGATGTAACCCTTGACGATTACATCAATCTGAAAGCCAAGGTCGAAACCCGAATGAAAATCGTGGATATGACCGCCACGGGCGATGATAACCTGCTCAGTGACGAAGAAAAGACAGACCTTGAATACAGAAAATCGCAGCTCAAACGCTTGCAGGAGGAAGTCGTCGATATTGAGGATATGACAACGGGCATCTCCATTATGGACTTGGGACTCAACGAGTTTCGGCTTGATCTGCTCGACTATATCAAGCATCACCCTGACATAGACAAAACACCTTTCGGCTTGCACTCGGTTGTTCCTGCAAGTGAGGATACGCCTGCCGGTGTGATCTATGTTTTGAAGAACCGTTCCAACAGTGTGAACATCGACAACCAGAATCGGCTGCACCCCTTCTATATGGTGTATATCGGCAATGACGGAGAGGTCATCTGCGACCACCTTTCTCCGAAACAGATGCTTGATAAGATGCGTTTCCTCTGCAAAGGAAAGACAGAGCCGATTCCCGAAGCCTACAGGCCGTTTAACAAAGAAACCCGTGACGGCAGAAATATGTCGCAGCTTTCCAAGCTGCTTGGCGATGCCATCGCTTCCATTATTGAAGTGAAGGATGAGAGTGACATTGACAGCTTCTTAGGCGGCGGTCAGGTCAGCTTTCTGTCAAACGAAATCAAAGGACTGGACGACTTTGAACTGATATGCTTCTTAGTCGTGCGATGAGGTGAGAGTATGCTCGGACTTCCCAAGTCAACTGAAATGAGCAAGCAGCTTCCGAAGAAGGCTGTCTATGCGAAGTTCCAAATGAACACGGCGGCAAAGGAGAAAATCGACGCTGATATATCGAGGATCACCATTGTCAACGAGATCACACCGGCGAAAATCAACATTCCCGCCGGAGAGGAAGTCGGGAGCTTCTTTGTTCTGCTTGTGGCACTGAAAAAGAAAGACTTTGATGAGAAAACGGTTGCCACGCTGTCAAAGCTCATTCCGCAGAACATCCTGTTTGTGCTTGAATTTGAGGGACAAAGCAAGCTGGCAATCTATCACACCAAGCTGATGCAGACGGATTGGAAGCCCACCGAAAGCTGCACCATTGAGCTGCGGGGCTTGAACCTCGATAAAGTATGGGAAAATATCGTGGTGGACATCGGCGGCGTGAGCATCGCAGACGGCAATTCCCTTGATGAGCAAATAGCAGCCGATGAGCGCCGACAGAAAATCGAAAAAGAGATCGCCAAGCTGGAAAAGCAGGCACGGGCTGAAAAGCAGCCAAAGAAAAAGTTTGAGCTTGTGCAGCAGATAAAAAAGCTCAAAGAAGAATTGGAGGGATAAAATTGGATCGAAAAGCGATAGAAACTCTATCTGTTAATGCTGTCAGGGATAGCATCGTTGTATCCGATTTCCTCGACCAGTTTATTGCGGACAACGACAAAGAGCCGACTTGGGATGGGTTTGTCTACATTTATAGCGATAAAAGCAAAAAGAAGGAAAAACTAAAAGGACGGATTTCGGTTCAAATCAAGGGCACGGAAAACGATGATTTCAGCAAAGAAGAAATATCCTTTCCTGTATCAACTACCGATCTCAATAATTACCTTTACGACGGCGGAGCAGTTTTCTTTGTCGTCTATATTGGGCATAACGGGTTGACACGGCAGATCTATTATGCTGAATTGCCTCCGATAAAACTCAGAGTATATCTTGCAGAAGCAAAAGAGCAA
Source organism: Candidatus Fimenecus sp. (assembly GCA_052273845.1). Classification (GTDB taxonomy): domain Bacteria; phylum Bacillota; class Clostridia; order Oscillospirales; family Acutalibacteraceae; genus Fimenecus. The sequence continues at coordinate 5,958 of DAVZHM010000043.1, read as the reverse complement.
AAAAGCAAAAGCATTAAGCTCAAAATATTTCCGACAGACCCGAACGAGAAGGCAATGATCTTCTTCCAGTGCTTAGAAAACTGTCAGAAACAAGCGAGCTTTTCAAGCGCTCAGTTATTGTCGCTCGAAGAACTTGAAAGCCAAGGCGTGTTGGAAGGAATAACCGTTCCCGTTTCAACTGTCGGCGGAATTGACCCGAAAACAGCCTTGCTGAAAAATGAAGTATATATTTACGCAAAAATCAAGGGTAGCGCTATTCCACAGCCAATCGAGGCTATTCCTCAGAAATTGACAACGCAGGAAATGCGAAATGCGCAGGTTTCTGTAGGAGATAGGCTGTTCTATTCAACCGTTAGGGTTGTCCAAGATGCAGAAACGGTTACGACTATCTTTGGAGAGAGCTTTTCGATAAAGGCATCCAAAAACGATAGAACGGTAAAAATCAACTATAAGAGCTCTGATAAATTGAGAACCCTGATAGTAGATTTGGATTTTTTGATTTCATACATCGAAACCGGGAGCTTTCAATGGGATGGAGTTGATGTTCCATTTGATTGCAAAGGTGCCAATTTTTCGAACTTCAAGCTGGAAGAAGAAAAGTCACGACTTGAATACGCAAAAAAGATTGTTGCCTTGCTTGATCTGTTTGGGTGCAAAAAGGACTTGAGCATAAAGACCTTAAAGGATAAAGACTGGAAACATATTGGCTATCTTGTTACTGCATTTGTAGATAAGGAGCCGGTAGAACATCTAAGAACCGATTTGCCCCCGATAATGACAATAGATATAGGTGAGCTGAAATTTATAGTTTGCCTGCGAAAAATCGAAGGAAAAGATGGTACATACAGTATATTCGACTTTTTCAAAACCGAGATGTCACTCGTGTACGAAAATGAAGCCGGAGAAAAATTGCCAATCTCGCAGTATGTAATACTCCACGCAGACGATTTGATAAAAGCCGATAATATTCGCTATGATGTCTTATTGCCGTCATTCCAAAATACCGCACAACACGAAGAAACTATTACAAGGGCAAATCTCTTCTTGCTTGAATTGCTTGAAGCATACGACAAGGCTAATTTAAGGACTGAATTTCTATCTGTGGCAAGATCGTTTTCGGATTGGATTTTTGCTTCAAATGATGGATCCTTGCCCTACGATGTAAAACTGCTAAACAAGCTACAAATCGAAAAGCGTGAACGAGCACTAACGATAGACGAGGTTAAGGAACTGTTTCGGGTAATTGAAACGCCGGGTGTTAGAGAAGATGTCCTTGTCGGGGCGTACCTGCTGTTAGATCAACAGCCTGCCGCAGAACTGCATTTTGAAAAGCTCGACACTCAATTACAAGAAGAATTCAAGAAGTATCCCATATTCCATTTTTGGAAAGAAAGCGGAGGAAATTCATAATGGATAAACTGAGAATGCAGACAGCGAACAAGGCTGATGAAAATTTCAGAAAGCTGGCGGCGATGTTTCCCAACGCCGTGACGGAAACGATCAACGAAAACGGAGAGGTCGTCCGGGCAATCGACAAGGATGTGCTGATGCAGGAAATCAACACAAAGGTTGTTGACGGCAATGAGGAGCGCTATCAGTTCACTTGGCCGGACAAGAAGAAGTCCGTTCTTCTTGCCAATGCCCCGATCAATAAGACGCTACGCCCCTGCCGGGAGGAAAGCGTGGACTTTGACAACACCGAAAACCTCTATATTGAGGGCGACAATCTGGAAGTGTTGAAGATTCTGCAGGAGACATATTTGCATAGGGTTAAAATGATTTACATTGACCCACCGTATAATACTGGCTTTAATCTGATATACCATAATGACTTTCATCAGAAAACACAAGATTATCTTGTAAACAGTGGTCAGCAGGACGAGAACGGAAATGCTCTTGTTGGCAATCCAGAAACAAATGGTCGTTTCCATACAGATTGGCTAAATATGATGTATCCTCGTTTGAGATTAGCCAAAGACCTTTTAACAAATGACGGAGTGCTCTGCTGTGCTATCGACGAAAATGAATTTGCTACACTTTCGCAAATGCTAAAAGAAATTTTTGGTGAAAGCAGTTATGAACACTCATATGTATCTGTTGTCCATAATCCTCGTGGGCAACAAGGAAGCAATTTTTCTTATGTTAATGAATATTTGATTTTTATATATCCTGCGGATAACAAAAAATATTTGGCAGATTTCCCCAAAGACACCGTGGATGCACGAAATTTAAGAGATAGTGGAACCGAATCTGATAGAACTGATGCAAGAAATTGTTTCTATCCTTTTATCGTAAAAAATGGAAAAATCATAGACATTGGTGATATTCCGGAAAATAATTTTCATCCTTCATCTGCAAATGTGATTAGAAGTGACGGTGCAATTGAAGTTTGGCCGATGAACGATGATGGGGATGAAAAGAAATGGCGGTATGCTCGCCAAAGCGTTGAAAAAATCCTTTCGCAGTTAGAGCCAAAGGAAGGCCGAAATTCAGTACAGATAATTTTCAACAAGTCAGAAGGGACGATGCGAAGTGTGTGGGCTAACGCACGCTATGATGCAAGTGAATATGGCACAAAATTGGTGCAGGCATTATTGGGTGATTCCAGTTTCACATATCCCAAGAGCTTATATGCTGTTTATGATTCGGTAATGGCAGGAACTCGTGAAGATAAAGAAGCAATCGTTCTTGATTTCTTCTCTGGTTCTGCAACTACAGCTCACGCAGTCATGCAGCTTAATGTTGATGATGGTGGTGAACGGAAGTTTATTATGGTTCAAGTTCCCGAAAATATTGATGAAAAATCGAAAGCCTACAAGGCAGGATACAAAACCATCTGCGAAATCGGCAAGGAGCGCATCCGCCGTGCAGGTAGAAAAATCAAAGAAGACAGTCCTTTGACTACTCAAGGCCTTGACATTGGCTTCCGTGTCCTCAAGTGCGATACCTCTAATATGAAAGAGGTCTACTATAACCCCGCCGAGTATGAAGCCAGCCTGTTCTCCAGTCTTGAAGATAACATCAAAGAGGACAGAACCCCGGAGGATCTGCTGTTCCAAGTGATGCTGGATTTGGGCGTGCTGCTCTCCGGCAAAATCGAGGAAACCACCATCGCCGGCAAGAAGGTGTTCAATGTGGAGGACAACTATCTGATCGCCTGCTTTGACAGCGATGTGACCGAGGATACCATCAAAGCCGTTGCCAAGCAGAAACCTTACTATTTTGTGATGCGTGACAGCTCTATGGCAAACGACAGCGTGGCAACCAACTTCGATCAGATCTTCGCCACCTACAGCCCCGATACTGTAAGGAAGGTGCTGTGATATGGAAAACTTGGAATTGCTCGTAAATCAACTTTTAAAATATGAAAACGAAACCAACTGGTTCGAGTTCAAATGCAATAATTACGACCCTGAAATGATAGGTCAAGATATTAGTGCTTTAGCAAATGGTGCCGCCTATGCCGAAAAGTCATGTGCATATATGATTTGGGGGATCGATGATAAGTCCCACGATATAGTCGGAACAGAGCTGGATCAATATTCAAAATTGGTCGGAAACCAAGAAATAGAAAGCTGGCTTAGAAATCTCATTTCGAAAAATGCCGAGTTTGAATTTCACAAAATTCAGATTAAAGATAAAAAAGGCGATAATAAGCCTATTATTGTGCTCATAATATATAAGGCAACCGTTCAAACTGTAACATTCAAGAAGGTTGACTATATCAGAGTGGGGAGTTACACGAAAAAATTGAGTGACTATCCGCAAATGCAAGCACAATTATGGGACAAAATTCGTAATAGCCGTTTTGAGGAACAGTATGCAATGCAAAATTTGACTGTAGAGGAAGCGTTGCAGCAATTAGATTATACGGCATATTTCGATATTAAAGGCGAACCGATTCCGACCAATATAAAAGGCATTATACACTATATGGAAGAGGAAAGCATTATTGTAAAACAAGACAGCGGTGAATACGCAATAACAAATCTCGGTGCTATTTTGTTTGCCAAAAGGCTATCTTCATTTCCTCGCCTTGAAAGAAAGGCTGTTCGTGTTGTGCAATATCAGGGCAAAAATCGACTGAATATGCTCAAAGAGGATGTTGGCAATAAGGGCTATGCTATTGGATTTGATGGGTTGCTTAAGTACATTGAAGCTCTTTTGCCTACACAAGAAGTAATAAAAGGCGCAAAACGGGAAACAGTTTCACCATACCCGCCGATAGCCTTGAGAGAAGCTATTGCAAATGCATTGATTCACCAAGATTTTTCTATTACCGGAACAGGCGTTGTAATTGAAATTTTCAACAACAGGATTGAAATAACCAACCCCGGTATACCTCTTGTTGACATTTATAGAATCGTGGATAATCCGCCTAAATCCAGAAATGAGAAGCTTGCTTCTCTAATGCGCAGATTGAGAATGTGCGAAGAACTCGGAACCGGTTGGGACAAGATTATAATTTCATGTGAATTGCAACAGTTACCGACACCGCATATCGATATTTATGAAGAAAACACCAAGGTGACACTTTTCTCCAAGGTGGATTTCTTTGATCTCTCACCTCAAGATAAACTGTGGGCTTGCTATATGCATTCATGTATAAAATTTATCCAAGGCGAATTTTTGACTAACAGTTCATTGCGAATGCGTTTTGGTTTGGAAGAAAAGTCTTCTGCAAGCATTTCACGCCTAATCAAAGAAGCGTGCGAAAAAGGTCTTATAAAAAAGCTTGAGGAAACTGCGCCTCGACATACAAAGTATATTCCTGTCTGGGCATAATTTAACTTGCCGGTAACTTGCAGAGCTTTAGCAAGGGCACAAAATATGGGCTTTATTTCGGCGATAATAACTATATGCAGGGATTTTTGAGCTTGCCGGTAACTTGCACAGAAAGTCTTGTTAGCAATGAGGAGTACTACAATATGAAATTTAATTTCAAAATACAGCAATACCAAACCGATGCGGTTGATGCCGTTGTGCGTGTCTTTCAGGGACAGGGCTTTCACGATAAAATCAGCTATATCCGTGACCGGGGCAAGGTCAAAGCGGAGCCGTATCAGATGACCCTCGGTATGTCCGATGAGGAGCTTGAGGTCATCGACCCGCTGAACGATACCGGCTACAAAAATGAAGCCGTTGAGCTTTCCGATGAGCAGCTTCTGCACAACATTCAGACCTTGCAGAGTCAGAACAACATCAAGCTCTCTGCTTCCCTTGTCAAAGACTTGGGGCGTTGCAGCCTTGATATTGAAATGGAAACCGGCACGGGCAAGACCTATGTCTATATCAAGACGATGTTCGAGCTGAACAAGAAGTATGGCTGGAGCAAGTTTATCGTGGTCGTTCCCTCCATTGCAATCCGTGAGGGTGTGAAGAAGTCCTTTGAAATCACCGCAGACCACTTTATGGAGCACTACGGCAAGAAAGCCCGCTTCTTCATCTACAACAGCTCCAACCTGAACCAGTTGGATAACTTTTCGAGCAGCTCCGGCATCAATGTGATGATTATCAACACACAGGCGTTTGCCTCCTCGCTGAAAGAGGACGGTAAGAGCAAAGAAGCCCGTATCATCTACTCCAAACGGGATGAATTCGGCTCCCGCCGCCCGATCGATGTTATCAAGGCAAACCGTCCGATTATTATTTTGGACGAGCCGCAGAAGATGGGCGGCGATGTGACGCAGAAGGCGCTGAAAAACTTCAACCCGCTGTTCTCCCTCAATTACTCGGCTACCCACGCCAAGCAGCACAACCTTATTTATGTGCTGGATGCGCTGGATGCCTTCAACAAGCGGCTGGTCAAGAAAATTGAAGTCAAGGGCTTTGAGGTCAAGAACTTCCGTGGCACGGACAGCTATCTATATCTTGAGCAGATCGTTCTTTCCAGCAAAAAGCCGCCGATGGCAAAAATTGAGCTGGAGATCGGTTATAACAAGTCCATCAACCGTGAAA
>DAVZHM010000042.1:0-15839 GCA_052273845.1 Candidatus Fimenecus sp. | reverse complement strand
ATTACCACACGCCCCTCAAACGTGCGCGTCTGCCGATTCCGCCACACTCGCATATGTAGCTCGGTTGCTTTCGCAACGGTGATTATTATAGCAAAGGTTTTTCAGCGTGTCAAGAGATTTTTCACAAAACTTTTTTATTTCTGCGGCACAAAAATATTGTGCGGGTAAGAGCGTGTATCGAACACTCTTACCCACACAATTTTTCATTCGAGAAGATTTTCAAAACTTTCACACACTGCCGTGCAACCGTTTTTCGCGCACGGCACTGCCGATTTCCAAGGCGGTAAAGACTATTATCCCAACCGTCAATGCCGTCTTGGCAAGATATAAAATACGAATCAGTTTTGCGCCCGTCTGCAAAATGCGCATATCCCGAAAGAATACATCCATATGCCGTTTCCCCTTATCTTATGCGTTTCCCGTCACCAAAACCGCGTGCGCCACCGACGGTATGCTCTCGCCCTGTAAAGAGGAGGTGAGCGACATCAGCGCGCCCGTTGCCGTCAGCAGAACTTTTTTGAGTTCGCCTGTTTTGACGCGGCTTAAAATATACGAGTTAAACACCGATGCCGCACAGCCGCACCCCGAGCCGCCCGCGTGCACATCCTGCTTTTCGCGGTCATAAAGCAGTAACCCACAGTCTTTGTGCACGGCGCGAATGTCGATGTTGTAATCTTTTTCGAGCAGTTCTGCAAGCAACGCCGAGCCGACCGCGCCCAAATCGCCCGTCAAAATTAAATCGTAATCGGTAGGCTTTGTGCCGGTGTCTTTCAAAAATGCCGCAATGGTGTCTGCCGCCGCGGGTGCCATTGCCGCACCCATATTGTTGGCGTCTTTTATACCCAAATCCACAATTTTTCCGAATGTGACCGCCGCAATTTGCGGTGCGATTTTTTGTCCTGCCGCAGCGTTTTTCTTGGCATTTTGCTCGCCTGTCAAAACTGTCGCACCCGCCGCCGTGGCGGTGCGTTGGGCCGTGGGCGGTTTCTGCCCGCCGTATTCCAACGGCTGACGGAACTGCCGTTCCGCGGAAGCAAAGTGCGACGAAGTCGCCGCGACGGCAAGATTTGCCGCGCCGCTGTCTACAAGGACGCTCGCAAGCCCTAAAGAGAGTGCCATTGTTGAGCACGCACCGTACAACCCCAAAAAGGGAATGCCCAAATCCCGCACGCCGAACGCGCTGCCGATGCATTGCGCCAAAAGGTCGCCGGAAAGAATAAAATCCACTTCGTTTGGCTGTTTGCCCGCCTTTTCAAGCGCGCAGACAATCGCTTCACGCTGAAATGCGCTTTCCGCCTGTTCAAACGAGGCTTTCCCGACGGTATCATCTTGATGCACGCGGTCAAATTCCGCGGCAAGCGGCCCCTCACCCTCGGTTTTGCCGACAATGGCGGCGTTGCCGATGACCGTCGGCTGATTTTCCAATAGCACGGTGCGCGTGCCAAGCCGTTTCGGCATAACAATTCCTCCCTCTTAATACAATCCGAACAAATAGACAATCAACCCATAGACCGACGCCGCAGCACAGCCGTAAACGATAACGGGGCCTGCAATCGTAAATAATTTCGCGCCCGTGCCGAGAATATGCCCCTCCGCGCGAAATTCCATCGCAGGGGAGACTACGGAATTTGCGAATCCCGTAATCGGAACGATCGTGCCCGCGCCTGCGTGTTTGGCGATTTTGTCGAACACCCCAATGCCCGTCAGTATCGCTGTCAGCACAATCAGCGTAATGGAAACCGCCGTTTTTGCGCCGTCCTCGCTTGCGCCGTAATAGGTGTATAATGTGAATAATCCCTGCCCGAGCGTGCAAATCGCCCCGCCGAACAAAAATGCTTTTACGCAGTCTTTCAGTTTCGGAGAAGGCGGCGATGCCTTTTCCGCCATTTTGGTATATTCTTGTTTGCCGGTAGACATAAAAAAACTCCTTTACAATGATTTCCGAAATTAGCGTTGCCGAAAAACACGCAAAAATTCACAAATTATACATTGAAATGCGGTGCGCTTTGGGGTATGATTTTAGCAGTAGAAAAAGGCGGTGTTGTTATGCAGTTGATTGAGGTCAAAGACTTATACAAAATTTACAATCCCGGCGAAAACGAAGTGCGCGCGCTTGACGGCGTTACGCTGTCCATTGCCCGCGGCGATTTTGTGGCGATTATCGGGCAGTCCGGCTCGGGGAAATCCACGCTGATGAATATGCTCGGGCTTTTAGATATCCCCACAAGCGGGGAATATTATTTGGACGGCGAAAATGTTTCGTATATGACCGATGACCAACTTTCCGAAATCCGCAACAAACAAATCGGCTTTATTTTCCAAGGATTTAACTTGATTTCGAGTTTGACTGCGCAAGGCAATGTCGAATTGCCGCTTGCGTATCGCGGTATGCCGAAAGAAGAACGCCATAAACTTTCCGTTTCGGCGCTCGAGCACGTCGGGCTCGGGAACAGAATGGATCATCTGCCGAAGCAAATGTCCGGCGGGCAACAACAGCGCGTGGCGATTGCGCGTGCCGTCGCCGCAAGACCGCCGATTATTCTTGCCGATGAGCCGACGGGGAACCTCGACAGCCGTTCGGGCAAAGATGTGATGAAAATTTTGCACGAATTAAACGAAGAAGGCAGAACCGTCATTTTAATTACGCATGACAACGGTATCGCCGAAGAAGCCAAGCGCGTCATTCGTATTCAGGACGGTAAAGTTGTGGAGGATTACCGCAACGAGCCGCTTGCCGAGTGATTGCCAAAAATTTTTAGAAACTTATTGTTTTTTGTTTTTAGATAGTGTATAATATCTGTAATTATGTTAGGAGGTGGCTGTTATGTTAGACCCGAACAAGACCATTCAGTTCTCTATTAAAGATGAACATGAAGAAGAAATGCGCCAAACCATCATTACGGTGTATAACGCGCTTCGGGAAAAGGGCTACAACCCCATCAGTCAGATTGTCGGGTATATTTTGTCCGAAGATCCGACTTATATTACCACGCACAACAACGCCCGCAGCCTGATCCGTCGGTTGGACAGAGATGAACTTTTGCAGGTGTTGGTAAAGAATTACCTGCATCTCGGCGCAGAGGAGAAATAAGGAGAAACTATGGCAGAAAAAAACGATTTTTTAATGTATAAGGGCAAACCCCTCGTCAGAAACGGCGACACCATTTATTACGGCAATATGTCCGACGATTTTGTCATTATGATGCGCATCGCCTCGAAAAAAGAGTTTCAGGGGTACGATTTGGCCTCCAAAGTAACGGTGCAACTTTTGAGCACCGACCCCGATGCAAGCGCGAAAGAACGCATTGTCAAAACCAGCGAGAAAAAAGGTTTATTCGCCGCGATGGATATTGCGGAAGTTTGGTTGGAGCGTGCGCTCCGCGGCTGATTTTCAAAGCGGAAATATTTTAAAGACGATACTTCGGTATCGTCTTTTTTTGGGCAAATATATAACAATTCTATTAAAACCGTTCGTCTTGAATTGACAGCAATCGACTTTGGTTGTATAATTTATTGCAAACCGATTGCGGTATAATTTGAAAGTTTTCCCATTTCCGCACGTATGGCGGAAATAAAAAGTTGAGGTGTGTTATGAAACGCGAACGCGCGAATTCCGAAGAAAAAGAAATTCTTTTAGAGAAAAAAATGGACGCGAAAGTGGATAAAAAATATAAGAAAGAACTTTTGCGCGCCGAAAAACGAAAAAACAGCAAACTGCGCAACAGCAAACTCGGCAAACAGTGGTTTGCACTTGCTAAGTGGAAACGCGTTACGGTATATGTGATTTTGGCTGTGATACTTGTACTTTTGATAGCCTTTTTAGGCGTTTACGGGTTTTACAACAATTTCCGCAATGCCGTCGATGAGAAAAATCTCGGCATTTCTTCTGAAATTGCCGACAAATACGGCGATACCGACATTTTCAATGTGGCGCTGTTCGGCTTGGACACGCGTGATGAAAACTCGTTTTCGGGCAGAAGCGATACCATCATCATTGTCAGTGTGGACAGGAAAAATAATGTTGTAAAACTTTCTTCCATTCTGCGCGACAGTTATGTTGCCATTGAAGGGCATAAAAATCAAAAAATTACCCATGCGTACGCTTTCGGCGGTGCGGAACTTGCCATTAAAACGCTGAATCAGAATTTTTCGATGAATATTACGGACTACGCCACCATCAATTTCTATAAACTCGGGCAGGCGATTGATTTGCTTGGCGGGATTGACATTGAAGTGACCGAAGCAGAACGCGTGCATCTCAATGATATCGGCGACGATGACAATCCGAATTTCGGTTACTTGAACGAGTCGGGTATGGTGCATTTGACCGGCGAACAGGCGGTTGTGTATGCGCGGCTTCGCAAAATTGACTCAGATGTGGCGCGCTCAAACCGACAGAAAAAAGTGATTGAGGCGCTTTTGGTGCAAGCGCGAAAGGTCAGCCCCTCCAAATACGGCGAAATGGTCAAAACCATGATGTCGCTTTGCGAAACCTCGCTGTCCTTTTCCGAAATTATGTCGTTTGCACCGATGATTTCGCAAGACCTGACCATTCAAATGACGAATGTGCCCAACGAGGAGGACAATGCGGTGGGCGGCATTTACGACGGCGCGTGGGTTTGGCGGTACGATTTGGCCGCCGCCACTGAAAGACTGCATTTGTTCATTTACGGTGAAGTGCCCGAAACCACCCCCAAAAAGAGTTCTTCTTGGGGGAGCAACTCAAGCAAAACGGATAAAAATAAAACCACGGCGCCCAATACGACCGAACCGCGTTCGGCAACGACTGCAAAGACAGTAACCACCACAAAAACGGCTGCTTCCAATGCGGAAACGCAAACACAAACAAGTCCCGAAACCACGACGTCGGCGGCAACCACCGAGCCGAATATCACTTCGCCGAATGTGACAACCGAACCTGTGGCAACCGCCCCGCCGGAACCCACCAAAAGCGATGCGGCATCATAAATGCAATCCCAAAAATCCTGCTGTTGGTTTACCCAACCGCAGGATTTTTTACAGTAGATTTTCAAAGAAATCTGTGATACAATACAATATAAAGAAAATCCTGACGGAAAGGAGCGAAGCGGTATGGCAAAAAAAGGGATTTGTGTATGCTTGTGTTTGCTGTTGATGCTTTGTTCTTTTTCAGGGTGTTTCGGCAAAACCAAATCGGGCAAAAGTTTCTCTATGCCGATTACCGATGAACCGCAAAGTTTAGACCCTCAAATTGCATCTTCCAACGCCCAGCGCCTTGTTGCATCAAATTGCTATGAGGGTTTGGTGCGTGTCGGTGCGAACGGCGAAATCTTAAACGGCGTTGCCGAAAGTTATACCATTTCGCCCGATGGACTGCTTTATACCTTCCATTTGCGTGAGAACGCGCATTGGGCGTTGTACTCAGCGCAAAAGAGCGTGCTCGGCGAGAAATACGGGGAAGATACTTTCAAAGAGAACTTCGACAAAACCGTGTATGCCGAGGACTTTGTGTTTGCCTTGCAGCGTGCGGTTGACCCGCAGACCGGTTCGGCGGATGCATTTTTGTTTTCGAGCATTGAAAACGCACAAAGTATTATGGCGGGCGTTTCCGCAAAAGAAAGTCTCGGCGTTACGGCAACGGACAAATTCACCTTGCAAATCCGCTTATCCCGCGCCGATGAAAATTTACTGTATGCGTTGACGGCACCGGGCGCAATGCCCTGTGACCGTGAGTTTTTTGAATTGACTGCGGGGCGGTACGGGTTGGAAGTGGGGTACACCCTTTGCAACGGCCCGTTGCACCCGTCCAAATGGATTGAAAAAACCTCTTTGAAACTCATCAAAAACAATGACTACAACGGCGCACAGGCATCGTCGCCCGCGTCTTTGGTGCTTTATTATAACGAGGATGCTGACGCAATCCCCGAAAAAGTGGATTCCGGGAAATATGACGCGGCGTTTTTGACGAAAGCGCAGTATGACGCGTTGGAAAATCAAAAAGACCTCACGGTGCAGTATTTGGAGAATACGACCTATTCGTTCCTGTTCAATCCGAAAAATTTGATGACGGCCAATGAAAATATGCGTAAAGCGCTTTGCCTTTCCGCGGATTTCACCAAACTGTCTCTGTTGGGCGAGGGAACACAGCTTGCTTCGGGACTTGTGCCGCCGTATTGCACAATAGGTGCACAGCCGTTTCGCACAGAGGGGGAAACCGCTTCTCTGCTTTCTTACGATACCCTGCAAGCGAGCAAGTGTTTTTCCGAGGCACTTTTAGAACTCGGCGCGTCCTCGGCACAGGTCGAAGTGCTTTGCGCCGCAGAGTATGAGGAATTTGTGCGTGCCGTTGTGCAGGCGTGGCAAAAGGCTTTGGGCGTCAAATTTGTTGCGTCCGTAAAAGCGGTTTCTATTTCCGAATTGCTTTCGGCGGTCACGGACGGGAATTATACCGTGGCGTTTTATCCGCTGACGGCAGACACGGTTTTGGCTTCTTCCTATCTTGAACGGTTCGGCGCAGGCGCTTCGTTCGGCTTCGCATCGCAGGACTATACCGATTTGTTGCTGCGGGTGCGCGAAAGCGCAGGCAGTTTTTCCTCTTTGCACGCAGCGTGCGTCGAAGCGGAAAATTATTTGTTACAGCACGCCGCCGTTTTGCCGGTGTTTACGCAAAGCAGTTGCTTTGTGACGTCAAAAGATACAAAGGATATTTATTTCTATGCTTCCAAAGACTATGTCTACTTTATCAACGCCACAAAAAAATAATACGCGTCGCGTTTTACGCGGGACGGTGTTGTTTGTTTCATGGGCACTCGTGTTGTGGTGCGCCGTGACGATTTTCTTGTGGTCGCACGAAACGGCAACGGTGTCCTCCGGCAAAAGCAACGGCGTCATTGCTTTGCTTTTTTCTCGGTTCGGCATCACGGTTACTTCCCATTTTGTGCGAAAATTGGCGCACGCGCTGGAATATTTCGGCTTGGCGTTGCTTTTATATCACGCATATGCCCAATCATTTCGTACGGTGCAGCCTGCGCTAACTATACTGACTGCCGTTTTGTATGCCGCTACCGATGAATTGCATCAGTATTTCATCGCGGGGCGCGCGTGCCAAATGCGCGATGTATTTGTGGACGCACTCGGCGCAGGAACAAGCGTGCTGTTTTGCACGGCGGCGTATTGGGTACTGAAACTATGTATACAATCCATTTCAAAGAAGAAGGGAATATAATATGGCTGTATTAAAAGCATTTCGGGCGTTTCGCCCTGCAAAGAATTATGCGGATAAAGTGGCGGCTTTGCCGTATGATGTGATGAACTCCGACGAGGCACGCAAAATGGCGTTCGGAAATCCGTACTCATTTTTGCATGTGGACAAAGCGGAGATTGATTTGCCCAAAACCGTAGATATTTACGATGAAAAAGTCTATCAAAAGGCGAAGGAGAATTTGGGCAAACTCATTTCTGCCGATGTGTTACAGCAGGATGAAACCCCGTGCCTGTATATTTATATGCAGACTTGGCACGGACGCACGCAAACGGGTTTGGTCGGTTGCACGGCGGTGGAGGATTACTTAAACAGCGTTATCAAAAAGCATGAATTTACCCGTGCTGACAAAGAAGCGGACCGCATTCATCATGTGGATACGCTCGATGCGAATACAGGTCCCATTTTCTTAACTTATCGCGGCGAAGCAGCGGTTTCCGCTGTTTTGGAAACTTGGAAAGATACGCACGAGCCGGTTTATGATTTTACCGCAAACGAGGTGCGCCAAACCGTGTGGGTGGTGGATGACGAAGCGGTGATTGCCAACCTTACCGCATTGTTTGCCGAAATTCCGTCTTTGTATATTGCCGATGGGCATCACCGTGCGGCGTCGGCGGTAAAAGTTGCGCAAAAGCGCCGCGCAGAACATCCTGCGTATGACGGCAACGAGGAATTCAATTTCTTTTTGGCGGTGTTGTTCCCGGCAGAAGAATTGCAGATTTTAGATTATAACCGTTTGCTCCTTGATTGGAACGGCTGTACGGCTGAAACACTGCTCGAAAAATTGCGTCAAGCAGGCTTCACGGCGGAAAAAGCGGCGCAGTCACCGTATCACCCCACCGAAAAGCATACTTTCGGGTTGTATCTCCAAAATGCGTGGTACAAATTGGCGGTCTCTCCCGATACAGTGGACGAAAGTGACCCTGTAAAGCGGTTGGATGTGTCCATTTTGCAGGAACGCGTGATTGCACCGATTTTCGGCATAGATGACCCGCGTACCGACAAGCGCATCGATTTCGTAGGCGGTATTCGCGGACTTGCTGAATTGGAGCATCGCGTAAATTCGGGAGAAGCAAAAGCGGCAATTGCGATGTTCCCCACCTCGCCCGAAGAATTGATGTCGATTGCCGATGCGGGATTGGTTATGCCGCCGAAATCCACTTGGTTTGAACCGAAACTCTTGAGCGGACTTTTTATACACTTTTTGTCAAAGTGATGAACATCATGCGGACTGTTGCATAAGCGCGTACTTTTCCGAGAAAATTGCACAAGGCAAAATGTTTTTTTAACATTTTACCTCTTGCGAGTCTTGTCTATTTGTGATACCATATAAGCAAATAAGCGGGAAGAAAGTGTACTTTTTTCAGAGATGAAATCAGGCACAACGGAGGGTTATACTTATGCGAAGACGCAAGCAGGAAATCGGTACGAGGAACTTAATCGGCAAAAAAATCGAATCGTTGCGGAAGGCTGCGGGTATGCGGCAAAAGGAATTGTTGGCACAGTTGCAAGTGCGCGGTGTGTCCATCAATGCTTCTGCGCTTTCAAAATTGGAAGGGCAGTTTCGTGCAGTCAGCGATTTTGAATTGGTTGCCCTCGCGGATATTTTTGATGTGACGGTAGACGAACTGCTGAAAGTTTAAGGTACATAAAAACAACCGTTCTCTCCATTTGTATGGGGGAGAACGGTTTTTATTTTTTTGTAAATAAAGTGAGAAAATATCTCTTTACATTACACGGGGAATCTGTTAATATATTGTTATAGACTTTTGTGATAAAAACGGAGAACTCTCCGAATAATACCGATAACCCGAAATTTGCAAAAAGCCTTGTGCGTTTGTGTTTTTCGGTTTTGTTAGCATATAATGCGATTGAAAAAAGGGGAACTTATCATGATGAAAAATCCCGAACTTGCAAGGCAAATGCGGTTGCTTCGCAAGGCAAATAACTTTACACAGCAGCAAATTGCAGATATTTTACAAATCGACCGCACCACCTATACGGCATATGAACTTTGCAAAAACACGCCGGATATTATGCTTTTAGATGCATTTGCAAAGATTTTTTCGGTCACGATTGACTATATTTTGCATATTGATACGGCACATCCCGAAAAACTGTACGACAAGCGCACCGAGTACGAAACTTCCCGCGCGCAAATGTTGGTTTCCGATTTGACGCGTGAGGAACGCGAATTGGTGGCGGAATTTCGTCTCTTGAATGAAAAGGACAAGAAAAAAATCTGCCGCACCGTTTCAAACTGTAATCCGTTGAAAACCAAATAACAAAATGTAGGAACAAGGTCGCTTCGGCGACCTTGTTTTTTGTGCATAATTATGGCAATTTACGATTGACACACAATGGTACACGCGGTAAAATAAAAGTTAGTTTGAAATAACTTTGTTAGGATTATAGAACTTTTTCAGAAGGTGTCAGAATGATTATTCCGTTGACAAAACTCAAAATCGGGCAAAAAAGCAAGGTGGTTTCCTTAACCTGTTCGGGCGCGGTGCGCCGCCATATCATTGATATGGGCATTACGCCGGGCGCGGTTGTGATTATGCGCAAGGCGGCGCCTATGGGCGATCCGTTGGAAATCAATGTGCGCGGCTATGAATTGAGTTTGCGCAAGTCCGAAGCACAAGAGATTACGGTGGAAACGGAGGATTAAGTTATGGGGTACCGTTATGCGCTCGCAGGCAATCCGAACTGCGGCAAAACCACGCTGTTCAACGCTGTAACAGGGTCCAACCAATATGTCGGCAACTGGCCGGGCGTGACCGTGGAGAAAAAAGAGGGCAAAATCACACATGACAATATGGATGCGTCCATTGTGGATTTGCCGGGGATTTATTCGCTTTCGCCGTATTCTATGGAGGAAATCGTTACCCGCAATTATATCATTGACGAAAAGCCCGACCTGATCGTCAATATTGTGGACGCGACCAATTTGGAACGCAATTTGTATTTGAGTATGCAACTTGCGGAACTCGGCAAACCGATGGTCATTGCGCTCAATATGATTGATATGGTGGAGAAAAACGGCGATAGTATTGATGTGGAAATGCTGTCTGCGATGCTTGGCATTCGCATTGTGCCCATTTCCGCCGCAAAGGGGACAGGGATACATAAACTGCTGCACGCCGCAAACCACGAGGCAACCCACGGTGCGGATGTAAAGGGCAAGCATATGGATAAGCACAGCAATATGTGCGCCCCGCCCGATATTTACACGGGGCTTGTGCGCAAGGCGGTCAAGCGAATTGAAGAACTGATTGCCGAAGATTGTGAGAAGAAAGATTTGCCGCTTCGGTGGTCGGCGGTCAAATTGATTGAGGGCGACGAGCCGACTTTGCAAACCCTCAATTTGAGCGATACCAAACTGAATTGCGTGGAAGCGATTGTTTCGGAACTCGAAACGAAAAATATTGACCGCGAAATGGTCATTGCCGACCAAAAATACAAATTTATTTGCACCGTGACCGAAAAATGCGTCAAGCGTGCGCACGAGGCGGGGCATTTGACGCTTTCGGACAAAATCGACCGCGTGGTGACGAATAAGTATCTTGCCATCCCGCTGTTCTTCGGATTGATGCTGTTGATTTTTTACATCACATTCGGAGCATTGGGCGCAAACCTCACCGATTGGGTAGATGGACTGATTAACGAAACCTTTGCTTCGTGGGTACGCGGCCTTTTGGTTTCGGCGGGTGCATCGGATTGGGCGGTCGGTCTTGTGTGCGACGGCGTAATCGGCGGTGTGGGGGCGGTGCTTTCGTTCTTCCCACAGATTTTATTGCTGTTTTTCTTCCTCTCCGTTTTGGAGGACAGCGGCTATATGTCGCGCGCGGCGTTTATTATGGACCGTGCACTGCATTCCATCGGGCTTTCGGGCAAATCCTTTGTGCCGATGATTATGGGCTTCGGTTGTTCGGTGCCTGCGATTATGGCAACGCGCACGCTCGAAAACGAAAAAGACCGCCGCATTACAATGATGCTCATTCCGTTTATGTCGTGCAGTGCGAAAATGCCTGTGTATTCGATGTTCATTTTGGCGTTTTTCCCGTCCAACCGCGGGTTGGTTGTCGGGAGTCTCTATTTGCTTGGTTTGTTGGTTGCGATTGTATCCGCATTTATTTTGCAAAAAACCGTTCTCAAAGGCGGGCACGCGCCGTTCGTTATGGAATTGCCGCCGTACCGTCTGCCCACGGTGAAAACGCTCGGATTGCATTTGTATGACCGCATTAAGGACTTTATGACCAAAGCAGGCACGGTGCTTTTGGGCGCGAGCGTGGTCATTTGGTTCTGCCAATATTTCAGTTTCTCTTTGCAGCATGTTGAAAACTCCGAAGAAAGCATTTTGGGCACCGTCGGTACGCTGATTGCACCGATATTCGCCCCGTTGGGATTCGGCGATTGGAAATCTTCGGTTTCTATGCTTTCGGGGTTGATTGCGCGCGAGTCGATTGTCAGCACCATGGGGATTTTGCACGGTGCAGGCGACAGCGGCGCGATTTCGCAAATTATCGCGTCGGCATATACCCCCGCATCGGCATATTCGTTTATGGTATTTTGCCTGCTGTTTATTCCGTGCGTGGCGGCGGTGGCAACCTTACGCCGCGAAATGAATTCGCGCAAATGGACCGCGATTGCCCTCGGATTTCAGGCGATTGTCGCGTGGGTAGTGACTTTCATAGTATATAATATCTGCAAGGTGATTTTTTAAGGAGCGATTGTTATGTCTTTGGCAGATATTGTGATTTTGATTTTGGCGGCTGTGGCTGTGGTAACGCTGATTGTTGTAAAGGCGAAAAACTTTACAAAAAAAGGCGGCGGTTGCTGCGGTTGTGACGGTTGCAACGGATGTGCACAACGAAATTGCGCGCAATGCGCGGTAAAGGATAAGAAAGAGAATGGAACAGACGAGAAAAATGACCGCTTCGGCTGAGAATTATTTGGAAGCGATATTCATACTTTCCCGCAAAGAAAACGATGCGCGTGTGCGTGTTACGGATTTGGCATCATTTTTGGGGGTTTCCAAACCCAGCGTCACGCATGCCGTCGGGGTGCTTAAAGAAAAAGGATTTTTGGAACATGAGGCGTACGGCGGCATTCGTCTGACGCCAAGTGGGGAGTCTTGCGCGGCAAATGTACTGCGGCGGCACAATATGATTAAGCAGTTTTTGGTGCATACACTCGGGGTATCCGAAGAAAACGCCGAATCGGACGCTTGCCGAATGGAACACATTTTGAGTGCGGAAACCGTAGAAAAAATGTATGCGTATTTGGAAGCGCAGACCTTGCAAACGGGGGAGACGGTATGAAACGAGTGGCAATTATCGGCGGCGGCGCTTCGGGATATGCCGCCGCAATCACGATTGCACGCAAGTCAAACGCTTTTACAGTCACGATTTACGAAAAACTGCAAAAGCCTTTGAAAAAACTGTTGGCAACCGGGAACGGGCGTTGCAATTTGACAAATATTACTTTGACGGATGGCGACTATTTCGGCGATGCAAATTTTGCATCGGCGGCGCTGAAACGGTTTTCACCGCAGTCCAATCTTGCGTTTTTCCGCGAGATGGGTTTGCTTTGTAAAACCGAAGCGATGGGGCGCGTTTACCCGACTTCGGGGCAGGCTTCGTCCGTGCGGGATGCGCTTTGTGCCCAAGCGGACCGCTTTGGTGTGCGCGTAAAATCCGATTGTGAAATTACCGATATACAGGCAAAAAACGAGATTTTTCTTTTGAACGGGCATATGGAATGTGATTGTGTGCTGATTTGCGCAGGCGGTTGCGCCGCCCCGAAACACGGCACCGACGGCGCATCTTATCGGTTGTTGCAATCGCTCGGGCATACGGTTTTACCGCCTGCACCCGCGCTTACGGCGTTGGAATGCGCGCACTTCCCAAAATCCTTAAAGGGCGTGCGGCAGGTGTGCGCGGTGACGCTTTGCGAAAACGGAAGGACCGTGTATGAAATCACAGGCGAGGTGCAGTTTACCGAGTACGGGCTGTCGGGGATTCCGATTATGCAACTTTCCCGTCTTGTCTCTACCGCGCCGCAAAAGGAATTTATTGTAAAGTTAAATTGCTTTCCACAGATGAAAACAGCGGATATAGAGGCGTTTCTCGTGACTTCTGCGAAAAACAATCCGCAAAAATCGGCGCAAACGCTCGCCGAAGGGCTGTTGCCGCAAGCGTTGGGCAACGCACTGCTGTTGCGGTGCGGCATACACAAGGACGAGCCGTGCGCAGCGTTGCAATCTGCCCGACTTGCGCGTTTTGCGGAAGAAATTACTGCGTTTCCTGTGGAAGTTTCGGGCGTGCGCGGATTCGAGTTTGCGCAGGTGACGGCGGGTGGCGCCGATTGCCGCGAATTTGACCGAGAAACCATGGAATCCAAGCGCATTCGCGGACTTTACGCGTGCGGCGAAGCGCTGAATGTAGACGGCGGTTGCGGTGGCTACAATCTGCAATGGGCGTGGAGTTCCGGCCGCGCGGCGGGAGAAGCGATTGTAAAGGAGTATGCACATTGTTAAGAATACAGGAAGTCAAACTCCCGCTGGAAAGCGAGGAAGCGCTCTTGCCGAAATTGGCGGCGAAAGCATTGAAAATCTCCGAATCGGAAATACAAACGGTGTCGATTTTCCGAAAATCACTCGATTGCCGCAAAAAGAACGACATCAAGTTTATTTATACGCTCGATGTGGAGCTGTACGGAGATGAGGATAAAGCGCTTCGAAAGGCGCACAATCCGAAAATCGCGAAAACGGAAAATTACTGCTACGAAATCCCCGAAAACCGCCGCAAAACCGATTTGCGTCCCGTGGTGGTGGGCTTTGGCCCTGCAGGGATGTTTGCCGCATTGCTTTTGGCGCGCGCAGGACTTCGCCCGTTGGTTTTAGAACGCGGCGAAGCGGTGGAACAGCGGCAACAAAGCGTCAAAACCTTTTGGCAGACGCGCAAACTCAATCCCGAGTCGAATGTGCAGTTCGGGGAAGGGGGTGCCGGTACATTTTCCGACGGAAAACTCAACACGGGCACCAAAGATTTTCGTCAACGCGAGGTTTTGCGCCAATTTGTGTTGCACGGCGCACCCGAGGAGATTTTATACAGCGCCAAGCCCCACATCGGTACAGACAAGCTTTGCGCGGTGGTGCGCGCCATACGCGAGGAAATTCTCTCATTGGGCGGCGAAGTGCGCTTTAACGCAAAACTTGTGGATATTCTCATTTACAACGGCGCGGTGCAGGGCGTGACTTATGCAGAAAACGGCAAACAAACCGATTTTGAAACCGATGCCGTGGTGCTTGCCATAGGCCATTCGGCGCGTGATACCGTGGAAATGCTTTACAAAAAAGGATTTTTGATTACGCAAAAGGCGTTTTCCGTAGGTGCGCGCATTGAGCATCGTCAGGAAATGATTAACCGCGCACAGTACGGTGCGTTGTGGAATCATCCGAAATTAAAAGCCGCAGATTATAAACTTGCCTGCCACCCGCAGGGCGGACGCGGGGCGTATACCTTTTGTATGTGTCCCGGCGGCACGGTGGTGTGTTGCCCGAGCGAAGAAGGCACCGTGGTCACAAACGGAATGAGCGAATACGCCCGCGACGGCGAAAATGCGAACTCCGCTTTGCTTGTCGGCGTAGAGCCCGAGCAGTTCCCGAGCGAACATCCGTTGGCAGGACTTTACTACCAACTTGAAATCGAGAAAAAGGCGTTCACGCTCGGCGGTGGGGATTATACCGCCCCCGCGACCTTGGTGGGGGATTTTCTGGACGGTACGCAATCGCACAAATTGGGCGCGGTGCATCCGACTTGCCCCACAGGGGTGTCCTTTTGCAATTTACGCGAAATTTTGCCAAAGCGCGTGGGCGATACCATGGCAGAAGCCCTTGTGAAAATGGACGGGATGCTCGCGGGATTTGCAAGTGCTGACGCCGTGCTGACAGGCCCCGAAACGCGTTCTTCTTCGCCTGTGCGCATTGTGCGTGATGAATTTTTCCAAACCAAAACGAACGGCGTGTTCCCTTGCGGTGAGGGCGCAGGGTATGCAGGCGGCATCATTTCCGCCGCCGTGGACGGTATGAAATGCGCCGAAGCGGTTTTGAAAGACGAGCATTAAAAAACAGAAACGCCGTATTCGTTCGGAATACGGCGTTTTTTCTGTATTACAGCAACGGTTTCCACAGTTCTGAGAGGTGAGCAGGGAGAGGCTGCTGTAATACCTGATTTTATAAAGTTTATTGCAATAAATCCGCAAGGGTAATCGAGTCAAAATATTCGTAGGTCATACGGTGAAATTCCTTCCACATCGGCAGGGTTTTACATTCGGCTTTGCGTTCGCAGACTTCCGCGTCACAGCGCAGACAAGCCACAGGTGCCAAATCGCCTTCGGTTAAACGCAACACGTCGCCGACGCGAATATCCGCTGCACTTTTTTGCAAGCGGTAGCCGCCGCCTTTGCCGTGTACGCCTTCCACAAATCCACCGCCGGAAAGCATGGGGAGTATGCGTTCTAAATATTTAAGCGACAACCCTTGCCGCGCAGCAACCGTTTTCATCGGCACATATCCGTCTGCTTCGTGGGATGC
>DAVZHM010000041.1:0-15857 GCA_052273845.1 Candidatus Fimenecus sp. | reverse complement strand
TCCGCGGCACTCAATGGCTCAAAGCATTCGGATAAATAAGCGTAATCCTCCCCCGACAGCAAAATCGGCGTATCGGGCATTTGAAAATCCATAGCATTCTCCTTTCGTTCGTAAAAGAAAACAACACCTATGTGCAGACGGGAATCTGCAATAGGTGTTGCGGTCGAACATTCGTTCGCTTTGCACTATTGATTATAGGGATTTTTCAAATTCTGTCAAGGGGGAAAATCCGATTTGTGCAAATTTTATTCGGTTGTATCTGCGCTTTTTTGCGTTTCTTGCGCCTCGTTTTGCGCTTCACGGAACACAAAGCTGTCGCCGTCCACGGTGCAAATATAGCGGTTATTCGCTGTCACTTCGCCTTTGAGCATTGCCTCGGAGAGGGCGTCCTCAATTTTGCTTTGTATCGCGCGTTTTAAAGGTCTTGCGCCGTATACTTCGTCGAAGCCCGCATCCGCGATTTTATCAATCGCTTCATCGGAGAAATCGACGGTAATATCCAACGCTGCCGTGCGCTGTTTCAGGTTTTCGAGCAAGCGTTTGGCGATTTCGTGGATTTCGTCCTTTTGCAGGCGTTTAAAGACGATAATATCATCGACACGGTTCAAAAATTCGGGACGGAACGCGTTTTTCAGTTCGCCCATAACCGCTTCTTTGATTTTTTCATCGTTCTTTTCGCGTTCTTCGGAGCTGTCTGCAAATCCGAACGCCGTCTGTTTTGCGGTAATCAATTTTGCACCGATGTTGGAAGTCATAATGATGATGCAGTTTTTGAAATCCACACGCCGTCCTTGGCTGTCGGTCAAAATGCCGTCATCCAAAATCTGCAACAGCATATTGAACACATCGGGATGCGCTTTTTCGATTTCATCGAACAGCACCACGGAGTAAGGCTTTCTTCTGACTTTTTCCGTCAGTTGCCCGCCCTCATCATAACCGACATAACCGGGCGGCGAGCCGACCAGACGCGAAACGGTGTGCTTCTCCATATATTCGGACATATCAAGCCGAATCATAGCGTTTTCATCGCCGAACATCGCGGCGGCAAGCGCTTTGCAGAGTTCGGTTTTGCCTACGCCCGTGGGGCCTAAGAAAATGAACGAGCCAATCGGTTTTTTCGGGTCTTTCAAACCCACTCTGCCGCGGCGAATGGCGCGGGAAACGGCTTTCACAGCCTCCTCCTGCCCAACAATGCGGCGGTGGAGTTCCTCTTCCATATGCAAAAGGCGTTCGCTTTCCTCGGTGGTCAGTTGAGTAAGCGGAATGCCCGTCCAAGAAGCCACAATTTCCGCGACTTCGGTTTCGCCGACTTCGTCATGACTGTGCCCTTTCTCTTTGAGCCACGCCTGTTTTTTATTTTCCAATTCCGCATCGAGTTTGCGTTCTTCATCGCGCAAGGATGCGGCACGCTCAAATTCCTGGTTATTGACCGCCGTCAGTTTTTCAGCCTCGATTTCCTTTTTGCGGGTTTCGAGTTCCTGAACATCGGGCGGAGCTGTAAAGGTTTGCAACCTTACGCGCGAAGCCGCTTCATCGATTAAGTCAATCGCTTTATCCGGCAGATACCGGTCGCCGATATACCGCGCAGAAAGCTGTACCGCCGCCGTAATTGCCGCATCGGTGATTTTGACTTTGTGGTGCGCCTCGTATTTATCGCGAATACCTTTGAGAATTTGAATGGCCTCTTCCTCGCTCGGTTCGCCGACGGTAATCGGTTGGAAACGGCGTTCCAAAGCGGCGTCCTTTTCAATGTTTTTGCGGTATTCGTCAATGGTTGTCGCACCGATAACCTGCAATTCGCCGCGCGCCAAAGAGGGTTTCAAGATATTGGCGGCGTCCACAGCGCCCTCGGCACTGCCCGCGCCAATCAAAGTATGCACCTCGTCGATAAACAAAATAATATCGTCCGAAGCCTTCACCTCGTCAATGACCTTTTTAATGCGGTCCTCAAAGTCACCGCGGTATTTTGTACCCGCGACCATACCGGTCAAATCCAATGAGATAATGCGTTTGCTTTTGAGCATTTCGGGGACTTCTCCCGAAACGATTTTCAGCGCCAACCCTTCTGCAATGGCGGTTTTGCCCACGCCGGGCTCGCCGATTAAGCAAGGGTTATTTTTGGTGCGGCGGCTCAAAATCTGAATGACACGCTCAATTTCGTTCTGTCGCCCGATAACGGGGTCGATTTTGCCGTCGCGCGCCATGCGCGTCAAATCCCGCCCGAATTGGGAGAGCACCGAGTCGCTGTTTGCATCCTCGTCTGCATCCCCTTTGCCGTTTTGCGGGGTGCGCATCATATTTTTGGAAACTTCGTTGACAATATCGTTTAAAGAAACGCCGAACTGCCGTAACATTTGCGCCGCGGCACAAGACGGTTCACGCACAATCGCCAACAAAACATATTCCGTGCCGACCAACGGCTGCCCCATACCGCGCGCCAAAGACGCGGCAGTTTCAATAATATTTTTACTGCGCGGGGTGAAATCGTCGGGCACAAGTTCTGTGGGCATACCGACGCCCACGGTTTGCTTGATATACGTTTCCACCTGGTCATAGGTCACCTTTTTCCCCGCGAGCACTGCGCCCGCAACGGTAGAGGTATCCGACAGAAGCCCCAAAAGCAAGTGCTCGCTGCCGATATAGGTATGCCCTAAGTTTTCCGCCGCCTGCACAGCGGCATTTAAAGATTTATTTGCTTTTTCCGTAAAGCCTGTAAATTTAAACATACAAAATCTCTCCTTTCAGGCGAGAAAGGCGCGTTTATAGTCTTTCCCGCACAATTTTTGCGCGTTCAATATCGCGTTCGCGCGCATCTAAGGTTTTGCCGACCATCACATGGATGCCTGCCGGTTGCAGGGCGAACATCAGTTCGTTAATGACTTTCGCATCGATTTGCAACAGACCGCCGACCGCGCCCATACGCACTTTTGACGCAAGGGACATAAATTCCTTTGTATTTAAAATTCTTGCCGATTTTAAGATGCCGTATGCACGGAAAATTGCATCTTCCGTGTCGAGACTCTTGAAAAGTTCCGTGCGTGCCGCGCGTTCCTGCGCCGCCAACTGCAACACAATGGTTTTCAGGTTTTCAATCGCCGCTTTTTCGGAAATGCCCAAGGTGACCTGATTGCTGATTTGATACAAATCACCCGAAGGTGCACTGCCCTCGCCGTATGCGCCGCGAATGGTCAGGCCCAACTTGGAAACGGTCGCCGCCAAAGTACCGACGCGTCCGAGCGCCGTTAACGCGGGCAGGTGCAACATTACCGATGCACGCATACCCGTGCCGAGATTGGTGGGACATTCCGTCAAATAGCCCAAATGTGTATTGAATGCAAACCGCAGTTTATCGTTGATGGCGGTATCCAATTTATCTGCCTCGGCGTACGCTTCCGAAAGCGCCAAACCGGGTTTCATCACTTGCAAACGAATGTGGTCCTCTTCATTAAGCATAATGCTGATTTCCTCATCGTCCGACAAAAGTAATGCGCGCCCGTCCGCAGAAGAAGCGAATTCGGGGCTGATAAGATGTTTTTCCGCCATAGACACCATTTGTGCCTGTGTTAGGGTTTTCATTTCGATATACTGCAAATGTGCGCCGGCGGGAACGGCGTCGCGCACCGCTTCATTGACCTCGATACGGGTTTTTGTGTCCAATTTCGCGGGGAACGGATACTCTGCCAAGTTTCGCGCCAAGCGAATACGCGTGCTGATGACCACATCGTTTTGTTCGCCTTCGCCCAAATACCATTTAGCCATTTTCATTGCCCTCCTGTTCCAGCGCCTTGATTTGGTCACGCAGGGAAGCCGCCGTTTCGTAATCCTGCAAATTCACGGCGTTCTGCAACTGCTCGCGCAGTTCGTCAATGCGGCTGTTTTTCTGTTGCACGGGGGAACCGTTCGGGATTTTTCCCTCGTGCTGTGTGCGCCCGTGGATACGCTCCACAGAGGGCATCAGTTTGTCGTAAAACGTTTCGTAGCAGTCCGCACAGCCAACCTTGCCGCTTTTGACAATATCGTTGAAACTGCTGCCGCATTTTTCACAGCGCAAAACGCTGTTGCTCAAAGAGCCTATGGCGGCAGGTTCAAAGAAAGAACTTAACATATCGGAAAAACCGAAGCCGAAATCCGAAAAAGCGTTTGCGTAACCGAGGGTTTTTGCGCAGTCCGCGCAAAGATGTGCTTCGGTGCTTTCGCCGTTGACAATGCGTTTAATATGGGTAGTTGCTTCATGTTTCTTACAGTTTTGACACAGCATAAAAATCTCTCCTTTACTGCATGGTTGCCAATAACATTTGTTTGAAAATTGCGGCACGCACACGGTCGCGGTCATCGGGTGAAAGTTCCCGATACGCGCTGTCGCGCAACGCCGCATACATAATGGAGGCTTCCTTGTCCTCTAAGAGGCCTCGTGCGCACAAATTTTGCAAGTTGGCGCGGCAGGTTTTTTCGTCCACCGCGTCGCCGATGGAATTGACCAAATGCATTTTCATGGACGCATAATTATATGTCGCACGGGTAATTTTGATGTACCCACCGCCGCCGCGACGGCTTTCTACAATATAACCGTGTTCGGGCGTAAACCGCGAGGACAGCACGTAGTTAATCTGGCTGGGTACACAACCGATTTGTTCTGCCAAATCGTTTCGGCGAATTTCGGCGGTGCCGTTCTCCCCGAGCATTTGCACAATCAAATCGGCAATTTCTTTGCTTAAATTCATTTTTCGCTCACCTCTGTTTTGGCGAATTGTCCTTGGTTTCGTTCGTCAAGTTTGACTTTGACTATCTTTGACCTTTGACAAGTATTATTATACCCGCAACGCATAAAAAGTCAAAGGTCAAAAAAGGTCAAATTTGATTTTTGCGTTTTGTTTTCACGATGAAATCAGGATTTTTCTTTTGTTTTCTCCTTTTTTCTAACTTTTTTAAATAATTTTCTCTTGTTTGCTTCTGTGTTATATGCGCGAATCGCAGATAATATGCACACAAAATTCTTTTTCGTCATAGTATGAAATGAAAGCGGCGGGAACACCCGACAAAATGCTTTCGACCCCTTAGGGGAAAGGAGGAGCACTATGAACTTCTGCGGTTTCGGTAACAATAGTTTGCTGATTCTTGTCATTATCATTATCCTGCTTTCGGATAACGGCTTCGGCAGTGGCTGTGGCTGCTACGGGCAAGACCGTGATCGTGACAGAGGCTGTGACTGTGGCTGCGGCTGCTGCTAATCAGGCACACAAAACGAACCGCGGGCGATTTTTTCGCCCGCGGTTCTTCCTTTTTACTATATAAATAAAATTATTCTGCTGTCGGCTTGCCGCCTAAAGTTATTATATGGATAGCACCCACAGGGCAGGCTTCGGCGCATTTGCCGCAACCGATGCACTTGTCGTAATCCACATGGGCGGTATTGTTCTCGACTTTTACCGCTTCGCTTTCGCAAACTTTGGTACATTTCATACAGCCGATACAACCGACCGAACATTCCTTGCGCGTAAACGCGCCTTTGTTGTGATTTTTGCAAAGCACCGCCGCTTTGGTTTCATGCAACGGCACAAGTTCAATCAAATGTTTCGGGCAGGTTGCAATGCATTTTTTGCACGCCTTGCACGAAAGCGGGTCTACACGCGCCACGCCGTCGCAAATGCGAATGGCATCGTACGGGCAGGCATTCACGCAATCCCCGTAACCGAGGCATCCGTACACGCATTCCTTTTGACCGCCGAACAACTGCGTCGCCATTACACAACTACGCACGCCGCTGTACTGCAATTTCTGTTTGGAATTTTCACAAATCCCGTTACAATGCACCAACGCCGCCATCGGTTTGATGTCGCCTGCGCTGACGCCCAAAATGGCCGCCACCGCTTTTGCGGTTTCGTTGCCGCCGGGCGCGCAGAGATTGGTTTCTTTGGTTTCGCCTTTGGAAAGCGCCGCCGCATAGCCGTCACATCCCGAAAAACCGCACGCACCGCAGTTTGCACCGGGTAAGCATTCCCGCACGGCTTCGGCGGTTTCGTCTTTCGGCACCGCCATCACCACAGAGGCAACCGCAAGCCCGACGCCCGCGATAAGTCCGATGCCGCCGACAAGCAACACCGCCAATAGAATTGAATTCATTTGTCTGCCTCCCTTTTAAGCGAAAATGCCTTCGACAAGTCCCGTAAAGCCCAGGAAAGAAAGCGATACAAGGCTCGCCGCAACGAGTGTAATGGGCAGTCCCTCTAAAAATTTTGGAACATTGCAGGACTCCAAGCGTTCGCGCACGCCTGCAAACATCACCATTGCCACCAAGAAGCCAACGCCCGCGCCGAAGGAGTTCACCATTGACTCCAAGAACGTATAGCCGCTGTCAATGTTCAGAATGGTAACGCCCAACACCGCACAGTTGGTGGTAATCAGCGGCAGATAAATGCCGAGGGAATTGTAAAGCGCGGGGATGTATTTGCGCAAAACAATTTCAACCAACTGCACAAGCGCCGCGATGACGAGAATGAACACAATCGTCTGCAAATAGCCGAGATTGTTGTTTTCCAAAAAGGTATTGAGCGGATAGGTCACCGCCGTGGCAAGCACCATAACGAAAATGACCGCCGCGCTCATACCGACCGCGGTATTGAGTTTTTTGGAAACGCCCAAAAACGGGCAAATGCCGAGAAATTTCGACAAAATATAGTTGTTTGTAAGAATTGCCGTCAGCAAAATGGAAAGGAAGATTTTCATTTCGTTTCACCCTCCTTTTCCTTTGTGCAAGCCGCTTTTTCGGCGACGGTGCAGGTTTCCGAAAGCGGGCAACCCGCACAGCCCAAAGTGGCTTTGGGTTTGCCCTTGCGCTCTGCCAATTTGTTGGCGCAAGCCATCAAAATGCCGAACACGAAGAACCCACCGGGGGCTAACACGAAAATGGTCATCGGCGGAATGCTCTCGGGCAGAATTTGGAAGCCGAGTAAAGTCCCCGCGCCCAAAAGTTCACGCACGCCGCCCATCAAAATCAGCGCGGCGGTAAACCCGACGCCCATACCGAGGCCGTCCAGCGCCGAGGCAACTACGCCGTTTTTGCCTGCAAAGGCTTCGGCACGCCCCAAAATGATGCAGTTAACAACAATCAGAGGCAAATACACGCCGAGTTGTTGGTCAAGGGCGGGTAAAAACGCTTTAACGAGCATTTGCACAATCGTCACAAAGCCCGCAATTACCACGATATAGCAAGGAATACGCACTTTTTGCGGAATGACCTTGCGCAAAGCGGAAATGACGATGTTGGAACACACAAGCACCAACGCCGCCGAAAGTCCCATACCGATGGCACTTTCAAGAGAAGTGGTAGTTGCCAAAGTCGGGCAAGTACCCAAAACGAGGCGTAAAACGGGGTTTTCTTTGATAAGCCCTTTTGTAAATTCATGCCCCAAAGATTTTTTCTCAGCCATTTTCTCCACCCCCTACCGTTTCATATAACGCCAACGCCTGATTGACGGCGCTTGCCATGGCTTTCGAGGTAATGGTTGCACCCGTCAGCGCTTGAATTTCCGTATCGGACGAGCCGTTTTTCATCACGCCGATCGTGCCCGATTTTCCGAGGAACTGATTTAAAAAGTCCGCATTTTTGGCGTTCATACCAAGCCCCGCGGTTTCGCTGATGGACAGGATATTCACCCCTGCCACCGTGCCGTCGGATTTGATGCCGACCATCACGACAATGTCGCCGCCGTAACCTTTTGCGGAAGTTTGGAACACATAACCGACCGTTTCGCCGCTGTCGGAAAGTCCCTCAAAATACGGATACGAAACGCCGTCTTTTTCGACCTGTTTTTCATCAGAGAATTTGGCGGCATCCGCCAAAACTTCTTTTTTTGCCGCTTCTTGCGTTTCCAAGGCGAGTTTTTCAATCTGCGGCGCGGTTACGGAATTGGTCAATCCCAAAAGGGCAGTAACCACAACGCAAATCACCAAAAGGGAAACGGCGGGAATGAGAATTTCTTTTACATTTTTCATTGTGCCGCCTCCTTTTTCGCTTTTTTCTGTTTCACGGTACCGAACGGTTTTGCGGTTGTCATATGTTCAATATGCGGCACCAAAATGTTCATTAAAATAATGGAGAACGAAACGCCCTCGGGCAGAGACCCGAAAATACGAATCAGCGAAGTGATAATGCCGCAACCGACGGCATAAATGATTTTGCCTTTAAAACTGACGGGGCAAGTGGTGTAATCGGTCGCCATAAAGACCGCCCCGAGCAAAAGCCCGCCCGCAAGCAGTTGATAACCGACAAACAGGAGATTGCCTTTCCCGGCTATAAGCATAATCACCGCAACCGTGCCGATGTAAGTCAGCGGAATTACGGGGGAAATCACGCGGCGCACGAGCAAATACAAAAATCCCAGTAACAGCGCCGCCGCACAGGTTTCGCCCAAACACCCGCCGCGCACGCCGAGGAACATATTGTAAAGCGTCGGCAAATCGCTTGCGTTTATGGCGGTTTTGATGTTTTCCGCCCCGTAAATGCTTGTAAACTGTGCCAAAGGTGTAGCGGAAGTTACCGCGTCTACCGTGCCGAGTTTCCACGCGAAAGGCGCTTGGAAATCCGAAATCGCCACGGGGAAGGACGCCATTAACACAATGCGCCCGACAAGTGCGGGATTGACGAAATTCTGCCCGATGCCGCCGAAGAACTGCTTGACAACGATAATCGCCACCGCATCGCCGATAATGACCATCCAAAGCGGCATGGTCGAGGGCAGGTTAAATGCGAGCAACATACCCGTAACCACCGCGCTCAAATCGCCGATGGTGTTGTTGCGTTTCATTGCCTTTCCGGAAAGATATTCAAACAGCACGCAGAAAATGACACTGATAAAGGTCACGAGCAGTGTGCGCGGCCCAAACAGAATGACGGAAACAATCAGCGCAGGCACCATTGCGATGATGACATCGAGCATAATGCCGCGGGTGGTGTCCGCCGTCCGTTTGTGGGGTGACGCGCTGACGGTCAGCATTTTTTGAATCGTAGTATCGCTCATTTCTTCTGCGCCTCCTCTCTTAAAACGGCTTTTGCGTGGCGCATATATTGCACCAAGGGTTTGCCTGCCGGGCACGAATACGCGCAAGAACCGCATTCCATACAAACGGTTGCCCCCGCGTGTTCCAATTTTTTCGCGTCACGCGCCACGGCGTAACGGTGAATCAGCGTTGGCATCAAAGAGAGCGGGCACGCTTTGGCGCATCTGCCGCAGCGAATACAATCGGTCTCTTTTTTCACACTCAAATCGCCCTCGTCAAACGCCAAAAGCGCATTGTTGCTTTTTAAAATCGGGTGGTGCGTATCGACAATCGCCATACCCATCATCGGGCCGCCGCAGACGATTTTTTCAGGTTGCGCTTTAAAACCGCCGCACGCCTTTAAAATATAATCAATTTCCGTCCCGATGGGCACGCGCACATTTTGCGGCTGTACTATGGCAGAGCCGTCCACCGTTAAGGAACGGCTGACCAACGGTTTGCCCGTTTTGATATACCGTGCAATAAACGCGGCAGACGCCACATTCATCACCACACAACCGACATCGGCGGGCAAAGCCCCCGGCGGCACTTTTCTGCCCGTAGCAGAAAGCACCATCATTTTTTCGGCGCCCTGCGGGTATTTCGATTTTAAAGGCATAACCTTGATTTTGTCGTCATCGTCCTCTTTTTCCGCAATGCGGCTGAGGATTTTGATGGCTTCGGGTTTATTGTCCTCCACAGCGATGACCACGCGCGAAACGCCGAGCATATCTTTTAACAGATGCACGCCGTTAAAGACATCCCACGAATTGTCAATACATTCGCGGTAATCCACGGTGATGTACGGCTCACATTCCGCCGCGTTGATAATCAGAGTATCAACCTGTTTGTCCGCGGGGACATTCAATTTGACATGCGTCGGGAATCCCGCGCCGCCCAAGCCCACAAGCCCCGATTGGCGCACGGCTTTGATGAAATCCTCCTTGGTGTCAATGCACGGCGGGGTGAAATCCGCTTCGGCAAGTTCCCCATCGTTTTCGATAATTACCGCCTGCGAAACAAGACCGGACGCGAGTTTGACCTCTTTGACCGCCGCGACCTTGCCCGAAACCGTTGCGTGAACCGGCGCGCTGACATATTGGTCGCTGTCGCCAATCACCTGCCCGATTTTTACGGTGTCGCCGACTTTGACAATCGGCGTACAAGGTGCGCCGATGTGTTGGCGCATCGGCAGTGTAACCGTTTCGGGTGCGGGAATTCGCTTAACGGGCATATCTTTTGTATGCTTTTCATGCGAAACCGCAACACCGCCGCGCACTTTTTTCTTCGGCTTTATAATTTCAGAGTGCATAAAGTTACTCCTTTCTGTTTTGCTGCTTTATAAAAGATTCGGTTGCTTTGGTTAAGACAGGCAAAACCGCCCGAAAAATAAGACCGGTAAGCGCACCCGCTATAAGCGCACACAGCAAAAGCACGGGCGCGTAGCCGAGCACGGAAGCGTTTCCGACAAGTACCGCGGCAACAAGCAACTGCCCCGCGTTGTGGCAAACGGCAGATAAAATGCCGATGCCGACAAAGCCCAAACGCTTCGCATACCGCAACAAAAAGTACATTGCAAGCGTACTGAGAAGTCCGCCGCAAAGGCTCATAAAAAACGAGGTTCCGCCGCGCATAATCCCTGCAAAGCACGCTTTTAAAATTGCAATGCCGAGTGCGGACGGCAACCCGAGCGCGCTTGCGGCAAACATATTGACGAGATTGGAAAATCCCGGTTTTGCGCCGGGCGGCAAAAACGCGGTCGGCAACAGGCTTTCCAAATACGAAAGCACCATCGCCGCAGCCGAGAGCATCCCCAAAAGGGCGATTTTGTATGTTTTCTGCTTCATAAACTAATAGGTGATGCCGTCTAATTGCTGACGGCTCTCTCCTTTCACGCAAACCACGGTTTCATACGGCACGCACGCCGCAACATCGCCGGCGTTTCGGAGCGCACCCGTTCGCACGCAAACCGCATCGGGGCAATCCGCCGAAAGAAACGATACCGTATGATTTTCTGCAACCAATGTTACGCCGTTCTCTAAAGTGTAGGTTTGGCGTTCCACCGCGTTTTGCAAATCCAATTCCAAAACCGTTTCGCCGCCGATTGTCACTTCGGCAACAGCCGCATCATCTTTTGGGAACACGCGCGCAAAATACAATCCGCCGCAAATAAGAAGCAACGAAAGAAGCACCGCGATGTCCGCTTTGGAAATCCATTTTCGCTTCATATTGCCTCCAAGGTAAAACCGCTATCGGTCAACTGCAAATCGTGATAAATGCCGCTTGTTGCAAAGACGGATTTGTCGGTATATACAAACACCGCTTCGGCGCTGTATTCTTGTAAAATCGGCAGAGATTTTTCCTGCCCCAATAAAAAGCAAAGCGTGGAAAGCGCATCGCTTTGCAAGCCGGTTTTCGCTTTGACGGTCACCGCGCACAAGTCGGTTTTTGCGGGGTACCCCGTGGTCAAATCCAACAGATGATGGTAGACCGTGCCGTTTTGCTCGAATTTCTTTTCATAACTGCCCGAAGTCGAAAGAAAACACGCGTCGGTTTTCAATGTGGCGAAATACTCGGTTTGTGCCCCGAACGGATTGCGCACACCGACGGTGAACCGTTCCCCTTTTTCGGGACTTCCCACAAGCGCGAGGCTCCCGCCGACGCTTATCACTGCGCCCGATTTTTCGCTTGAAAAACCGTTTTCCGCAAGCACCGCCGCTGCTTTGTCGCAGGCAATCCCCTTGCCGACAGAGCCGAGGTTCAGTTTCTGCCCTTTTTGAAATGCCACACAACCGTCCTCTGTAAGGGTCACGGTTTCGTCCGAGCACAGCGCCTTTGCCGCCGTGATTTCCCGGTCGGTCGGCACACGAAAATCTTCGGTATCTATGCCCCAAAGTTCGGTAAGCGCGCCCGAAGCCAACGATGCTTTGCTTTCGCTGCGGCTGTAAATTTCTTTGGTTTTCCACAGCGAAGAAAACAGTTCGAGGCTGACTTTTGTGAGGGTTTCGGGCGATTCGGACGCGTTTAATCTATACAATTCCGAAGTTTCAACCGATTTGGAAAGCACTTTTGTGTCGAGCGCCGAAATCGCATCGAGCGCCGCTTGCGCCTGTGCGTTTGCCGTTTCGGGATTGTCGGAATACAGTTTGACCGTAACTGCCGAACCCATCGCCACCGTGCTTTTTTGCACGGGTGCGGTTTGAAAAGCCGAGCAGCCCGTGAACAGCAATATAAAAAGCAGGCAGAACACCGAAATATGCAGTTTTCCGAGATTTTTTCGCAATGCCCACGCCGCCTATACTCAATCTATATTTATATATACTATAACTATACAATAAAACCGCTTTCACTGCAAGAATTGTTTAAAAAATGTCAATATCTTACAGGATTTTGTAAAATTTGAGAAAAAAACTTGTTGCAATTCTTATAGGAATACTGCTACAATATTTTTTAGAGGTGAATCGTTTATGGATTTCAATTTTTATATGCCCGTTCGGGTTTTCGGCGGCAAAAACGCCTTGGAAAAACACGCGGATATTTTTTCGCAATACGGCAAAAAGTGTATGCTTGTCACGGGCGGCAGTTCCGCCAAGAAAAGCGGTGCAATGGACGATGTGTGCGCATTGCTCAATGCGAACGATATAGAAGTGACCGTATTTGACGAGGTACAGCCAAATCCTGCCGCGGCAGATTGCCACCGTGCAGGGCAACTTGCCCGCGATTTTGAGGTCGATTTTATTGTCGGCATCGGCGGCGGTTCGGCACTCGATTCCGCCAAAGCGATTGCGGTATATGCCGCCAACAAAACCCTGACGGCAGAAGGAATATACGATTACGACTATATGTTTGAGCCGTTGCCGTTAATTTTGGTCGGCACCACGGCAGGCACAGGCAGTGAAGTCACGGGCGTTTCGGTTTTGACGCGCGAAAACGGCAGGAAACAAAGCGTCAGCGGCAAGGATTTTTACGCAAAAGTCGCCTTTGCCGATCCGAAATACACCTACTCCGTTCCCTACCCTGTGACGGTTTCCACGGCGCTTGACGCGTTTGCGCACGCGGTGGAAGGGTGGTTTTCCAACCGATTGGACGATGTGGCGAAACTGTTCGGGGAAAAGGCAATCCCCGTGTTGTGGCAACATTTAAAAGCATTTTACGAAACGGGCGAACTGCCAAACGAGGATGCGCGCGACGAACTGTATTACGCTTCGCTTTACGCGGGTATGGAACTGAACATTTGCGGTGCGGGGTTCCCGCACGGTATGGGATATGCGCTCACCGAAGATTTCGCGCTTCCCCACGGCAGGGCGTGCGCGGCGTTTATGCCCGCATATGTAAAACGCGGTATGGAATTCAAAAACGCGCTTGCCATGGAATTTTTCTCAATGCTCGGCACCAATTACCCCGAATTTGAAAAAGTGATTTACACGCTGACCGACCTTTCGGGGATTTCGATGACCGAAGCACAAATCGCCGCCTACTGCGAACGGTGGCAGAACCTGAAAAACTTTACAAACTCCCCCGGCGGGTACAATCCCGCCGAGGCAGAACAGGTTTTGAAAGAATTGTTTTTGAAATAAGAACCATAAAAATCCCGTCTCCGAATTTTCGGAGACGGGATTTTTTACTGTTTTGTTATTTAATGGCGCTCAATTCATACGGTGTGCGCTGATAGACAAAGTAATTCAGCCAGTTTTGGAACAGCAAACTGCCTGCCCCACGCCATGTAATCAGCGGCGTTTTTTTGGGGTCGTTGTCGGGGAAATAATTTTCAGGCATTTTGATATCCAGCCCCTTTTGCAAATCACGGAAATATTCGCGTGCAAGCGTATCGCTGTCATATTCGCAGTGCCCCGTGCAGTAAAAATTGCGGCAAGCCATATCCGAAACCAAATGTACACCCGCTTTTTCGGAATACGAAAGCAACTGCAAATCCTTGACCTGCGCAATATCTTCCTTGCGCGTTTCCGTGTGGCGGGAATGCGGCACACAGAACACATCGGAAAAGCCGCGCAGCAGCGGATGGTACAAATCCAACGGTCTGTGCTTGAAAACGCCGAACATCTTTTCCGGCAGTAAGTGCTTGGGTATGCCGTATTTGTAGTAAAGCGCCGCCTGTGCGCCCCAACAAATATTGAATGTGGAATACACATGGGTTTGCGCCCAATCGAAAATGGTGCAAAGTTCTTCCCAATAATCGACTTCTTCAAAATCCATCAGTTCCACGGGCGCGCCCGTGACAATCATACCGTCAAATTTTTGGTCGCGCACATCGTCAAGCGTTTTGTAAAACTGCAACATATGCGCCTGCGATGTGTTTTTGGAAGTATGCGACTGCACCTGCAAAAGTTCAATTTCCACTTGCAGCGGCGAATTGGACAATAACCGCAGGATTTGCGTTTCGGTTTCGATTTTGGTCGGCATCAAATTTAAAATGATGATTTTTAAGGGGCGAATGTCCTGTTTCATGGCGCGGTCATTGGTCATTACGAAAATATTTTCGAGTTCCAAACTGTGATGCGCCGGCAGTTGGTCATCAATTTTAATCGGCATTCGCGCCACCTTCTTTCGTTTTCATTTATTGCAAGGCTAAAAGTATACCATAAAGGGAAAAGAATTGCAAATTGTATTTTATGGCATTATGCTGTGCTTTACAGCAACGCCGCAAGCACGGCATTGGAAACCAAAAAGCCGTTTCGCGTTAAGAAAAGACCGTCTTTTGTCGCTGTCATCAACCCGTGGGCAACCATCGGTGCGGCTTTTTCGTACAACGCTTTCGGTATACCATGCCCGAAACGTTCTTGCACCGCGGTTTCACGCAAGCCCTCCAAAAGTCGGAGCGCGAGCATCGCGTATTCCGTAAAATCGCCGCCTTCGCCGTCGGGAATCGGTGCGTTCCCTTGCAAAAATCCTTCAAAATCGCGGTCGAAATAAAACCGTTTCCCGAAAAGAAACGAATGTGCCGCGGGGCCGAGTCCCAAATAATCCTGACAATGCCAATATTTCAAATTGTGGCGGCTTTCTTGCCCCGGCTTTGCAAAATTCGAGATTTCGTACTGCAACAGCCCCGCGTTTTCAAGCGTTTCGCACATTTGCAAATACAAATCGGCGGTTTGGTCATCGTTGGGGAACGCGTATTGCGCACGGCGTTTATAAAAGAGCGTATTTTCTTCTAATTTCAGAATATACGCGCTGATGTGCGGTACGCCGAGCGAAAGACAAAACGAAAGCGTTTCGCGAAGCGACTGCTTGGTTTGCTTCGGGATGCCGAGCATCACATCCAACGAAATATTTTGTATGCCTGCATTTTGTGCCGCGTGCACAACCGTTTCGACCTCGTTTTTGGTCGAAAGTCTGCCCAAAATGCGGCGTTCTTCGTCCACGGCGGACTGCAATCCCAAAGAAATACGGTTTACGCCGACTTCTGCAAGGCGCAGAAAGAAATCGGGCGAAAGTGTATGCGGATTGCACTCCACGGTCACCTCGGCGTTTTCCGTCAAAAAGTCCTGTTTTGCTTGATTTACAAGGCTTTGCAGGCGCTGTGCGCCCAAAACGGACGGTGTGCCGCCGCCAATGTAAAGCGTATCGGCTTTACATTGTAAAGCCGACGCACTTTCCGAAATTTTTTGTTGTAAAGCCGTACAGTAAGCGTCCATTGCCTCTTCTGTGCCGCGGAACGAATAAAAATCGCAGTACGGGCATTTAGAACGGCAAAACGGCACGTGCAAATATAAACCGATGGGCGCGCTCATACTTTGATAAACCGCACGGTATGATTCGTGCTTTCTATGTATTTTTGCACATCGGCAAACGAAAGAAACACC
>DAVZHM010000040.1:0-15874 GCA_052273845.1 Candidatus Fimenecus sp. | reverse complement strand
GGCGGCGTGGCAGGCGTGCTGACTTCTTCGGGGCAGGCGGCGAATTTCTTTTCGCTGATTAACATTCTCGGCGCGGGCGACCACTTTGTTTCCGCCGCGACCATTTACGGCGGCACCTTCAATCTGTTTAATGTTACGATGCGCAAAATCGGCATTGATGTCACATTCGTAGACCCCAACGCGAGCGAAGAAGAAATCGCGGCGGCGTTTAAACCCAACACCAAAGCAATGTTCGGCGAAACGATTGCCAACCCGTCTTTGGATGTTTTGGATATTGAAAAATTCGCACGCATCGCGCACGCCCACGGCGTACCGCTGATTATCGACAACACCTTCCCCACACCGATTAACTGCCGTCCGTTCGAGTTCGGCGCGGACATCGTAACGCACTCCACTACGAAATATATGGAGGGGCACGCCTCTACCATCGGCGGTGCGGTCATTGACAGCGGCAATTTCGATTGGGAACAGAACGACAAATTCCCGGGACTTACCACTCCTGACGAAAGCTATCACGGCGCGGTGTATACCCGCGATTTCGGAAAAGCAGGCTATGTGACCAAAATCGTGGCGCAACTTTTGCGTGACTACGGCTCCACACCGTCGCCGCAAAACAGTTTCTATTTGAATTTGGGGTTGGAAACACTCGCTTTGCGCGTGGAACGCCATTGCCAAAACGCGCAAACGGTTGCAGAATATCTCCGGCAAAACGAGAAAATCTCTTGGGTGAATTATCCGGGACTTCCCGACAATCCATACCACGAATTGACGCAAAAATATATGCCGAACGGCACCTGCGGCGTCATTTCTTTCGGCGTAAAAGGCGGCAGAGCCGCGGCGGAGAAATTTATGAATTCCTTGAAACTTGCCGCGATTGTTACCCATGTTGCCGACGCGCGCACCTGCGTTTTGCACCCCGCGTCGTCCACGCACCGTCAACTTTCCGACAAAGAACTTGTGGAATGCGGCGTTACGCCCGATTTAATCCGTCTTTCGGTCGGCATTGAAAATGTCAAGGACATTATTGCCGATATTGAGCAGGCTTTGGCAACGCTTTAATTTCGGAAAGAGGCATTCGGCACAGGATATGAATTTTTAAGCGAAAGCCAAATTGCATGGTGCAAGTGGGCATTCGCTTGACTTACGGTATAAAAACAGGCGACCGCTGCTATGCCAATGACGATTTGAACGGGGCACGCTTTTGACCGTTACCGACAACGGCGTTTTGACCGAGCACAAATATGTGCACATCGAAAAAGAATAAAAAACGGTTCGGGCAGGGATTTCCTGCCCGAATTTTTTGTTTTTCACAAAATA
Organism: Candidatus Fimenecus sp.; assembly: GCA_052273845.1. Taxonomy (GTDB): domain Bacteria; phylum Bacillota; class Clostridia; order Oscillospirales; family Acutalibacteraceae; genus Fimenecus. The sequence continues at coordinate 14,557 of DAVZHM010000040.1, read as the reverse complement.
AACCTTGAAAAATAGCGCGGTTGCGCATAAAATAGAAGATAATCTTTTGTAAATTTCCTTTTGGAGGCAAAATTATGAAATTACGCAGTGACAATATTTTAAACGGCGTGGAACGCGCGCCGAACCGCAGCCTGTTTTATGCAATGGGCTATACAAAAGAAGAATTGGAGCGTCCGTTAATCGGGATTGTTTCCGCGCACAGCGAAATCGTGCCCGGTCATTTCCACTTGGATAAACTCACCGAAGCGGTCAAAGCAGGCGTGCGTATGGCGGGCGGTACACCGATTATGGTGCCGGCCATCGGCGTTTGCGACGGCATCGCCATGGGGCACATCGGTATGAAATACTCGCTTCCTTCGCGCGAACTGATTGCCGACAGCGTGGAAACCATGGCAATGGCGCACGGCTTTGACGGGTTGGTGCTCGTGCCCAACTGCGACAAAATCGTTCCCGGTATGTTGCTCGGTGCGTTGCGCATCAATATCCCCACCGTGGTCTGCTCGGGCGGCCCGATGATGTCGGGGCTTGTGGACGGCGTGGAAACTTCGCTTTCCAAAATGTTTGAAGCCGTCGGCGCACGCAAAGCCGATATGATTGACGATGCGAAACTTTGCGAATTTGAAACCAACACCTGCCCGGGGTGCGGATCGTGCTCGGGTATGTATACCGCCAACAGTATGAACTGCCTTTGCGAGTCTTTGGGTATCGCACTGCCCGGCAACGGCACGATTCCCGCCGTGCATGCGGGCAGAACCCAACTTGCCAAGCACGCAGGTATGGCGATTATGCACTTGGTGGAAAACGATATCAAAGCGCGCGATATTATCAATGAAAAATCCTTGCGCAATGCGTTGGCTTGCGATATGGCGCTCGGTTGTTCGTCGAACTCCGTTTTGCATTTGCTTGCCATCGCCAAAGAGGCAGGTTGCCCCATTGATTTAAAAACCTTTAACGAAATGAGCGCGAAGGTGCCGAACCTTTGCCATTTGGCGCCCGCAGGCCCCACCCATATGCATGACCTCAACAACGCAGGCGGCGTACCGGCTGTGCAGGCTGAACTTGCGAAGAAAGGGCTTTTGGATTTGTCGCTTTTGACCGTGACGGGCAAAACCGTCGGCGAAAACATCGAAGGCGCATACATTAAGAATACCGATGCCATTCGACCGATTGACAATCCGTACAGCGAAACGGGCGGCATTGCGATTTTGTGGGGCAATATTGCCAAAGACGGCTGTGTTGTGAAACGCAGTGCGGTTGCCCCCGAAATGTTGGTACATTCGGGCCCCGCGCGCGTGTTCGACAGCGAGGATGAAGCAATTGCGGCAATTTACACCGGCAAAATCAAAGACGGCGATGTCGTGGTGATTCGCTATGAAGGCCCTGTTGGTGGACCGGGTATGCGTGAAATGCTCAACCCGACTTCCGCCCTTGCCGGTATGAAACTCGATAAAACCGTTGCACTCATCACCGACGGCAGATTTTCCGGTGCATCTCGCGGCGCGTCCATCGGGCACGTTGCCCCTGAGGCGGCTTGCGGCGGCGAAATCGCTCTTGTAGAAGAAGGGGATATCATTGACATTGATATCCCGAACGCTTTCGTTAATGTCCGTGTTTCTGACGAGGAATTGGCAAAACGCAAAGCAGCTTATGTTCCGCACGAACCGAAAGTGAAGAGCGGCTGGCTTGCGCGCTATACGCAAATGGTATCCTCTGCAAAAGACGGCGCAGTTATGAAAATTTAACTTTCTTAAAGAATTCACTCCCGCAATGCTTCGGTGTTGCGGGCGTTTTCTTTCGCCTAAAGGCGAGTGATATTGCTTCGCAGCGGTATTGTGCTTTGCACAGTTTTATTCGGCTTCGCCGCGTTTTTTGGCAAATAAATTAAAACTGTACCCGAAAGGGTGCAATATCACTTTTGCCGTGCAAAAATAACACGATGACGAAGTCGGAATATCGCGAAAAAATTACCACCCGAAAAAGAGATTCATCTTTTTCGGGTGGTTTTTATCTTGCTTTATCACAAGTATGGATTTTGTTGCCAAAATCCTTCGCTATGATACACAACTGTTCTTTGACTCAATTTTACCGAATCGGTTTCATTGTAAAAGTGTATGCGTATTCGCGGTTGCCGTGCAGAATATACGGCTCGCGCACATGCGCATCACCCGGCATATCGCCGCCCACGCCCAACTGCGCCAAGTCGAAGTTGAAAGTGGTAATATCTCTATGCAAAAGTTCGTGGATATGCGTTGCTTTTTCCAATTCGTTTTGCGAGTAGTGCCATGCCGAGAATTGCAACGGCGTGCCGACTTCGGCTTCAAAGCGAATGCCTTTGCCGTCTTTGTCGGTCAACTCCACAAAACGCACATCGGTGCGGTTTGCGTTTTCCTGCGGACGCATATAGTGGTGCTCCAAATCGGTGACGGTCATTTCGTGGAGCGCAATTCTCGCACCGGTTTTGCGGTCACAGTAGGTTTCTTGCGGCCCTCTGCCGTACCATTTCACATATTCCAAATCGCCCGAGAACGCCATTTGCGTACCGAAGCGGGTGAGGGTGCGCGTCGGCGTGCCTTTGTGTGTCACAGAAATTGCGCCGTCGGGATAAACCGTAATTTCTGACGAAACATTGCGCATACCGCCGACAGACCATTTCACCGAGATTTTCGCACTGCCGTCGGCGCGTACCTCGGCGTTCTCAACCGTGCCTTTCAAGCCGTTTGTGGCGCGATGCCACGCGTAATACGGATGGAACGGAATTAAGAACGGCACAAAGTTGGTGTTGGAAAGGTCATTGTCCGTAACCGCACGGAAGTAGTTCGGCTTTACACTGTCTTTGAGCATTTCCTTGCCGTCATAGCAAAGCGATACAATCTGCCCGCCCGCAATGCGCACGGAGAAGTTTTCACCGTTCACCGAAACGGCGTTCGTGCCGTTTTGAAGGGTGACGGGTGCGCCTGTGTGTTCTGTGGGCAAAGCGACGGCTTCCTGCAATACGAATTGGTCGAAACTTTGTTCAAAGCCTTTTTCGCACCACGGTTTTTCCGTTTTGTTTAGGAACGAAACAGTCAGCACACATTCCTTATCTTTCGGGAATTTCTCTTTGGAATAGGGAATGGTGAAATCGCTTTCGGAAAGCGGCGCGGCGTTGACATTTTCGCAAATGCCGCTTTCCACTTCTACGCCATCGGCTTCCACTTTCCACGCAAATTCTATATCGGAAAGGTCTGTAAACAAATGCTTGTTTTTCACGGTGAACAACTGCTGTTCACGGTCTTTTTCGGTAACCTTGATTTCGGAGTATACCTTTTTCACTTCGTAATAGGAGGGGTGCGGTTTGCGGTCGGCGGCGATAATGCCGTTTGCGCAGAAATAGGTGTTACTGCCCGTCATTGCCGTGGTGTTCGGCAACTGCAAGGGGCGGCGCGGCTCGGATTTTTCAAAGTCCGTGCCGTACAGCCAATGGTCGCCGTCCGGCGTTTTCAAACGGAGCGATTGGTCTACAAAGTCCCAAATATACCCGCCGCACATATGGTCGTGCGCCTCAAAATCGTCCATGTATTCCTGGAAGTTGCCGAGGCTGTTTTCCATAGCGTGTGCGTATTCGCACAAAATCACGGGCTTCGTGTACGCTTCTTTCGGAATGGGCTTCGAGTCCGCCGCAAGTTGGTTTGCAATATTGTCATACAAAGTAATGGTAATCGGCTCTTTGTTGCAGAGCTTATCCATGGTGTCTTTTAAGGGGTACATTCTCGAAATCACATCGGATTTCGTCAAATCAAAATCGCCCTCGTAGTGGAACTGACGGGTTTTGTCGAGTTTCAGCGCGGCTTCTTTCATTTTGGTGAAGTTTGTGCCGTCGCCTGCTTCGTTGCCCAAAGACCACATAAATACGCAGGCGTGGTTGCGGTCACGCAGAACCATACGCTGCATTTTGTCCACAACAGCATCCGTCCAAACGGGATTGCTGCCCGGTACGCCTTTGCGGCGCACACCATGGCTTTCCATATCGCACTCGTCCATCACATAAAAACCGTATTCATCGCACAGTTCATAGAAAAACGGGTCATCGGGATAGTGCGAGGTACGAATGGAATTGATGTTGGCGCGTTTCATAAAGTTTAAATCTTCATAATACCGTTTCTTCGGCACCGCCCAACCGTAGTCGGGGTCGAAATCGTGACGGTTGACACCGCGCAAAAGCATCGGCTGTCCGTTAAAGAGGATTTGCTCGCCGACAATTTCCACCTTTTTAAAGCCAAAACGAATGGCTTTGTAGGTTTTCACACCGTCTGCTTCAAGCGTGAGCAAAAGGGTGTAAAGATTCGGAGTTTCCGCCGACCATTTAAGCGGATTTTCTACGGCTTTTTGAATGTTTACCGTGGTGCTGCCGTTTGCCGCGATAGCAACATCAAGTGCGCCGAGCGTTTGTTTTTGACCTTCTGCGTCTAAAATTTCGGCGGTAACCGTTGCTTCTTTTGCGTCGGGCGCGTAGTTGTTTACGGTGATTTCCACATTGGTGTCACTGTCTTTGTATTCTGCGTCCAAATCGGTGGTTACAAAGAAGTCGCGCAGGCAGACTTTTTCTTCGCAGAACAAATACACTTCGCGGTAAATGCCGCAAAGCCACCACATATCCTGGTCCTCAATATATGTCGCGTCGCTGTAACGGTAAACTTTTGCGCACACCAAGTTTTCGCCGGGTTTCATATATTTGGTCACATTGAATTCGTGCGGCGTCATCGAGCCTTGCGAATAGCCGACAAATTCCCCGTTGACATAGACTTCCAAAGCGGATTTTACCGCGCCGAAGTGCAGGAAAATTTCCTTGCCCTCAAACGACTTCGGCAGATTGAAATAGCGGCGATAATGCCCGATTTCCTGCATATCGTGGTCAATCGACGGGATTTTCCCTTTGCTTCTCGAAATTGCCCGCGGGAAGGTGCTTGCATAGTAATACGGAACACTGCCGGTTTGTTGCGTTTGCCAAACCGACGGCACGGGAATGGTGCGCCAATTTTCGTCATTGAAATTTGTCAAATAAAAATCTTTCGGCTCGTCTTTCAGCCCTCTTTGCCAATGGAATTTCCAATCCCCGTTGAGGGTGATTTTGGTGTCGGGCGTTTCCCTTTTTGTCGCATTTTCCGCATCGTTGTACGCAAAAGCGATTACATGACCGTCCTCTTTGTTTCGCTTGATGACGGCGGGATTTTCCCAGTCAAAAAGTTTTTCTCTCATTGTGTTTCCCTCTCTGTTTTTTATATGTAGAATAACAGTATACTATATAAATAAGGCAAAAGTCAATTTTTGGAAGAATAAGCCAAATATTCAATGAATTGCTTTGCCGTGCGCGGACTTCTGCCGCCGTTGCGAAGCGCGTGTGCTTCAGCTTGCAGGAACAGTTCCGTTTCGGGCATATCAATGTGATGCTGTTTTGCCAAATCCCGCACAATGTCTTCATACAGCCGTTTGTCGGGTTTCGAGAATGTGATTTTCAACCCGAATCTTGCCGAAAGACTGGTCAGTTCCTGAATGGTGTCCTGCAAATGCAAATCGTCCCCATCACGGTCGGAAAGCCGTTCTTTGACCAAATGGCGGCGGTTGGAAGTTGCATAAATGGCAATGTTGTGGCTTCTGCCCGACACACTGCCTTCCAAAATCGCTTTGAGCGCGCCGAAATCCGCATCGTCGGCGGCGAAACTCAAATCGTCAATGAAAATAATGAATTTCAGCGGATTGCAGGATAGCTTGTCCATAATATCAGGCAGGAAATACAGTTCGCTTTTTTTGACTTCAATCAAACGAAGCCCATCGTCTTTATACTCGTTAACAATGGCTTTGACCGTACTGCTTTTGCCCGAACCTGCGTCGCCGTAAAGCAAAACGTTGTTGCACGGGTTGCCCGCAAGCAACGCTTTTGTGTTGGCAATAATACGGCTGCGCTCGGCTTCATAGCCCGAGAAATCCGAAAGCCGCTGTTCGTCGGGGTGCTTTACGGGGGCGATTTTGCCGTCTTTTAAAGAGAACATATGGTATTTTGCAAAAATGCCGTAGCCGACTTTCCCGATGTCCCGCACCCGCTGTGCGTAGATTTCGTGCAAATCATACGGCGTGTTTTGCCAGGCAGGAAAGGGGAGGGTAATCCCTGTGAACGCGCGCACATCTTCGGGCGTTAAATCACACAAATCCTGTAAAATGGAAAGTTCGGTATCAAGCGCCTGTCGGTAAGCATCGGTAAACGCGCCTTCGCCCGCGCGGCGGATATAAGCGTTTTCATCCTCCAACACGAGGTTAAGTACATAGTCGCTTAGGTTGTCGCCTTTGTCAAACAGCGCCGCGGTAAACGATGCCGTTTCTGCAATCGCTGTTTTTTCGTCTGCCTGTTCTGACAGGCGCAACCGCATAAAAGCAGAAACCGCGCCGTCTTGTAGCAGGGCGCGGAATAAAACCAAAGAACAAAGCCGATTTTGTAAAGTGGATACATTTTGCATAGGGAACATCTCCGAAAAAAAGAATAAACAAGCAAAAATGCGCTGCAATTTAGAAAAAGCACTTGACATATAGACTTATGGGGGGTATAATACTAAACTGCTATTAAAGTGGTGTGCTGTACGCTTGCGCATTTGAAAGCATAAGTAGTTTAGCATAATAAATGTCGAAAATCAAGCCTTTCAGCCACTGTTTCTTGTAGTAATCTCCAAGTCCCGCAGAAGGGGCTTTGTTGAACAAATATAGAACGGAGAGTGATAAGCCCTATGGTGAATGTCAAACCTGTAAAACTCGGAAGAAACACCCGTATGAGCTTCTCGAAAATCAATGAGGTTATGCAAATGCCCAACCTTATCGAAATTCAGAAGAATTCGTATCAGTGGTTTTTGGATGAGGGATTAAAAGAGGTATTCCGTGATGTGGCGGACATTACGGACTATTCGGGCAACCTTGTTTTAAGTTTCGTGGGTTACCGAATGGATGACACCCCCAAATATACCGTAAAAGAGTGCAAGGAACGCGATACAACGTACGCTGCCCCCTTACGCGTGACTGCGCGTCTTTTAAATAAGGAAACGGGCGAAATCAAAGAAAATGAAGTGTACATGGGCGATTTCCCGCTGATGACTGACAGCGGTACTTTCGTCATCAACGGCGCAGAGCGCGTGATTATTTCACAGCTCGTTCGTTCGCCGAGCGTATATTACGGTATGACGCATGACAAGACCGGTAAAGAACTGTATTCTGCCACCGTTATCCCGAACCGCGGTGCGTGGCTCGAATATGAAACCGATCAAAACGATTTGTTTTATGTGCGTATCGACAAAAACCGTAAAATCTTTATTACGACATTCATTCGTGCTTTGGGCTTGAGCACAAATCAGGAAATTTTGGAGTTCTTCGGCTACGACGAGCGCATCAAAGCAACGCTCGAGAAGGACACCACCATCAATACCGAGCAGGCATTGATTGAAGTTTATAAGAAACTGCGTCCCGGTGAGCCGCCGACACTCGAAACTGCGCAAGCACACTTGGACGGGCTGTTCTTTGACCCGCATCGCTATGATTTGTCCCGCGTGGGCAGATACAAATATAATAAGAAACTCGGCATTTCCGCAAGAATTGCCGGCTTCAAGGCAAAAGAGCCGATCATCAGCAATTTGACCGGCGAAATCCTTGCCGATGAAGGTGACTTCATCACGCCCGAACTTGCCTATCGCATTGAGCAGGAAGGCGTCAATGTTGCCATCATTGATAACGAAGGCGACGAAGTCAAGGTGTACTCCAACGGCATGGTTGACATCGGCGAATATGTGCCGATGTTCACCGAAGAAGAACTCGAAGACCTCGGCATCAATGAAAAGGTCAGATTTGCGGTGCTTCGCGAAGTGCTCGACAAATGCGGGGATGACAAAGCGGCGCTTTGTGAAGAATTGGCAGCGCGCTGCGACGATTTGATTCCGAAGCATATCACCATTGATGATATTTTCGCAACCGTCAACTATTTGAACTGCATCGGCCACGGTGTAGGCACAACCGATGATATCGACCACTTGGGCAACCGCCGCATTCGTTCCGTCGGTGAACTGTTGCAGAATCAGTTCCGCATCGGCTTCTCGCGTATGGAACGCGTGGTCAAAGAGCGTATGACGCTTCAGGCACAGGAACCCGACAAGGTTACGCCCGCAGCGCTCATCAACATTCGCCCCGTGATGGCAGCAATCAAGGAATTCTTCGGTTCCTCTCCGCTGTCGCAGTTTATGGACCAAAACAATCCGCTTGCAGAATTGACGCACAAACGCCGTTTGTCCGCTTTGGGCCCCGGCGGTTTGTCGCGTGACCGTGCAGGCTTCGAAGTGCGCGACGTGCATTACAGCCACTATGGCCGTATGTGCCCCGTAGAAACGCCAGAAGGTCCCAACATCGGTTTGATTTCCTATCTCGCTACTTTTGCGAGAATCAACAAATACGGCTTCATTGAAGCGCCGTTCCGCCGCATCGACAAAGAAACCGGCGTGGTGCTTGATGAAGTAACCTATATGACCGCAGACGTCGAAGACAATTACATGGTCGCACAGGCGAACGAACCGCTTGATGAAAACAACCGTTTCGTGCGCAAAAAGGTCAATGTGCGCTACCGCGATGAGTTCATGGAAGTCGAAGCGGGCGAAGCAGACTATATGGACGTTTCCCCGAGAATGATGGTTTCCGTGGCAACCGCGATGATTCCGTTCCTTGAAAACGACGACGCGAACCGTGCTTTGATGGGCGCGAACATGCAACGTCAGGCAGTGCCGCTTCTCAAAACCGAGTCGCCGATTGTCGGTACCGGTATGGAATATCAGGCGGCGGTTGATTCGGGCACGGTTGTGCTTGCAAAACGCGCAGGTACCGTGACCAAAGTCAGCGCAGACGTCGTTGAAATTACCGCGAAAGACGGTACGGTGGACCATTACGATTTGATTAAGTTTATGCGTTCCAACCAAGGTACATGCGTCAACCAGCGTCCGATTGTCTCCGAGGGACAGTCCGTAGAGGAAAAAGAGGTCATCGCAGACGGCCCTGCAACCTCCAACGGCGAAATCTCGCTCGGTAAAAACGCCCTCATCGGCTTTATGACCTGGGAAGGTTACAACTACGAGGACGCTGTGCTTATCAATGAAAAATTGGTGCGCAACGATGTATATACTTCGGTGCACATCGAAGAATACGAACTCGAATCCCGCGACACCAAGTTGGGGCCGGAAGAAATCACCCGCGATATTCCCAATGTCGGTGAAGAGGCGCTTGCAAACCTCGATGAAGACGGTATTATCCGCATCGGCGCCGAGGTACATTCGGGCGATATTTTGGTCGGTAAAGTTACCCCGAAGGGCGAAACCGAACTGACCGCAGAAGAAAGATTGCTCCGTGCCATCTTCGGTGAAAAAGCGCGCGAAGTGCGCGACACTTCTTTGCGCGTGCCGCACGGTGAATACGGTATCGTTGTGGATGTGGAAATCTTCACACGCGAAAACAGCGATGAATTGAGCCCCGGTGTGAACAAAGTGGTTCGTTGCTACATTGCACAGAAACGCAAAATCTCCGTCGGCGATAAAATGGCGGGCCGCCATGGTAATAAGGGCGTTGTTTCCCGCATTTTGCCGCAGGAAGATATGCCGTTCCTGGATGACGGTACCCCGTTGGATATCGTGCTTAACCCCTTGGGCGTTCCGTCCCGTATGAACATCGGGCAGGTTTTGGAAGTGCACCTCGGCTTTGCTTACAGAAAACTCGGTCAAAAGATTGCAACCCCCGTTTTCGACGGCGCGCATGAGGCGGATATCCGCGAAGCCCTCAAAGAAGCAGGTTACCGTGAAGACGGTAAGTCCATCTTGACCGACGGCAGAACGGGCTTGAAGTTCGACAACCCGATTACGGTCGGCGTGATGTACTTCCTGAAACTCCACCACTTGGTAGACGATAAAATCCACGCGAGAAGCACGGGCCCGTACTCCCTCGTTACGCAGCAGCCGTTGGGCGGTAAAGCACAGTTCGGCGGTCAGCGTTTCGGTGAAATGGAAGTTTGGGCGCTCGAAGCTTACGGCGCGGCTTATACCTTGCAGGAAATTTTGACCATCAAATCCGACGATATTGTCGGCCGTGTTAAGACCTACGAGTCGATTGTGAAAGGCTTGAACGTCCCGCAACCGGGCATTCCGGAGTCTTTCAAGGTTCTTATTAAGGAATTGCAGTCTTTGGCATTGGATGTCAAGGTGCTCGACAAAGACGGCGAGGAAATCGACCTTCGCCAGACCTTTGAGGACGAAGCGGGCGACGTCGGCGCAGTCATCAGCGATGAAGATATGCTGAATACCGAAGTTGTGAATGACGTTACACTCGACGACGGATATGTGACGGACGAAAATGCGGAAGCAGAACTCGGCGAAGACGCTTTCAATGATTATTTGGATGATGAAAGCGATTTTTCCGGCGACGAACTGATTGACGACGAATTCTAATTCTCCGCAACTTTGTAATTCGTTCACTTATTAAGGAAGAAGGTATTGATAGATGGAAAATATATCGTTTGAATCAATCAAAATCGGTCTTGCCTCGCCCGACCAGATTCGTGAATGGTCTTACGGCGAAGTTAAGAAACCCGAAACCATAAACTACCGTACTTTAAAGCCTGAGCGTGACGGCCTTTACTGCGAACGCATTTTCGGGCCGCAGAAGGACTGGGAGTGCCACTGCGGTAAATACAAACGCATTCGCTATAAAGGCAAAGTCTGCGAACGCTGCGGTGTCGAAATCACCAAATCCAAAGTGCGCCGTGAAAGAATGGGCCATATCGAATTGGTTGCGCCCGTTTCGCACATTTGGTATTTCAAAGGTATCCCCTCGAGAATGGGGTTAATCCTTGACCTTTCCCCGCGTGACCTTGAAAAGGTGTTGTATTTCGCAAAATACATCGTCACGGACCCGGGTGACACAGAACTTACAAAAATGCAGATTCTCTCCGAAAAAGAGTATCTCGACATGCGCGAAAAATACGAGGACGATTTTAAGGCAGGCATGGGCGCAGAAGCCATTAAAACGCTTTTGGAGGAAATCGATGTGGAGGCGCTCAGCGCACAACTCCGCGAAGAACTTGCCGATGCCACCGGGCAAAAGAAAACCCGTATTCTCAAGCGTTTGGAGGTTGCCGAAGCCTTTAAGCAGTCGGGCAACCGCCCCGAATGGATGATTATGGACGTTCTGCCGGTTATTCCGCCCGACATTCGCCCGATGGTGCAGTTGGACGGCGGCCGCTTTGCGACCTCGGACTTGAACGATTTGTACAGACGCGTTATCAACCGCAACAACCGTTTGAAAAGATTGTTGGAATTGAGCGCGCCCGAAATCATCATCCGCAATGAAAAAAGAATGTTGCAGGAAGCCGTCGATGCCTTAATCGACAACGGCAGACGCGGCAGACCGGTTACCGGCCCCAACAACCGTGCGCTCAAATCCCTTTCGGATATGCTCAAAGGTAAGCAAGGCCGTTTCCGTCAGAACCTGCTTGGTAAGCGTGTTGACTATTCCGGCCGTTCGGTTATCGTTGTCGGTCCCGAACTGAAGATTTATCAGTGCGGTTTGCCGAAAGAAATGGCGTTGGAACTGTTCAAACCTTTTGTTATGAAGCGCTTGGTGGAAACCGGTGTCGCCGGCAACATCAAATCTGCACGCAAAATGGTGGAACGCTCCAAAACCGAGGTTTGGGACGCTTTGGAAGTGGTTATCAAAGACCACCCCGTTATGCTCAACCGTGCACCTACGTTGCACCGACTTGGTATTCAGGCGTTTGAGCCTGTTCTCGTCGAAGGCAGAGCCATTAAGCTCCACCCGTTGTGCTGTACCGCATTCAACGCCGACTTCGACGGCGACCAAATGGCAGTACACGTGCCCCTTTCGGCAGAAGCACAGGCAGAAGCAAGACTTCTGATGCTTGCCGCCAACAACCTGTTGAAGCCCTCTGACGGTAAACCCGTTGCCGTGCCGACGCAGGATATGATTCTTGGTTCTTACTATTTGACAATGACCAAAGACGATGACCCCGGCAACGGCAAGGTCTTTACGGGCTTTGACGAAGCGGTTATGGCATATGACGAGGGCTACATCGGTTTGCACTCCAAAATCAAAGTGCGTATGACCAAGGAAATCGACGGCGAAATGCGTTCCGAATTGGTTGATACCACCCTCGGTAAAATCATTTTCAACAATCCCATTCCGCAGGACCTCGGCTTTGTGGACAGAACCGACCCCGCGAATGCGTTTAAATTGGAAGTTGACTTCCTTGTCAACAAAAAGACACTCGGGCAGATTATCGACAAGTGCATTAAAGTGCACGGCGTAACTATTGCTTCCGAAATGCTCGACAAAATCAAGGCGCAAGGCTACAAATACTCCACCAAGAGCGGTATCACCGTGGCGGTTTGCGATGCAACCATTCCGCCGCAAAAGGGCGAATTGCTCGAAAAGGCAGAGGAACGCGTGGACCGCATCACCGCAAACTATAAGATGGGTTTGATGAGCAACTCCGAGCGTTCCAAATCCGTTATCAAAGTTTGGGAAGAATGCACCAACAAAGTGGCACAGGGTTTGAAAGACAACCTCGGCAAAGAGAATCCCATTTATATGATGGTCGATTCCGGTGCGCGTGGTTCGGAAAGCCAGTTGCGTCAGCTTGCCGGTATGCGCGGCTTGATTGCGAATACCGCAGGTAAGACGATTGAAGTTCCGATTCGTGCAAACTACCGCGAAGGTTTGAATGTTCTTGAATACTTCATCTCCTCGCGTGGTGCGCGTAAAGGTTTGGCGGATACCGCACTTCGTACTGCGGACTCCGGTTACTTGACCAGACGTCTTGTTGACGTTTCACAAGACGTGATTATCCGCGAAGAAGATTGCCATTGCCACGACGGTATCGAAGTTTACGATATCACCGAGGGCAAGGAACTGATTGAAACGCTGAAAGAGCGTTTGACCGGCCGTTATCTGTTGGAAGACTTTGTCGATGAAAAGACCGGCGAACTCATTCAGTCCAAAGACGAAATGATGACCGAAGAAGCTGCCGAGAAGGTTGCCGATATGGTCAACGCCCGCGAGAATCCGGCAGACCGCCGCATCAAAATCCGTTCACTTTTGACCTGCGAATCCGAGCACGGTGTCTGCATTAAGTGCTACGGCTCCAACCTTGCAACAGGCGATCCCGTCACCGTCGGCGAAGCAGTCGGTATTATCGCTGCACAGTCCATCGGCGAACCCGGTACACAGTTGACGATGCGTACATTCCATACCGGCGGTATCGCATCGAGCCAGGATATCACACAAGGTTTGCCGCGTGTTGAAGAATTGTTTGAGGCGAGAAAGCCGAAAACCCTTGCCATTCTTTCGGAAATCGACGGTAAACTTTCGTTCCGTGAAATCAAGAAGAACGAGCATATCGTGATTACCAATGACGAAACCGCCGAAGAAAAGAGCTATCTGATTCCCTACGGTTTCCGCAAACGTTTCAATACCGAAACCGATGCAGACGACAACCCGATTTATGTCAAGAAGGGGACGGCGCTTACCGAAGGTTCGCCCAACCCGCACGACATTCTTGCCATCAACGGCGTAAATGCGGTACACGATTACTTGATTAAAGAAGTACAGCGCACCTACCGTATGCAGGGTGTTGATATCAACGATAAGCACATCGAAGTCATTGTTCGTCAGATGATGCGCAAACTGAAAGTCGATGAACCCGGTTCTACTTCGCTATTGCCGGGTGCAACCGTTGAAAAGAACGAATTTAACCAAGCCAACCGCGAAGCAGAACGTTTGGCACAGGCAAACGGCACGGAATTTGTGCCTGCAACCTGCTCACCCGTGCTGTTGGGTATCACCAAGGCTTCCTTGGCAACCGATTCGTTCCTGTCGGCGGCTTCTTTCCAGGAAACCACCCGCGTGTTGACGGATGCCGCAATTAAGGGTAAAGTTGACCCGCTTATGGGCTTGAAAGAAAACGTTATTATCGGTAAACTGCTGCCGTCCGGTACGGGTATGAAATGTTACAGCAATGTAGAATTGAAACCCGAAACGGCTGAAACGGCGGAAGACGGCATTATCGCATAAGAAATTTTCGGAAAATACTTGACAAGGTAAGGTTTTAGGTGCTAAAATCTTACCTTGTGTGAGCAAAGCGAACATCTTTTTTTGAAAGGGATGCCCGCTTTGCTGACACGCTGTGTCAAAAAATATTTAAAAAGGAGGAAAAAGACTTGCCAACCTTTAACCAACTTGTTCGCAACGGAAGACAGACACTTGAAAAGAAATCGAAGGCTCCGGCACTCGGGAAAGGTCTTAACTCGAAAAAGAATGTTATGACCGACAATGCTTCTCCGCAAAAAAGAGGCGTTTGCACCGTCGTAAAAACCGACACACCGAAAAAGCCGAACTCTGCGCTTCGTAAACTCGCCAGAGTCCGTCTTACAAACGGGATTGAAGTTTCCGCTTACATTCCGGGCGTAGGGCACAATCTGCAGGAGCACAGTGTTGTTCTCAT
>DAVZHM010000039.1:0-15997 GCA_052273845.1 Candidatus Fimenecus sp. | reverse complement strand
TATATATTACAAGGGCGGCGGTGCCGTCGGAGGATTGCTCGGCACGCTCGGCGTGCGCGGTCTCGGCATTCCCGGAGCGCTCATTTTCTCGATACTTTTTCTCGTGATAGCCGTGATACTTTTCCTCGGGTATACGAGGCGGTTTTGCAAAGTCTGCCGAGCGGCAACATATCACAATCGGGAAACGCGCCGTTTCCCACAAACGGATACCATGTTTCGCAACGCTCGAACATCGCATACAGTTTATCCCAACTGTCCCAAAAATCGCCTGTCATACGCCACATATCGGCATTTTCCGCTAAATGTTCTGCAAATTCCACCGGTGCGGGACCCGGCGAAAGGCTCAAGACCATATCCCTGCCGCAACGGTCCATTGCAGTACGAATCATTTCGATTTCACGCTTTGCGGAATACGGTTCGTGCGGTTTAAACTCGGTATTTGCAATATCATCAACCTTGACAAAATCCACGCCCCAAGAAGCGTAGAGCGTGAAAAGCGAATCGTAATATTCCTGTGCGCCGTCTTTGTCGGGGTCTACGCCGTACATATCGGTATTCCACGCACAAATGGAAAACGGATGCGCAATTTGCCGCGCGGTTTTGTCTGTGCCGAGCAGTTTTGTGTTTTGATGCACCGCCTGCCGTGGGATGCCACGCAAAATATGGATGCCGAATTTCAACCCCATTTCGTGGATTTTGTCGGCAATCGGGCGAAACCCTTTGCCGCCTGCCGCAGAGGGGAAGCGGTTTTCGGCAGGGATAAGACGAGAATATTCATCCATACAAAGCTCTGTAAACGGGTGGTAATCATTGCCGACGGCACTCGGCTCATACCACTGAATATCACAGACGATGTATTCCCATCCGTACGGTTTTAAGTGTTTCGCCATATAGGCGGCGTTTCCGAGCAGTTGCTCCTCATTTACTGCCGCGCCGTAACAATCCCAACTGTTCCAGCCCATCGGCGGAGAAGATAAGCGTTTTCTTTTTGACATTTTTTCACATCCCGAACGGTTTTTGTTTATTTTAGCATATCTTTTTTGGCTTGACAACGGTTTTCCATTCGGCATAAGACCGCTTTTTCGGACATACGTTACAATACGCCTAAACTTTTTGTAAGCGGTGTACAAAATTCCGAAAATATGCTATATTGAAACTTGGTGATTAAGATGTACTTGCGTCATAAAAATTGGATATACACCGTTGGTTTTGCACTTGTGGCGGTATTTTTGGTTGTACTGACTGTCGGGTTGGTTTACGCCCAAAGCAAGAAGCATGAAATCTCGGTTTGCCTCGACGCAGGACACGGCGGCGAGGACTGCGGTGCGGTAAACGGCGAACGTATGGAAAAAGACGACAACCTGCGCCTGACGCTTTTGGTGCGGGACAAATTGCAGGAGAACGGCGTGACAGTCTATTTGACACGCGCGGAGGATACGTATTTGTCTTTGCAGGAACGGTGCAACATTGCCAACCGCAAAAAATGCACGCTGTTCGTGGCGCTTCACCGCAACAGCGCCGAAAGCGGCAACGGTGTGGAAATGTGGGTAAAAAACACGCCGAGCGACACGGAATGGGCATTGGCGGAAAATATGCTGAACAGTCTTTCAAAGGCCGGCATTTCCAATGCGCGCGGCGTAAAATCGGGGTACGCCAAAAACGCGGACGGCAACTACTATGTAAACGCCCACACCGATATGCCGAGTTGTCTTGCGGAAATCGGATTTATTACGAGTGACAAGGACAACGCCTTGTTCGATGAAAACATAGAAGCGTATGCCGAAGCGATTGCCGAGGGCATATTAAAAACGTTAAACGGAATGTCATAAAAAGGAGTCAGAACCATGCTAATTGTATTACTTACCGCGCTTGGCGTCGGCGGTGCAACGGTAATCGGGTCCCTGTTCGGATTCGTGTTTAAAAACATTTCGCACAAATTCAGCGACATTGTGCTTTCCTTTGCCGCGGGCGTTATGCTCGCCGCGGCGGTGGTTGGGTTGGTGCTCCCCTCCTTAAACTACGGTGGAAAGTTCTCGTTGCTTGTAACGATTGCCGGTGTGTTCGTCGGTGCGCTGTGTGTCAATATGATTGACAAAACCGTGCCGCATCTGCACCGCTTGACGGGTACGGATTTGGAAACGCATCCTGAGAAAAATGAGCAATTAAACAAGGTGCTTTTGTTCGTGATTGCCATTGCCATACACAATCTGCCCGAAGGCATTGCGGCAGGTGTGGGATTCGGCACGGGCAACACCGCCGAAGCGTTGACCATAGCAGGCGGCATCGCGCTGCAAAACATTCCCGAAGGTATGGTGATTATCGCGCCGATGTTAGCCGCAGGCGTACCGCGCGGCAGAACCTTTGTTATCGCTTTAATCACAGGGATTATTGAAGTTATCGGCACGATGCTCGGCTTTTTTGCCGTGAGCATTTCCGAAGCGATTTTGCCGTTCGCGCTCGCGTTTGCCGGCGGCACGATGCTGTATGTAATCAGCGATGAAATGATTCCCGAAACACACGCGCACGGCAACGAACGCGGAGCAACTTACGCATTGCTTGCGGGGTTTTGCTTAATGGTGGCGTTTGACGTATTACTCGGCTAATTTAAGAATGAAATATAAAAAAGTGTCTGTCTTTTGGGACAGGCACTTTTTTTGCTATTCTAAAATAATTTGCCATGATGCTTGCAGTTTTTCGAGCGTCCACGCGGCGTTCGCGGGACTTGTAGACGGCAAGCAAACGGCTTCCCGCTCCACTTGCGGCAAAATATAACGGTCATACAGTTTCCCTGCGGTTTTGCCGTTTGTGAAAATCCGTTCAATCGGCGCGCCTTTTAAAATCGGCGTTAAATCGTTGGGTAATGCGTTTTGAATACTGCTGTCGGACGAGCCGAGAATATCGCACGAAGCGATAACATCCCAAAGTGCAACACCGTGTGCCTGACAAAACGCGCGTTTTTCGGGGATAGAGGAAAGCGGCGGTTCGCCGTAAAGCATCGGCAAAAGTTTCCAAAATCGGTTTTGGGGATGCCCGTAGAAAAACGCTTGTTCGCGGGATTTCACGGACGGAAAACTGCCCAAAATCAAAATGCGGCTATTCCTGTCGAACAACGGCGGAATGGGATGCACAATATGCTGTAACGGTTTATTTTTCTCTGCGTTCATTGCACCGTACTCTTTTCAAACACAAAGGTAGTCACGGATTGCGCAGATACGGTATAACTGCCGTTTTCGGTATACGCCACCGTGCCGACCGAGTCCAGATTGTGCTCGTTGTCCGTCACATAGGCGGTAACGGATTTAAAGGTCGCTTTGCGCGGGAAGGAAACGGTAAACTGCTGTTCCTTTTCCGCCGAATTGACAACTACCACTGCGACGGTATCGCCGCAATCAAACGCGACCGAAGAAACGGGCAGATTTTTCCCGACGGTTGCGCCGATGCGCACCGCGCCCGGTTCAATAAATTTCGAGAAATTGCCCATAGTGTAAAGCCGCTTGGTGGTTTCGTATGTATGCGCGTCACGGTCCACATAAATCAGCCCGTCGCGGTAATCATATGCGGAAACCGCAATCCAATAACTCCAACTTTCGGCATCTAAAATCGTTAAATCCTCAAGCATAGTGTTTGCAAGCACCAAGGCAGAATCCATTGTAACGTCTTTGCCGTTTACCATTTCCGTCCATTCGGTACAACGAACGGCAAGTTCGCGGTAATGCCAATTCAAATATTTGGCGGTTTTCTCTTTTTGCTCGGCTGTGCCCCAATAGGAATGCGTATCCATACTGTTTATGGCTTTGGAAAGGTCTTTGTCGTCCATAATCGCGTCGAGATACCGTTTTAAAGTGTCACCGAACGGCTGACCGGATTCAAACATGGAAAGTTCCGTGGTTTGCGTTAAATTGCGCGCTTGCATTTCCGAAAGGAAAACCTTATACAGCGCAACAACTTCATCGGACTCATAATGGCAGCCCTCCTGCCCGCCTTGCCATGCCCACTGCGGTTCGTTTATCGGAGAAACGGCTTTAACGGGCACACCGAGAGACTGAAAATGCTCAACGGCATCCAACACATAATTCGCGAAATTCCGATACTCGGAGGCGTCCAAATTCGGCTTGGAAAAATATACATTGTTGCCGTTGTCATCCACATAATCCAAACGGGTTTCGTCCGCATCGCTATGGGTTTTTCCGTTTATCGTCATGGTGTTCGGCGCGCTGTTCGAGAAAAACACCACGTTTTTTGTGCCGAGTTCTACCGCTTTTTGCATACACCAAACGGCGTTGGCGTCCAACGAATAGTCGATACTGCCGTCCGGCGTTATGAAACTCCGGGTTTTGCGCCACGGGTCGGAATAGTAGGAAGTGTCTTCCGTTTTTGCACCTGCACCGAGGTTATAACGGTAAATATCCAGCCCGATGCCGTTCTCGCCGTAAAGCAGTTCGAGAATTTCCTGACGGGTTTCTTTGCCGTTTTCGGTTTGCTCGCTCCAGCCGCCGACATCCTGTGCCCACCATGCGGCGCTCGCACCGAAGCCTTCCATAGTTTGATAGGTTTTATTTGTATTGACGGAAATCGCATTTTTGTTTCCCTGACCGCAAGAGGTCAGCATAGAAAGCACACCCATGCATAATATCAAGCATAGCATAACTGCCAAAAGGCGTCGGAATTTCATAGTTGCACCTCATTAAGAAAAGGACGGCAAATGCCCAAAAGCCGCCGTCCTTGATTTTGTTTTTTGCTTTTTATTTTGTGCCGAAAATACGGTCGCCGGCATCGCCGAGACCCGGCACAATGTAGCTGTGCTCATTGAGCTTTTCATCAAGCGCCGCACAGTAAATATCCACATCCGGATGCGCCGTGGTCAGTGCTTCCAACCCTTCGGGAGCGGCGATGATGCCCATAAACTTAATGGACTTCGGATTATAGGTTTTAATTTGTGTAATTGCGTCAATTGCCGAGCCGCCTGTTGCAAGCATCGGGTCGAGCACAATCACTTCACGCTGTGAAATGTCCGACGGTAATTTGCAGTAATACGGAACGGGTTTCACGGTTTCGGGGTCACGGTACATACCGATGTGGCCGACCTTTGCCGACGGAACCAATTCCAAAACGCCGCCGAGCATACCTGTGCCTGCACGCAAAATCGGTACAAACGCCAAGGTTTTACCGGAGATAACTTTGGTTTTTGCCATTGCCACGGGGGTTTCAATTTCCACTTCCGTCAGCGGCAAATCACGCGTTGCCTCATAGCACATCAGCATTGCAATTTCCTGCACCAAAGCACGGAATTCCTTAGAGCCGGTGTTTTTGTCGCGCATAAGCGTCAATTTGTGTTGAATCAGCGGATGATTGGTGATAACAACTTTTCCCATAATATCCTCCCAAATGAAATTTTATCTATCTGCAATATTATATAACAGCTGTCCGAAAAACACAAGATTTTTTATCATATTGTTAGATTACAGCGTACCTTCTTCAATCGCGGTGATTTGGTCAATACGGCGTTGGTGCCTGCCGCCCTCAAACGGCGTATTTAAGAACACATCCACAAGCTCGCACGCAAGCCCTGTGCCAACCACTCTGCCGCCCATACAAAGCGCGTTTGCGTTGTTGTGCAGGCGCGTGAATTTTGCGCTGAAATAATCCGAGCAGCAAGCCGCACGAATGCCTTTCACTTTGTTTGCCGCCATAGAAATGCCGATACCCGTACCGCAGCAAAGCACGGCGAGCGAAGTGCTGTCACCGTCTGCAAGCAGTTTGTCGCAGGTGGCTTTCGCAATCGGGGCGTAATCGACGGACTCTGCGGAATGTGTGCCGCAATCCGTGTAGGCAATCCCCTGCTCGTCCAAATGGGCTTTAATGGCTTCCTTTAATTCGTAACCGCCGTGGTCTGCTCCGAGATAAATCATTGTTTTTACTCCTTATTTTGTTTGGTTTTTGTTATTTAATTCCCGCTGTGCCTGCGGCAAGCGAAGGTAAATCGGCTGTAAATTGCGCGCAGATATCGGTGCTTCGCCGTTTTCGATGCGCTCCAAAGCGAGATACCCGACAGACGAAGCGTGCGTATACCGCATTTGAGAAGCGGCGACGCGGTACGGCAAATCCGTATCCCTTTTCAGCGCATCGCAAGCCTTTTGCGCCCCGTCCGCGCAAAACAGGACGGGTTTTTGATGTGTTTTTAAAATTTCGCCCAACTCTGAAATCAGCATAGCGGAATCTTCTAAAATTTGTTTTCCGTTTTCAAAAAGCGCGGTATACACCTGATTGCAACGCGCATCCATTGCCGCGCAAACGATGCCCTCGAAATCCCGAAACGGATAGGCAGCCGCTTCGAGTGCGGAAACCGCTATGCAAGGCGTATGGAGTGCGTCGGCAAGCCCTTTCACGGCGGCAACACCGATGCGCACGCCGGTAAACGAGCCGGGGCCTGCGCTCACGGCGAACAGGTCAATTTCTTTCGGTTCGGTTCTCGTATTGTGCAACAATTCTTCCGCCATCGGCAAAAGCGTTTGGCTATGCGTTAAGGCGACATTGGAAAAGGTTTCGCCTAAGACCTTGTCCGCGTCTAAAAGGGCAACGCTTGCCGATACAGACGCACAATCCAACGCGAACAGTTTCACAAAATCGCCTCGCTTTTCTCAATCGTTATTTTGCGTTCATCATCCGCTTCGCCTTTTTCAAAGCGGATACGCACAGCCGTTTCGGGCAATGCGTTTTCAATATTTTCGCTCCACTCTACGCACAAAACGGCGCCTTGCTCCATGTAGTCGAAAAATCCCGTGGAGTCCAAATCCGCCCAGGTGGAAACGCGGTACATATCAAAATGACAGAGTTCTGCATGGCGCCCGTAGACATTTACAATGGCAAAGGTCGGGCTACTGACGGCATCCGAAAGCCCCATCCCTTTCGCAACGCCCGTGGCAAAGGCGGTTTTGCCCATACCCATACCGCCGAACAGCGCCAACACTTCGCCGCCTTTCAGCGTTTTGCCGAAACGCTCGCCCAAGGCGACCGTTTCCTGATAATTTCGGGTAATAAAGGTTTGCATGCTGATTTCAAAGCCGCAACTTTCGTTTGCGTGCCGTCCCTTTCCTGTCATTTTGAATATTGTAACACGGTTTTCGCGGTTCGTAAATACTTTTTACTTGAATTTCAACGCCTTTCACACTATAATATAGACAAGTTTATGTGAGGTACAGTATGAAAAAATTTTTAAGTTCTGCAAAACTGTTTTTTCGTGAAACGGATATGTGGCTGTTGCTTTCAAGTATCCTGACTTCCGTGTTCGGACTTTTGATGGTTTACAGTGCCACACGGCACGACCTTTTGGAAGGGCAGTTGCTTACAAGAGAATTTTTAATTATGCTCATCGCCGTCGTTGTGGGAATTGGGCTTTGTTTGTTGATTTCGTATTTCAATTATGAAGTATTTACAAGGTTTTGGCTGATTATCGGTGCGGTTTGCATCGGTGCGCTTCTGTTGCTGTTCCCATTCGGTACGGGGCCGGCTGCGCGCCCGGATGTGCACACTTGGTTGGATTTCGGGGCGTTCAGTATTCAGCCGTCGGAATTTGTCAAAATCGGGTTTATCATTACATTCGGCGTGCACTTGCAAAGACTGCGCGACAAAATCAACAAGCCGTTAAGCATTTTACAACTCGGTATTCATGCGATGATTCCAATCTTTTTGGTGATGAAAACAGGCGATATGGGCTCGGCTCTTGTGTTTATCGTCATCGTCGTCTCAATGTTGTTTGCAGGCGGCGTACATTGGGGGTATTTCCTCGGCGGGGCGGCGCTTGTTGCCGCGGCAACACCGCTTGTTTGGACGTATGTGTTTTCTTCCATTCAAAAGGACCGCTTTTTGGCTTTGATTTACCCCGATTTATACCCCGCCATCATCTATCAGCAAAAATACGGCATTACCGCGATCGGTGCGGGTGGCTTTACGGGGCAAGGGTATCTCCGCGGTGCGTACACGCAGGCGGGCGCGGTGCCTGAAGCGCAAAATGATATGATTTTTACGGTGGTCGGCGAAGAACTCGGCTTTTTGGGCTGTGTTGCCGCGCTGGGGCTTTTGTGTTTTATTTCCATTCGCATTTTGATGATCGGACGCAAATCACGCGATCGCGCAACCAACCTCATTTGCAGCGGTATGGCGGCAATGATTATGGGGCAGACGGTCATCAATGTCGGTATGTGCTTAATGCTTCTGCCGGTTATCGGCATTACGCTCCCCTTCTTCTCGGCAGGCGGTTCTTCCAACCTTGGGGTGTATATCGGCATTGGGTTGGTGCTGAGTATTTACCGCCACAACTGCGAACAGGAAGCGGTCAATATTCGCGTGTATGATTCTTTGAAAAAGGATTGAAAGTCGCTGAAAAGCGAAAGAAAACAAGCGGCGGGAGCAAGTCCTTGCCCTACAAGTAAATTCGATATTGTGCATCACAGCAAAAAGCAGGATTGTTTTTCATCAATCCTGCTTTTCTTTATCGGTTTTATATCTTTTTCAAATTTGCCATACGCGCCATCAATTTTTTGGTGCCCGCCTTTTGGAACACAACTTCCAAAAGCATATCGTTGCCCATGGGACGCACGGTGGAAATCACGCCCGTGCCGAACACCTTATGCTCGACGGTATCGCCCGGTTTGAAATCGGGAATGGTTGCAGATTTTGATGCGCCCGTATTGGGTTTTGAAAACCCGCGGTTGACGGAAGCACTCGCAGGCGCACTTGTGCCGACGCTTTTGTATGTACTGCCCGATGCGGATTTGCCGTACGCACCGCCACCGGCAGCGCCCGAAAATCCCGCGCGGTCGCGGAACCCGACAGAACGGTGCACTTCCATCAGTTTTTCGGGAATTTCCGCCACGAAGCGCGACGGACGGTAATAGTTTGTGGAGCCGTAAATCATACGGGATTTTGCGTGCGTTAAATAGAGTTTTTCTTTCGCGCGCGTGATGCCGACATAGGCGAGGCGGCGTTCTTCTTCGACTTCGGGCTCAACGTACATACTTTGCACACCGGGGAACACGCCTTCCTCCATACCGGGGATAAATACAACGGGGAACTCCAATCCCTTTGCGGAATGGAGCGTCATCAAAACCACGGTATCCGCTTCGGCATTGTAATTGTCAATGTCGGTAAGAAGCGCGACTTCTTCCAAATAATCGTTCAAAGTGCCCTCGGGATTTTCCTCGGAAAAGCGCACCAATGTGGCGGAAAGTTCGTTTAAGTTCTGCACGCGGTCTTCCATTTTTTCGGGTTCCGAGCGCAAAGACTCCACATACGCCGTTTCTTCTAAAATGCGGTTGAAAGTATCCGCCAAAGGCGCATTTTCGGCAAACGCGGCGATTCGCTCAATCATTTCGGCAAACGCTTTGAGTTTTGCGGCGGAACGCTTCAAAACCTCGTATTCGTCGGCAGTTTTGAACACCTCGAACAGCGAAACGCCCAACAAATCGGCAATTTCGCCCGCACGCTGAACGGTGGTATCGCCGATGCCGCGCTTGGGGGTATTGATGATGCGCTGTAAACGGATTTTGTCCGCCGGATTGTTGACAACCGACAAGTACGCGAGCGCATCCTTAATTTCCATACGGTCATAGAATTTATGTCCGCCGATGATGCGGTACGGAATAGCGTTTTTCACGAGTGCACGCTCGACAGGACCTGACATCGCGTTCATTCGGTACAGCACCGCGTGGTCGCCGAAATGCCGCCCTTTCGCCACGGAATTTAAAATTTGATCCGCAATATACGCCGCTTCGGCGGTTTCATCCTCGGCGGTTTCAAGCTCAATTTTTTCGCCTGCGCCGTTTGCCGTCCACAGATTTTTGCCTTTTCGTTGGCTGTTGTTTTCAATCACGGCGTTGGCGGCATCCAAAATGCACTGTGTGGAACGGTAATTCTGCTCCAAACGAATGACGGTTGCATCATCGTAACGCGTTTCAAAACTCAAAATATTTTCAATCGTCGCCCCGCGGAAACGGTAAATGCTTTGGTCGTCATCGCCGACCACGCAAATGTTGCGGTAACCGTCTGCCAAAAGCGAGGTCAACTTGTACTGCGCGTGGTTGGTGTCCTGATACTCGTCCACCATCACATAGCGGAACTGATGCTGATAATGTTCAAGCACATCTGCATTTTCCTCAAACAAGCGCACGGTATTGAAAATAATGTCGTCAAAATCCATTGCGTCGGCGTTTTTGAGCATATTTTGATATTTGGCATAACATTCCGCGATTTTCTGCAAACGCGTATCCTGCCCCGCCTCCTTTTGCATTTCGGCGGGTGTGATTAAAGAATCTTTCGCACGGCTGATTTCATTCAAAATGGTTTTGTGCGACAAAAAGCGGTCTTCAATCCCCAAAAGCCGCTGACACTCTTTCATTACGCGGCGGCTGTCGTCTGTATCGTAAATCGTGAAACGGTTGGTAAATCCCAAACGGTCGGCATTGCGTCGCAAGATTTTTACGCAAGCCGAATGGAAGGTAGATGCCCAAATATCGTTGGCATCGTCCCCAAGCATTGCGGCAAGGCGCTCTTTCAACTCGTTCGCCGCTTTATTGGTGAAAGTGATTGCCAAAATTTGCCACGGCTTCGGTGCGCGGTCGCACAGCACATCGGCAATTTCGGGGTAGAACGATTTATCCCCGGCAAGGTATGCTTTCATCAATTCCAAATCGTGCGCATCGGGTGTGCGGTCGGCACAGTCGGAACAATAGGCGTTGCCGTACTGCATCAAATTGGCAATGCGGTTGACGAGCACCGTCGTTTTGCCACTCCCCGCGCCTGCCAGAATTAAAAGCGGCCCATCGACTTGAAAGACCGCTTTTTTTTGGCATTCGTTCATTCGGTTAAATTGTGCTTCAATAATCCGTTTGCGTACAGAAAGAAATTCGTTATAATCCATCAAGTTACTCCGTTATTTGTTGAAAAGGTTGCCGCCGCGGCAATCGATTGCCACCGTCAGCGGGAAATCTTGAAATGTGAGCCGTTTAACGGACTCACAGCCGAGGTCATCATAGGCAATCACTTCGCAAGCGGTAATGCACTTGCTTGCAAGCGCACCCGCGCCGCCGA
This sequence comes from Candidatus Fimenecus sp., assembly GCA_052273845.1. Lineage (GTDB taxonomy): Bacteria > Bacillota > Clostridia > Oscillospirales > Acutalibacteraceae > Fimenecus. The sequence goes on along the minus strand of DAVZHM010000039.1, from coordinate 4,912 downwards.
TTGCGCAAAAATACACCGCGCCGTTTCGGACAATCGCATCGCACACCGCGCGATTTCTCGGCCCTTTGCCGACCATAGCGGCAAGCCCTAAATCGAGCAGTTCGGGGGCATAAACATCCATTCGACTTGAAGTGGTCGGCCCGCAACTGCCGATGGAAAGCCCTTCGGGTGTGGGGGTGGGGCCCGCGTAATAGACCACCGCGCCGTTTATATCATACGGCACCGCCTCGCCTTCATGCAATGCGGCAACAATGCGTTTGTGCGCCGCGTCACGCGAGGTATACACCGTACCGCTTAAATACACGGTATCCCCTGCCGAAAGGCGCGGGGCGTTTTCTTTGATTTCGTCAGTATGTAAATGAAAAGTTTGCAAAGTATCAACCCTCTTTGGGTGTGTCGAAACGGTAAACCGTATTCGGCGTGATATTCAAATCTTCGTTAAATTCGGTATGCGGCGGGTAGTGAATGTAAGTCAGTCCGCTGCCGTCATCGGTTTCGGTAACACCGGTAATTTTTTCGCCGAGTTCTTCTTCGATTTTGATGGAAATATCGGGAACAAATTTTTCCGCATCTTTGCGGTTTTGCAGGCTTTGCGCCGCCTTGGAAAGTTTGACGGAAAGTGCGGAAATGTCGGCATGCAAACTTTCAATGGATTTTGAGAGCGTCAGAGAAAGCGCATCGACATCGGCGGAAAGTTTTGCAACTTCGGTTGCCTGTTTTGCAATGGAATCGGACGCATCGTTTTGCGTTTCGTTCGCCTTTTTGTTGGCGGCACAGACGATTTCATCGGAATATTTGCGCGCGTCTAAGAATGCGGCGCCCAACTGTGCTTCGGAAGCACGGATTTCGGCGGCTTTTTGCTCCATAGCCGCTTTTTCGCCGTCGATGGCCGCAACGCGGGCTGAAAGTTCTGCGTTTTCGGCGGTCAGCGTTTCGTTTTTCTGCTGTTCTGTTTCCAGCACGGCGGTCACTTCACTGAGCTTTTGCTCGGTTTCTTTTGCTTGCTCGCACGCTTCGGAAAGCGTTTCCACCTTTTCGCTCAACGCGTCCATTTTGGCAACTTTACCTTTTAATTCTTCTTGGAGCACGGCGATTTCGCCTTTTAACTCCTCTACATACCCCAACACATCTTCCCGACGGAAGCCGCCGAAGATAGAGGTTCTTAAAATTCTTTCGGAATCCATACAAATCCCCCTGTTTCAAATATTATACGAATTCAGTTTACCATATTTCCGAAATCGGTGCAACTGTTTTTGTGTAAGAAAAATGCTTTTATTTGTTATACAGCCAGCACACCGAATCGTTCGCGCCGTTTGTACCCGTTGCCGTCACGGTATTTTCGCCGTTTTGGAGCGTTACGCCTTTAAACAGGAATATGTGTGCCTGACGGCAATGCTTTGCCTGTTTTGTTTTATACGGCTTGCCGTTTACGGTGAGGGTGACCGCATCGGCGTTGGAATACACCTTGACGGTAATTTTTTCTTGTTCGCGCGTTTTAAATCGGCGGGAAGTGATATAGGTTACGGGTGTTTTGCGCCAATAGGCTTTATACAGATAAAACGCGTCTTTTTTGATTTTGCGGTCATAGGTCACAAGCCCTTTGTCATTTCTGCCGGGCAATTCGCCCTCGTTGCGAATATCGACCGCGAAGTCGAACAAATTCCACACAAACGAACCCCACACCTTATTGTGGTGCGGCGACATAAAATACCGCAATGCGTGTTCGTGGACGATACTCGCCCATTCTTCGGGGTGAAACGCACAGGTCGTGTCTTTGGGTTGCCGCGGGTGCTCGGTGTGATGCAAGACATTAGCCCCCGCGCCGTATTCCGACACGGCGATGCCTGCGCGGCGGTTGGCACGGATATGGTAATTCACCTGATAGCGAAAATGTGTCGGTTTGCCCATATACCAACCCGGGTAAATGTTACAGCCTTTGACATCGGATTGCCAACGGTAGCCGTATGTATGGTTCAGCGCCATTGCGGTGTAGCGTGTGTCATCTAACGCGCGGGTGGTTTCGTGCAAAGTGCGCATCATTTGCGCCGCTGTGTCGCCGTATTTTTGCATCACTTCGTTAGACATACTCCAACAAAAAATCGACGGGCGGTGCCCCTGCTGACAAATCAGTTCCGTCATTTGTGTGACGGCGTTTTCAAGTTGGCGTGCCGTCACCGCTTTGTCGAGCACGGTATCTGTCGGCAAAGGGGATTCCTTTAAGCCGCCGATGTGGTCCACGAACGGGATTTCTGCCCAAACGAGCAGACCGTAACGGTCACAAAGGTCATAAAAATGCGGATGATGCGGATAATGTGCCAGCCGCACGGCGTTTGCACCGATTTCGTAAAGCACGGAGAAATCTTCATCGTGTTCGCGCAATGTGATGGCATTGCCCATATTTTCCCTGTCCTGATGGCGGTTCACCCCACGCAACGGATAGGATTTTCCGTTTAAAAAGAATCCCTTTTTCGGGTGGATTTCAAAATACCGAATACCGATTTGCTTTTCCACGCGGTCAAGAACCGTTTCGCCGTCGCGCAGTTCGCAAATAACGGTGTAGCAAAACGGGTCGGTTCTGCCGTTCCACAAATGCGGATTTGCAATTTGCAAGGTAAGTTCTGTGCGGACATTTTCCACCGTAACCGAGGTTTCGGCTACCGTTTCGCCGTTTTCACGAACCATTTCTTCGGGTCGAAAATCCGTTTCGGAAATAAACGGACAACCGCAAAATGCAGACGGTACGGCAACGCGCACCGAAAGCGTTTTGCTGACAGCACTTTTTGAGGTTTTCGTCTGCACGGTAACGGGCACCGATGTTTTGATTTCGGGTGAATTCGGATAAGAAATCCGCACGCCGTCCGCGCCGTTTTCCGAAAGGCAGAAGTGTACTTTTTCCGTTTCAATAAAATACACTTCCCTGTAAATGCCGCCGAAAAAGGTGAAGTCCGCTTCCAAGGGGTTTACATCGGGAAACGGCGAATTGTCCGCACAGACAAACAAAGTGTTTTCGCCGTCCAAAAGTGCGTCTGTCAAAGGAAACCGAAATCGCGTGTACCCGCCACGGTGCTGTCCGAGGTGTTTTCCGTTGAAAATCACATCGCAAACCGCGTTCACGCCCAAAAAGTCCAAATAATAGCGTTTGTCGGGATTTTTCTGCACGGTAAAAGTCTTTTTGTAAACGCCTACCCCGCGTTTGTAATCGTTGCCGCCGTCCTGCCCGTCTGAATTGTTCCAAGTGTGCGGCACGAGGACGGGCGCAAAGTCGGAAAGCGATGCAATGTTGGCAGGCTTTTCACCGACATATTGAAACTGCCAATCATTTGTGAATATTTGTGTATTTCTCATTTTTCTCCCTCATATTACGCGTTTTCGGTTGTACTGCCGTCCGCTTCAAACAGGCGGCGCACTTCTTCGGGTTCTTTAGTCTGCGCAAGAATCCACATCAGTTTTGTGACGGCAGATTCGGTGGTCATACTGCGCAGTTCCAAAAGATTGCAGTTCGCTTTTGCCGTTCTGCCGACTTTATAAACGGACATATCCGTCCCCTCAAACGGCACGGCAGTACCGATTGCCACAACGGTGCCCCCACTCGTGATTTTTGTAAGCGTTTCTTGCAACACAGCAGGCACGCCGCCCAAACCGTAGCCTTCAAGCACCAAGGCATCACAGTGCGCTGCGGCAGAAAGCAGGATTTCTTTGGGCATTCCCGGGGTGCATTGCAAAACGCCAACGCGCGGATTTAACGCGTGATAAAACACGGGAGCGTCCGGTTTTTCTGCCTTTTTGAGGAACGCATTTCGGATTTGCCCGTCCGCGATTTCGGCGAGATACGGGAAATGGATACTTTCAAACGCCATATCCCTTTTGGTATACATTTTCCCGGCACGCGTACCCGCAATCACGCGTCCACAGAATACCACAGACACACCGCCCATGCCGTTTGCGGCGTACAAAATCGCGTCGCCGAGGTTTTTCGGTGCATCGGATTGTTCGGCATCTATCGGGCGCTGTGCACCGGTTAGGACAATCGGCTTTGCCGCACCTTGTATAAGATAGGACAGCGCCGCCGCGGTAAAGCCCAAGGTATCCGTGCCGTGGGTGATGACAAATCCGTCATACGAATTGTAATGCTGCTTGATGCAAAGCGCCAACTCCAGCCAATGTGACGGCGTTATGTCGGTACTGTCGAGCAGGAAAGGCTGTATGCAAGTGATATTGCACAAGGTTTGCACAGAGGGAACATACTGCAAGAGCGCCGATGCGGAAAGTTGCGGCGTTAATCCCTGTTCCGTATTTTGCGCGGCAATCGTGCCGCCTGTTGCGATGAGCAAAATTTGTTTCATACTGCATCTCCGAAAAAATGCAGGTGCATTTCGGGTGCACCTGCATTGCATTTTTTCAATCTTGTTTTTCTTGCCGCAGTGCGCGAAGCAATGCCGAACATCCGCTGAAAATCGCGCGGTATGCCGTGTCAAAATCACGAGAATACCAAGGGTCTGCCACATCGCCGCCATCGGCAAAGTCGAGCAGTTTACAGACTTTGTGATTTGGGTCTTTGCCGAAAATCCGCAACATATTTCGGATATTGGCTTCGTCCATACCGACAAACAGGTCATATCGGTCATAATCCGCTTTTTGCAACTGCACGGCGCGCTTTTTGTCACAGGAAATCCCGTGGTGCGCCAACTGCGCTTTGGCAGGCGGGTAAACGGGGTTGCCGCGCATTCCGCAGATTTCTTCCGAACTTGTTGCGCTTGACGAAGCGAAAAACAAATGCGAAACCCCTTGCTGTTCGGCTAAATCATTGAAAATGTACTCTGCCATCGGCGAACGGCAAATGTTGCCGTGGCAGACAAACATTACACGAAACATACCGTTTTATTCGCCGCGTTTGTCGCCGTAGAAGAACAGC
>DAVZHM010000038.1:0-16108 GCA_052273845.1 Candidatus Fimenecus sp. | reverse complement strand
ACTTTGGTGGCTTTTCGGCAGGAAATTCGCACGCGGCGTATGTAATCCGTTAAGCGCAAGGTGTTCGCGGTCGGGTGGTCCCAACCGTATTTGCTGTCGCTCAAAACCGACACGCCGAACATTTCGCCGCTGATGTCTGCCCAATTCTGCGCAGGCACCTCATACAGTTTTTCGGTATTTGTGCCGCGGTGTATATAGCCGAGCCCCAAATCATAGGCGGCGTCTGCTTCCTCGACAGTAAAGGAAAACGGCGTTTTCAAAAGCGTTCTCGGGCTGTACCATTCGATTTCGTTTTCCACGCGGACGGCGGTTTCCCCCGCCCCCAAGGAAATGCGCTGCACGAACACCGACTCCCCTGCCGTGCGGCGGGTTTCGATGCACACACGCGCACTGCCGTTTTCGAGAATACGAAACTGCGGTGCGGCGGCGTAAGCGGCAGGTTCTGCCATTACTTCGGGATAATCCAACTCCCACGCGGGCCACGGATGCGAGCCGTTGTATTTGTGCAACGCCATACGCACGGGGCTTGCGAGCAACTCTTTTTCGAGCGTTTTATCGAAAACAGAAGCCATATCGCCGTTGTCGTCTAAAGTGACTTTGTATTTTTCATTTTCCAATGTGCGTTCCGTTATGCAAATCGTGCTTTCCCCTGCATAGGGACTGTCCGATTTCGTGATGCAGAATACGGCAATTCCGTTTGCGGGCACGGTGGCGGAAAAGAGAATTTTGCCGTTGGAAATTTGTGACGGCACCGCTTTGCCCGCCGCATTTTTTACGCGCACGAAAGATGCATTTTGCAGTGCAGGCACGCGGCATTCCACGGTTTCGGTACGCGCGAACTGCGTGGGATTGCTGACGGCTACTGCCACACCGCGTTTAAACGGCACGGTCATTTGATGCACAATGCTTTCTGCCGCGGCGGTATACACAGAGGCAAACTGATTTAACGAGAGCGTATAATCGTTCCAACTGCGTTTGTATACGTGTTCTAAGGACGTACCGGGCAAATCGTCGTGGAACTGGTGCGCAATCACGCGTTTCCACGCGGTTTCCAAAGTATCTTTCGGATACGGACTTTCGGAAAGCCACTCTGCCGCCGCAGAAAAGCGCTCCGCCGCATCGGCAAGTTGTTCGTTTTTGCGGTTTAAGCGTTTCCCCAAAGCGCGCGAGGTATACCCGCCGACGCCGTGGTCGGTGGAAACGAGTTCGTTGTTCCAAACGGGCAGTTTTTTCTTTTGCGCCGCGGCGAGGTCTTCATCCATAATGCGAAAAACTTTATCTGCGCTGACGATTTCCACATCGGTGTCGCTTTCCTTGTTTTTCTGCTTTTCACGGACAACGGTTTGCACCGATTTTTCCGCCGGTGCGCCGCCGCGGTCGCCCGTGCCGTGCAAAAGATAGGTAAAGGGCAAATCGTATTTTTCTATATTGTTTTGCAGTTTTTTCGGCGCATTTTTGTGTTCGCGCACGCTTTGCAGCGTTGCGCTGTAATCCTGCGCGTCCAAAGAAGCGTAGATGCGACTGCCGTCTACGCCCTGCCACAAGCCCAAATCAAAAGGAATGCCGTAAGCCGAACTCCATGTGAGTTTTTGCGTGGTGAAGCCCAAAAGCCCCGCGTGCTTGATAATGCTCGGCAAAGCATAGCCGAAGCCGAAGCAGTCCGGCAAATAAATATCGACGCTCGTTTTGCCGAATTTCTCTTGGAAATACCCGTTGCCGTAAAGGATATTGCGAAACAGCGCTTCGGGCGAGGGCACATTGACATCGCCGTTTTCATAGGCACTGCCCGTCACAAACCAACGCCCGTTTGCAATGTATTTTTGCAGTTGTGCGAATTTTTCGGGATAATATTCTTCCATCAATTCGTAGCGGCGGCTGCCCTCGAAACTGAACACATAATCCGGGTATTTTTCAAACAGCTTAAAGTTTTTGTTCAGCGTTGCAGGAATGTATTCGCGCACGGTTTTTTCAAAATCCCAATTCCAAACCGTGTCCAAATGCGCCGTTGCGACGGTATAAATCGTCGGTTTTTTCTGTTTCCCCATAAATTACCCTTTGCCCTTTCGTTTTTTCCATACTTTACAAACGCAAACCGCACCGACCGTGAGCGCCGCAACCGCACCGAGCACGCCGCCCACAATCGGCAAAAAGAGATATTTGTATTCGTAATAGCCGTGGTTTGCTTTGTAAAGATTTTTGACCTTTAAATCGGTCAAATCCTCAAAAGTCAGAATTTCCGAAGTGAATGTCGATAAATCCGCTTCGTCCAAGGTGATTGTGCGCACGCCGCGGTGATAGCCGTAACTGTAAAAAGTCACGGCAGGGGTGGCAACCAAATGAATCCCCTCGTAAACGCCCGCAAAATCGTTGGTGTGGTCATGCCCGAAAAAGGCGGCAACAATATCGCCGGTTTCAAGCCAACTTTTGAATTGTCCGCCGTTTTTGTCAGGCGGGCAAGGGCCCTCGTTTAAAGCGCCCTGATATACCGCATCGGAAACGGTATAGTAATGGCTTTTATAACTGCCGTTGCCGCGCACCGCGCCCGAAGTGCCCGCGGGCACCTCTTTCAACATATCGTAAACTTCGGGCACAATGATGTGCTGAAAGAGCATGGCGGGGACTGTTTCGCCGCCGTTTTGCGCTTTTAACTGCGCGGCGGTGCTTTGATACCACGCGGTTTGGTCTTGGTGCACATAGCCGTACCCGCCGCCCTCACTTTCGGGCGTGTAGGGGTTGGAATCCATAAACCACAAATTATAAACAATCTTTTCCCCGTCGGAACTTTTTACGGGCAGATTGTAGTTGCAAACGCCCGTCATTTCTTCGCCTTCCACGGCAAGGCAGGTTTTGTATTTTTGGAAGTAGGAGAGCAAAAGTTCCTTTGCTTCTTCCTCCTGCATACCGTTTTGCTCGTCGCAAAGCCCCTCGTGGTCATGATTGCCGAACACCAACGCAAACGGAATGTTGCGGCTGTCTATCGGCTTTGCCACGGCGTCTACCGCCACTTCGGTAGCGGCTTTGTCTACATTTTTCCACCATCCTGCGGTGTTGTCGCCGAGCAAGACCACCAAATCGGGTTTTGCTTCGTCAAGCGCCGCTTCCAAAAGCGCAGTCGTTTCCCGCTGCGGGGTGTCGGTATCCTGCACATCCGACAAAATCAATATTTTAAATTTCCCGTTATGGAATTGCAATGGTTGTGCCTCCTGTGCCGCGCACGGCAAAAAAAGTATGTTGCAAAGCAAAAGTATGGATATAAGTGCCGCTACGGCTTTTTTGAATGAGATTTTCATTTCTTTGCTTCCTCCTGTTCTTTATTGCCTGCCGATTTTGTCAAAGCCTGACGGTGCTGCCGCATAGCTTCGTGGATGGTGTCGAGTTTTTCCCCCTCCAAATCGTAGAAGATGTACGGAATCAGCGAAACAAGATTGAGCACAGAGGGAATCATCGTAACCAACCCCCACAGCCAAAGCCGCGTGTTGACCGCGCCGCCCTCGGCGAGCACCATTTCCGCGCCGACTTGCTGTAACCCGATAATCGGGATAATCGCCGTGGCAATCGCGGTGCTTAAAGAGCCGGTCAGTTTGCTGATAAAGGTAAGCAGGGAGAAACTCATGCCCTCGCCGCGTTCGCCGGTTTTCCATTCCATATAGTCCACGGTGTCGCCAATCATCTTGGTCGGCACAACCATACCCACACTGGCGATTGCGCTTGTAAACACCCCTTGCAGCGCCAAAAGCGGCACGATGATAATAGGCTGTGTGTAATGCCGACACCCCAACAGGAAAATACAGGTGGTGACAATCGCTTTTAAAACAGTTGTGCGAATGACAATCTGTTTGGAACTCCACCGTCTTTCCAATCGCGGCAGAAGCGCATAGGTGAAAAAGCCCATAATCGTGCCGGGAATCCCCGCCACAAGCGCCAAACTCGCATACCCCAACGATAAAGAATAGAAATATTGCGTAAAGGTATCGGCAATGCCGCCGACGGTGGAGAGCACAGACGAAAGCACCAGCAAAAGCAACGGCTTATTCTTGAACAAATAGCGGAAGCAATCCGCTATTTTCGGCTCGTCATTGCTTTGCACCACGCGTTCGCGTGAGAAAATCCCCGCAAGGGAGAAAAGCCCCATACCAACGGTGCCCGCCACCACGCCGAGGAACAAAAACACCTGCCGTAAATCCCACGGCACAGTGCCGTGACGGTAAAGGTCGATACAAATCGAAACCAAAATACCCGGCAGTCCGCCGATGATGCTTGAAATGAAGCGCGCCGAGGTAATCACGCGGGAACGGTCCTCGGAGTTCGGCGAAACCGCCGCCGAAAGTCCCCAAAACGGAATATCGCCTATTGTGTAGAAAAATTCCCATATAAAATAGGTTATACACATATAAATGATTTTCACCGTGTCCGACTGCACGCCCGACAAAAACTCGGCGCCGCCGAAAAAGACAATGGTGGCAATCCCCAACGGAATGGGTACGAACAAAAGGTACGGGCGCAGTTTGCCGTAGCGCGTGCGGGTGCGGTCGACCAAAGTGCCCATCAACGGGTCATTGAACGCATCCCAAAGTCCCATAAAGAAAATCATCGTTGCCACTGCGGGCGCGGGCACGCCGAATACGGTAACCAAAAAGAAGGTCAACTGCGAACGCACCATATTGTAGCCGATGCATTGCCCGCCGTTTGCCACGCCGTAGAGCACGGTTTCGCGCACGCCGACATAGCGGCGTTCACGCACGGTGTTTGCTTTTTCCATATTTTCTCCCCCGTTTCTATTCGGTATACAACGCGGCGGTCACCGCAAGCTGTGTGTTGGATTTTTCATCGGTATCGCCCCAAAGTTCAGCGCGGTAGTATTGCTTTTCCTGTAAACAAAGGTTTGCCGTCAACTGCGTTTCCCCCGCAGATACAGGCAAACGCAAAACGGCTTTTCCGCCGTTTGTATACAAGCGGATTTCCCGCGGCACAAACCGATTTTCAGGTTGTAAAGCACGGTAGCGCGTATCGTCTATTGTAAAATGCAATTCCGTTTCACCCGACGGCACACAGTCACCCACGGTTTCGCCGCGCGCGGTCTCAAAATAAAACAAGGGGCCCACGCAAACACTCGTTTTGCCGCCGCGTATCGCCGTTTTCATTTTTTCGGGCGTTAAGTCCCCTGCGGGGCACAAAAGATAGGTGCAAGCCGTGGGGTAAATGTTGTTTTGCAGTCTGTGCCAATCGCGCCCCATGGTCGGCGTGATACGATAGCCTTTATCCAAAAGCGATTGCCACAGTTTCTGTGCGCGGGCGTTTGCGGCATTGTAATACGGCGCGCCCTCCGCCCAAACTTCCAAATAATGGATTAAGTGAAAATCTTTGACGCGAAACTCCCAAAAGCCGCCTGTGCAAATGGGTGTGCCGATTTGAAAGGGGTGCGCCATACCGCACAAACCGCCGTTTTCGTGTACGGCGCGAAGTTTCTCATCAATATTGTCGGGTGTGGCGTCGCGCCAATCGACAAATTCTTTGCAATCGAGCACAGGCATATGCCCGAAATAAGTCGTCCATTCCATACCGCCGAGCACCACGGGATTTTGACTTTTGCACGCTTCAAGCGTTCCTGCGGCGGTGTTGTGGTCGGTTAAACAAATGCCGTCCAACTTGCGCGCACGGGCGGCCTCTAAAAGTTCTGCCACCGTAAAATCGCCGTCGCTGTGCACGGTGTGGCAATGCAGTTCACAAGGGAACCATGTTTCGCCGTTACGCATCCGTTTTTGCCCCCTCTGCTTCCACTTTTATGCGACAATCGCAATATTCGGTCACCACCGCGTGCACATTTAAGACCAACCGCCAATTTCCCGCGGGGAGCGCCCCCTCCGAAAAGCCGAACGGACTTTCGGTTTCGGTGAAAATGTGCACTTGGCTGTCCGCCTGACGGTGCGCCGCGCCGCGATATCCGTTCGGGTCATCTAAGGACAGGGTAATCAGATTTTTCAGCGGCAAAAAATCTTCCGCAGGTGGGTATTCTTTTCGGAATTCGCCTGCGTCACGCAAAAGGCAATTTTCCGCAAGTTGTTTCGCCGCTTCGTCCTCGGCTGTTTTCGGCGCGTATGCGTAGGTGATTTTCAGCTCTTTCGCCGCGCTGTCCAAGGTAAACGGCAACACGATATTCGTTTTTTCCTGTGCGCGCAAAACGCGCAATTCGGTTTCCAATACGGTTTTCATTTTTTCGCTCCGTCATATGTATCCATAAACGCTTCCAATGCTTCTTTGTACGAAGATGCGTTCGTATAATAACTGCGCGCGTGCACGGCTTCGGGCACGGTCAGTTTCGCTTTCGGTGTTACGCAGGCGTCATACAGAATATCCTGCATAAAGGTCGGCACAAAATCGTCTTTTGCACCGTGAATAAACAAAATCGGCTTTTTGGCGTGTTTCACCGCTTCTAAAGGGGATGCGTCTTTAAAACGGTAGCCGCAAAACAGGCGGCAATACAAATCGCAGATGTGCAGAATCGGGAAATCGGGCGCGTGGAACGAGGTGTGCAGTTGGTAAGAAAATTCTTCCCACGCCGAAGTGTACGGGCAATCGGCGATAATGCCTTTTATGGCTTCGTCTTCAGCGTGCGGACTCATCATCAGCACCGTTGCCGCACCCATCGACACGCCCAACAGGAATATACTGTTTTCGGGGAAACGCGCCTTCGCGTAATTCACCCACAAAAAGGTGTCTTTGGATTCATGCGTGCCGAACCCCATATATTTGCCGTCGCTCTCGCCGCAACCGCGGTGGTCGGGCAGTACGAGCGTATACCCGTTCTCAAAAAGCCACGGCGCCATCATACAAAATTCGCCTTTGCCGGTGCTGCGCGAGCCGTGGCAAAGTACCATCGTTCTGCCGTTGGGGTGTTCGGGCACAAGCACCCGTCCGAACAACGATGCGCCGTCGGGCGCGTGCAGGGTAACTTCCTCCTGCGGCAACGATAAAAATGCCTGCATCGCCTTTTTTGCCTCTTGCGGGTATGTGTCCGTATCCGCGCCGCCGCCCGCAATCATGTTTGCAATCCATTTCGGCAACGGAAAGGTTTTGCGCCAAATAATCCCGTTAAAGATATAGCCGCACAGCGCAAGCAATAGAATCAAAAGGAGAATCATCAAAACAAGCAGTACAATACCGAAAATTTTCATACGCGGTCTCCTTTATACAGTTGTGCGTTGGAACCCATAATTTTTTGACATAAAGTTTCACTCGGGTAATCGAGGAAAAACCATCCCTGCGCGTGTGCAGAAGAAAGCGGATATTCTAAGAATGCCGCGTTGACAATCGGCGCGTTTTCGGCGGGGACGCCGTCTCCGCCGCAGGTGCTCAAAAAATGCACGCAAATGTGATGTTCCGACGGTGCGGCAACATCCAAAAACGGTTTCGCACACTGCGCCCATTTCACTTCGGGCGGCAGACGGTAACGGTCCTGCACCGTGGCGCGGCAAGTGCGCGAAAGCGAGACTTCGCAAGGCGCGGTTTCGGTTTTGGAATTTTGATTTTCCCAAACGGAAAAATCCAATCCGCAATTTTGTGCTGTGCGGAAGTTCGGTGCGCGTTTCGCGCGGCGCATCAAAACGATTTTGCCGCAACATTCCGAAAGACGCGGCACACGGTTTTCGAGATACCACAGCGATTCGTTATTTTCTATATATGTATGATAAAACGCTTCAAAAAAGGCGGTTTCAAAATACCCGCGGTCCTGTTTGATACTCAAAACGAGCGTTTCGCGCGGGTGTTCGCGCAAAAAGGATTTGCAAATATTGAGCACTTCGTCAAATTGCAGTTTTTCTTTTTTGCTTTGGTCGGTGTAGCAGTCCGCCAAGCCGTGCACCAAATAAAAACGGCGCCCTTTTTTGCAAAGGCGAATATCCAACAACCGAATCCCGTTCGAGAGTTGTTCAGAGAATGTCCAATTTTGGCATTTTGCAATTTTCTCGAAGGCACAGTACGCCGTTGCGCTGTCGTGCGTGCCCGCCAAATTCACTTCGGAAAGCAATATGCCGCCCGAAAGCGCGGATAAAACCATTGTATTGCCCACAAAGACCACCTCTTAGGTATCATACCTTATTTCGCACAGAAAAGCAAGAATAAACCGTGCCTAAAATGGGCATTTTGCCGAAAAAAACGCCTTGCGGCGTTTTTCTGTTTCGTTTTTAAATGACCGCGCCGCCGTTGACAGACAGCACCTGCCCCGTAATATACGAAGCCTTTTCACTTGCCAAAAAGCAAACCGCGTCAGCCACTTCGCAAGGCTGCCCGAGCCGCGGTATGGGGGTTTCCTCTGCAACGCTTTGGCAGGTTTCTTCGCCCAATGCGCGCATCATCTCGGTCGCAATCGCACCGGGGGAAACCGCGTTGACGGTGATGCCCGACGGTGCCAACTCCTTCGCGAGCGCCTTGGTAAGGCCGATAAGCCCCGCCTTTGCCGCAGAGTAATGCACTTCGCACGAGCCGCCCGTTTCGCCCCACATAGAAGCAATATTGATGATCCGCCCGTATTTTTCGTGCACCATGGCAGGCAACACCGCGCGCGTCATATAAAACGCGCCGTCCAAATGCACCGAAAGCATCGCGTGCCAATCTTCGTCTGTAATATCCGAAAACAGTTTCTGTTCGGAAATCCCCGCGTTGTTGACCAGCACCGACACCGTGCCGAGTTCCTTTTCAATTTGCGCAACGGTCGACTGCACCGCCGCACTGTCGGTTACATCCACACCGTACGCCCGCGCCCTGCCGCCGTGCGCCTCGATTTCCCGCACGCAATCTTCGGCACTTTGCGCGTTTGTGCGGTAAAGCACCGCTACACAAAATCCCGCGCGCGCGAGTGCTTCTGCCGTCGCACGCCCGATGCCGCCCGACGCCCCTGTAACCACGGCGATTTTTTGCCCGTATTCCATAAAACCTGCCTCCGTATTGATTTCTTTTTTGATTGTAGCATATTCTTTTCGGTTTTGCACCCGTTTTCTCTTGCCGACGGCGAAAAAATCCGATACAATAAAGAAAAACGCACCGAACGGAGGACACTTATACTCAAACGATTGCCGAACCGCGCGCCGTTTTGCCCTTCCCCTGAGGAACGGACTTTGACTTTTGAGGATAATTTTGCATTTTTTGACCGCACCAAATGGAAATGCAACACCGCAAAGAATACAGAATACCCGTCCCAAAACGGCATACGCCGCAATGCGTTTTACACCGATTCGTGTGATGTGGTTTTTACCGAAAACGGACAGTTGCACATTCACACGCTTTGGAAAAACGGCGAATACGGCGAAGCGTGGCACACCGCCATGTCGAAAACCTCGCACATACACCCCGAATACGCTACCGAGGGGTATACGGGATTTTCCCGGACGGGCAAATTTGAAAAGTTTTGGCGCGGCAATCCCGACAAAAACGACAAAACCCAACCGTACGATTTCGTGGTGGATTCTGTACGGTGTTATCAGCGTAAGCGTTGATGATACACAGAAAACCCCCGACGCGGTTCAAAAACCGTATCGGGGGTTTTTCGCAACTCGAAATTATTTCTTTTTCTTTGCCGTGGATTTTTTCGCGGCTTCTTTTTTTGCCGCCGGCGCCTTTGCGGCTTTTGCGGGCGCGGGCTTTTCGCCTGCGACAAACGCCGATTTGGTGTGCCAAATATCGCGTGCGTAATCGTTAATTGCGCGGTCTGCGGCAAAGCGACCTGCGCCCGAAATATTCATCAGCGACATTTTGTTCCAAGCGGTGCGGTCAGCAAACATTTCCGCAGCCTGATGCTGTGCACGGCGATAATCCGCGAAGTCCGCCAAAACCATATACGGGTCATGGTGAAGAATGGTCCCGCCGATTTCGGGGAACTGCTTGCCTGCAATGCCGTTGCGGTTGATGAAGTCAATCGTGTTGTGAAGTTCCGCGTTATTGTTGTAATAATTCTGCGGATTGTAGCCGCGGCGCTTCATTTCTTCCACTTCGGGGGTAGACATACCGAAAATAAAGATATTCTCGTCGCCCACCGCGTCGAAGATTTCAACATTCGCGCCGTCCATGGTGCCCAAGGTCACCGCGCCGTTGATCATCAGTTTCATATTGCCGGTGCCGCTCGCTTCGGTACCCGCCAAAGAAATCTGTTCGGAAATATCCGCCGCGGGCATCAAACGCTCTGCCATGGTCACATTGTAATCTTCGCAGTAAACCACTTTCAGTCTGCCGCGCACATCGGGGTCGTTGTTAATCATATCGCCCAACGCGCAGATGAAAGAAATAATCTTTTTCGCCATAAAGTAGCCCGAAGCCGCCTTTGCACCGAAAATGTAAGTGTGCGGCGCGTAATCGGCGTTGGGATTTTCTTTAATGGCAAGATATTCGGTCAAAATATTGAGCGCGTTCAAGTGCTGACGCTTGTATTCGTGCAAGCGCTTCACCTGCACATCAAACACGGAAGTCGGGTCTAATTTCACGCCCGTATTTTTATAAACCTGCTCTGCAAAACGCTCTTTGTTGTGGGTTTTGATGCGTTCGAGTTCTGCCAAAACGGTCTTATCGTCTTTATAGTCACGCAATTTCAAAAGTTCGTCCGCGTGATACACAAAGCCATCGCCGATTAACTCTTTCAAGAGATTGGTCAGTTCGGGGTTCGACTGGCACAGCCAGCGGCGGTGTGCAATGCCGTTGGTGACATTTTTGAATTTGTTCGGCGTAAGCATATAGAAATCGTGGAACACGGTATCTTTGAGGATTTCGCTGTGCAACGCCGAAACACCGTTGACGGAATGCGAAGAAGCCACGCAAAGATTTGCCATGCGCACCACGCCGTTCGACATAATCGCCATACGCTCGACCTGGTCGGCGTTGCCCGTTGCCTGCCACACATAACTGCGGAAACGGTTGTCAATTTCTTTGGTGATCTGCCAAATACGCGGCATTAAGCGACGGTACAAATCCTCGGGCCAGCATTCGAGCGCTTCTTTCATAACGGTGTGGTTGGTGTATGCCACCGCGCTTGTCACGATGTTCCACGCATCATCCCAACCATAGCCGCACTCGTCCAAAAGGATGCGAATCAGTTCCGGCACAGCCAAAGTCGGGTGGGTATCGTTTAAGTGCACCGCAACTTTTTCAGCGAAGTTATCCATCGTGCCGAACGCGCACAAATGACGGTGCACAATGTCCTGAACGGAAGCGGAAACCAAGAAATATTGCTGACGCAAACGCAAAGATTTGCCTTCGGGGTGGTTGTCGGCAGGGTAAAGCACTTTCGAGATAACCTCTGCCATGGCGTTTTGCTCCATCGCGCGCATATAATCGCCCTGATTGAACAGCGACATATCGAGTGCGGGCGCTTTTGCCTGCCACAGGCGCAAAACGGAAATCCCTTTGCCGTCTTTGCCCGAAACGTACATATCATGCGGCACGGCCTGCACGGGTTTGTAATTGACAAGTTCTACATGGTGGAATTGGTTATCCCACGAGTCAACAACATCGCCCTCAAAGCGGACTTCAATCGCGCTTTCCTCGTGCGGCACAAGCCAAACCTCGCCGCCGGGCAGCCAAAAGTCGGGCAACTCTGTTTGCCAACCGTCCACCAATTTCTGTTTGAAAATGCCCGCTTCGTAAAGAATGGAATAGCCGCGTGCGGGGTAGCCTTGTGTGGCAAGACCGTCCAAATAGCAGGCGGCAAGTCTGCCGAGTCCGCCGTTGCCGAGCCCCGCGTCGGGCTCGCAGTCATACAGATTTTCCAACTTCACGCCGTAATCGTCGAGCACACTCTCAAACACTTCGGTCAAGTTGAGGTTGTAGAGGTTGTTTTTAAGCGAACGTCCCATCAAGAACTCCATGCAAAGGTAATACACCTTTTTGGTGCCTGCCTTTGCCGCTTCTTCGGAAAATTCCGCTCTGCCCGCGCTCATCATATCGCGAACAATCAGCGCAATCGCCTTGTAATACTGCTCATCGGTCGCCTCCTCAGGCGTGACGCCCATAAAGTGCGACAGTTTCGCGGAAAGCAATTCTTTTGCTTTCTTTTTTGATAATGCGTAATTCATATATTTCCTCCAAAAAATTTGAAATAAAAATCGTTTTTCGGGAATTCATTTGTATATATTATACTAATTTTATGAAAATAGCAACCACCAATAGGAATTTCCTGACTTTTCGGCAATATAACCAAAAAATGATGTTACACACTTTTTCCTTGACTTTTTCCGCCGCACAGTATATAATACAAAGGCTAATTCGGTATGCACGGATTTTGGCGTAGACCTGATAAACACAACATCGGGTATTCACCTGTCCTTCTTCTGTGCTGCGCGACAGGCAAATTTTAAAAGAGGTGAAACACAATGACCAAAGAAGAAAAACAGGCAATCATGGCGGAATACGCCACACACGAGGGCGACACAGGTTCTCCCGAAGTGCAGGTCGCAGTGCTTACAAAGCGCATTAACGATTTGACCGAGCACTTGAAAACCCACAAAAAAGACCACCACTCCAGACGCGGTCTTTTGATGATGGTCGGTCACAGACGCAACCTGCTTGCGTACTTGCAGAAGACCGATATTGAAAGATACCGTGCTTTGATTCAGAGACTCGGCATCCGTAAATAACACCGCACTTGAGGCAAGCGGCTTTCGGGCTGCTTGCCTTGAATTGCTTTTATGAACACGAATTCGACGGGGCTTTTTCGGTCGTTTTAGCGGTAAATGGAACTTTTCGGGCTTTCCGAACGGCTGCATTTATTGCTAAAAACTGAATTTGCCTCGCGGAAATATAAAGAAAAAGAGGTAAAGGTATGTTTTTTAAAGACTACAAGGTGTTTGAAACCGAACTTGCCGGCAGACCGCTTACGGTAGAAGTCGGCAAAATGGCGCAGCTTGCAGGCGGTTCGTGCCTCATTCGCTACGGCGAAACCGAAGTGCTTTGCACCGCAACCATGGCTGCGAAACCGCGTGAGGGCGTAGATTTCTTCCCGCTTTCCGTGGATTTTGAGGAAAAGCTCTATTCCGTGGGCAGAATCCCCGGTTCTTTCCAGCGCAGAGAAGGCAGAGCGAGCGAAAAAGCTACGCTTGCTTCGCGCGTGATTGACCGCCCGATTCGTCCGCTGTTCCCGAAGGATATGCGCAACGATGTCGGCGTTGTGGCAACGGTCATGTCCGTTGACCCCGACTGCTCGCCCGAAATCACCGCAATGATCGGTGTTTCGGTTGCCATCAGCATTTCCGAAATTCCGTGGGACGGCCCGATTAGCGGTGTTTCCGTTGGCTTGGTGGACGGCGAATATGTCATCAACCCCACTTTGGAACAGCGCGAAAAATCGCAGATGGCAGTCACCGTTGCTTCGACCGACACGCTCGTTGCCATGATTGAAGCAGGCGCAAACGAAGTGCCCAACGATGTGATGTTTGACGGCATTATGTTCGGCCACGAAACCAACCAAAAAATCGTGGAATTCATTAAGGGTATCCGTGACGAAGTCGGTAAGGAAAAGGTTTCTTTCCCGTCGAACGACCCGTCTCCCGAACTGTATGAAGCCATCAAAGAATTCGCGATTGACGATGTACGCGCCGCGCTTGACACTGATGACAAACGCATCCGTGACGAACGCCTGAAACCCATTTATGACGCTGTACACGAAAAATTCGACGAAGCTTACCCCGAGGAAGCTTCCAAAATCGAAGATTGCCTGTACAAATTGCAGAAATACATCGTGCGCCGCTGGCTGTTAGATGACGGCAAGCGCGTGGACGGCAGAGGCATTGACGAAATCCGTCCGCTGAACGCAGAAGTTGACCTGCTTTCGCGCGTGCACGGTTCGGGTATGTTCACCCGTGGGCAGACACAGTGCCTTTCCATTACCACCTTGGGGCCGATGAGCAACGCACAGATGCTCGACGGCATTGACGAACAAACCGAAAAACGCTATATGCATCACTACAACTTCCCGTCCTACTCTGTCGGTGAAACCAAACCGTCGAGAGGCCCCGGCAGACGCGAAATCGGCCACGGTGCGCTTGCAGAACGCGCATTGCTGCCCGTCATTCCGTCGGTTGAAGAATTCCCCTACTGCATCCGCGTTGTTTCCGAAGTGCTTTCCTCCAACGGTTCGACTTCGCAAGGTTCTATCTGCGGTTCTACGCTGTCCCTGATGGCGGCAGGCGTGCCGATTAAAGCACCGGTTGCCGGTATTTCCTGCGGTCTTGTGACCGAGGGCGACCGCTTTATGACCATGGTCGACATTCAAGGTCTTGAAGACTTCTTCGGCGATATGGACTTCAAAGTGGCAGGTACCAAAAAGGGCATCACCGCCATTCAAATGGACTTGAAAGTACACGGTCTTACTCCCGCCATCATTCGTGAGGCACTTGACAAGACCTATGCCGCCCGTTGCTATATTTTGGACGAAATTATGCTGCCCGTGATTTCCGAGCCGCGTAAAGAACTCTCCAAATGGGCGCCCAAAATGCTTACCACCAAGATTGACCCCGACAAAATCGGCGATGTCATCGGCAAGCAGGGCAAAGTCATTCAGAAGATCTGCGCAGAATGCGATTGCAAGATTGATGTCAATGAGGACGGTCAGGTATTCGTTTCCGCGCTTGACCTCGATAATGCACAAAAGGCTGTGTTCATTGTGGACACCATTGCGAACGGCCCCGAAGTCGGCGCAATTTACAAGGGCATTGTTACCCGCCTGATGAGCTTCGGCGTGTTCGTGGAAATCGTGCCGGGTGTTGAGGGCATGGTGCATATCAGCCACCTCGATGTCAAACGCACCGACAAGGTGGAAGATGTTGTCAATGTCGGCGATGAAATCATCGTGAAAGTTCTGCCGAAAGATGAACAGGGCAGACTCAACCTCTCCCGCCGTGAGGCGCTGATTGAAGTGGAAGGCTTAACCCCCGAAAATGAAATTTCGGAACGCCGCCCCGCGCCGCGCCGTGACTTCCGCCGCAACCGCCGCGATTGATACACAAAAAACGCTTATAGAAATCACCTGTTTCCGTTTCTTACGGTTACAGGTGATTTTTTATTTTCAAGGCGAACGGAAAACAGGTCTTTTGGCGGAATCCCGAAATGTTTTTGTACTTGAAAAAGGATATGCACATTCAATCGCGGGGGCATTTCGCCGCGCACAAGCTTACGATAACTTTTTTCACTGATTTTTAATAAGCGCGCCACATCCCTTTCGGAAATGCTGTTTTCTCGCTGAAGCCATACGATATTCTGTATTAAATTTTGTAATTCCGTTTCACTTGTTGTGCCTTTCATAATTTTTCTCCTTTTACAATTAAAAGATGTGACGGAATAATTTTACATCCGTTAGGCGTAAAAGCCAATACGCCTTTTAGATGTGAGATAAACTAAATACAGTTGCAAAAAGGAGACGGAAAATATGTATCGAATCAGAGATATTCGGGAAGATAAGGATTTGAGCCAAGCACAAGTGGCAAAAGTTCTGCAAACCACGCAACAGCAATACAGCAAAATCGAAATGAGCAAGGCAGACATCAGCGGCGAAAAATTAACACGGTTGGCAAAATTTTACAATCTGTCTGCTGACTATCTCCTCGGACTTACAGATGAGCCGAGACCGTTGAAATAGCAAGATGCACCGCAGGAAAAGTCCTGCGGTGCATCTTTTGCGGTTTATATTGTTGTGTATTCCACCCGTAGGGGCGTGCATCGCGCGCCCGAAAGGCGGTTTTATCTCGAATCACACGGGCGCTTCGTGAAGCGCTCCTACGGGTTTGCAAATCAAATTTACATCGCAAAAAATCCGCGGGCGGGCACGGAGATGCGCCCCTACGCGCTCAAATGGCGGTTCGAGAGGATTTGTGAAAAATTTGTGCAAAGTAAACCTACGATTTACCCCGCGTTTCACGCGGCGATTCGGTCACGCCTTGCGTGCGGTTCGCTCCGCGCCCTGCGCGGCGCGGTGGGGAACCCCCGGCGAGGGTTCCCCTCAATAAACCCTTTCCCCGAAAGGTTTTACCTCCCCTCCTGCGCTTCTTAGAGAAAAAGGATTTCGCCGTCTGCGGACGGCATCGTGGGGTTTCACCCTTACCCTTTTGTCGCTCCGCGACATTTCCCCTGTTAGGGG
>DAVZHM010000037.1:0-16973 GCA_052273845.1 Candidatus Fimenecus sp. | reverse complement strand
TCGGCGTGACGGTGCGGCTCGATAAAATGGACCGTGCTTCGCTTTGTAAATTGTTGATGGGCGGCGCGCAAAAACGCGGGTGCACACTCTCGCGCGAAAATGCCGCGTATCTTTCAGAAACCGTCGGCAACGACTTGCATTTGTTGCTCGGGGAATTGGAAAAACTCTGCAATTACAAAAGCGAAGACGAAATCACAAAGGCAGATATTGACACCGTTGCCACAAAATCTTTGGAAGCGAATATTTTTGACCTTTCCAAAGCGCTTACGGCGGGCAACTGCCAACGCGCGTTGGAAATCCTGCAAAAACTGTTGCAGGAAAAAGAAAAGCCCGAACTGATTCTCGGTACGCTTGCGGGGGCATATGTGGATATGTACCGCGTGAAATTGGCACTTGCGGCGGGCGAGAAATCCGAAGCACCTGCCAAAATATTTGATTACAAAGGGAAAGAGTTTCGTTTGCGCAACGCCGCGCGGGATGCCGCGAAATCCGATGTACGCGGACTTCGCGCGTGTTTAGATGCCTTAAATGCGGCAGATGCGGAATTAAAATCGGGGCTTTTGCCGCCCCAAACAGTGCTTGAACGGTTGCTTGTGCAACTTTCGGGCGCGAAAGCGAGATAACCATGATAAAATTAAACCAAGCCGTCATCGTTGAGGGCAAATACGATAAAATCAAACTCGAAAGCATTCTGGACGCCGTGATTTTAACCACGGACGGGTTCGGCGTGTTTAAAGATAAGGAAAAACAGCGGCTCATTCGCCGCCTTGCAAAAGAACGCGGCATTTTGGTGTTGACCGACAGCGATTCCGCGGGGTTCGTTATTCGTTCGTTTTTAAGCGGGATGGTTGACCCCGACACGGTAACGCATGTGTATATCCCCGATGTTTTCGGCAAAGAAAAGCGTAAAACCGCCCCGTCCAAAGAAGGCAAACTCGGCGTAGAGGGCATCGACACCGAGCGTCTGCTTGCGGCGCTACAAAAAGCGGGCGTACTGTGCGAGCAAACCGAAAGCAATATATCGTCCAAAAAAGCGGTGACCAAAACCGATTTGTACGAGGACGGATTTTCGGGAAAACCCGAAGCCGCCGAGCGCCGCAAACAACTTCTGCGTGCACTCGATTTGCCCGAGCGCCTGTCTGCCAACGGGATGCTCAAAATCATCAATACATTTATGTCCTATTCGGATTACAAACAGGCGGTGCGCACCATTTCAGACTCCACGAAGATGTAAAGTCGATTGACTTGCCAAACAAGAATCCTTCTGTCTGATTTATCGGACAGAACACGAAAAGCCGACGGAATCTCCGTCGGCTTTTTGGTTGTGCGTATTTTTTATAATCCCTCGTCCGTTTTATCGTCTGTCCGTTTTTTTCGGACAGCCCACAGCATAATATTGTGAATTTTATACAAAAAAATTGAGGATATTACAAAACAATTGACTAAAAAAACAAATTATGCTATATTTGCTATTGAGGGGGTGATATTTTATATCGTTGCATATTAATTTGAGGAATATTTTATAATGAGGATTATAGGAGTGGGGTAAATGAAAAAAATCTTTAGTATTATTTTGGCATTCGTATCTGTTTTTATGTTTCCGATGTACTAAGAAAATAGGAGGGTGGTCTTATGGTGGAAAGAAAGACAGTAAAGGCTTGCCTAATCGGCGGAAATGGTTTGCTTTTTGTAATACTGCTCGGTTTGGTGTTTGCCTATTTACCGATGCAATGGCGCCAAACGGAAAACGCTTCTGTCACGCTGATGCGTGACGACGGAGGTATGCGCGCGGCAACGCTGCGCAGTTATGACCCGAATCCGTTTTGGTTTCAGGCAGAAGAACGCGGATACGGCGCCAACCGAATACAAACCGTGTACCTGCAAAAGGAATTGGCAGCCGTTTCGGAAAACTATTTGCGCACATATGGTTTGGATACCGCGCTGACGCTGGAAAAACAAGCGAGTTCGGCAGCGGATTTCTGCTATACGATTTCCGGCGTGCCGAACGGAGAAGTCTGGTCGGTATGGGTGGTTTGCGCACGCGGCAGTGAACCGCGTGTGACGGTTTATACCGGAGAGGAGGCGGCAAAATGAAGCGCATCAAATTCGGCGTCGCACTTCTTTTCCTGCAAATCATCGTCATCGGCGGATTGCTTGTGTTCCCGAAATTGCCGATGTCCAAGGCGGTTTCTTGGCGGCAGAACAATGCGCTCGGCTTCGATTTGGAAGCGACCTATGTGCGCGGCGGCAAAGTGGGAAAAGACAAATTGAATCAAGAGGTATCGGCTTACTTAGATACTTTTGACCGGTATTACGAACAGAGTATTTTACACTTCAACCACATTAAGGTGGTTGCCGAAACGCCGCATTTGTCGGTTGTTGAAATCCGCACGGAACTGCTGCATAACGCAACTGTGGAAAGCAACGGCGCGTATGTGCCCGCAGGCGAAAAAACCGTAGAACTGTGGGTTTATGCCAACGGCGACACGGTACAAACCAAGTGGATTACCATTGCCGATACCACAAAAACGGCGTAACAGATCAGGCGAGATTTTTAAAGAAACCGTTTAAGAACACGCGGATATTCTTGTCTTAAACAAACCCCCGTACCACACTTTGAAAAAGAGACCCCCGTCGGCTTTTTGGTTGTGTGCATTTTTACAATACAGCGTCCGTTTTAGCGTCAGTCAAGGTCTTTTTCGGAACGCCCACACTATGATATTATATATTTTATATAAAAAAACAATAATATTGCAAAATACTTGACAAAAAAACAAATTATATTATATTTGTCATTGAGGAGGTGATATTTTATATCATACTAGTAAAATATGTAATATATGCGATATTGATTTCTTGAGGGGGTGTTATTTTTTATTACTGCATACTCGTTAAAAAATATTTTATAATGAGGATTATAGGAGTGAGGTAAATGAAAAAAAGTATTAAATTAAAAAAATGATTTCAGTTTTTCTCTGTTTTACGATTTTTATCCAAATTTCTATATCTGTTACAGCAGCATATATTCCTAATTCTTCTAAAAATGAAGAAATTACAAAACGTTACTTGACACCAGAATCGGATCCTAATATAGCAAATGTATATACTTATGATCAAGATAAATTGATTAATGTAATGTCAAAATCAACATCGTATAATGTAAAGTATAATGTTAGCAATCAAGTGGATTCTGTGTATGTGGGAGATTCTTTATTTGTTCAATATGAATATAACGATAAAGATATGATTTCTTTGTTGAAATATGGGAATGAGCAAACTGTAAGAAAAACTTTTGATGAAATGGATCGAACACAAAGGGTATTCTTTGATAATGATTTAGCTTATGAGTATGATTATACAAATGATGGTGAAGTTGGACTTGAAAAAGATTATATTGCATCTAGAGTGACGGTATACGGTAATGAATATGAAATTCGCACTATGAATATGAGTAAGCAATTATTTTCAATCGATGAGTTGAGCCCCAACACGCATATTTTTTCTATTCTTAATTCAGATGAAATTTCTAGAACCTTTACCGATGGTGATGATAAAACGGTAATTGATTTTAAAGCCAAAAATGGTAAAAAATGTTCTATTTCGACTTCATACGACATTTATGGAAGAAAATTGAAACTTCTATTTCTTCTGAAGATATGAACATTAATTCGTATTATACATATTGTGATATTATTTCTGATTGTGTAGAGTCATATAAGACAATAATAGAGACTTTGAATAAAAAAGAAGAACATTTATGGCAGTTTGAGTATGATTCAAATTATAATATTCTTAAAAAGTCTTATTCCCAAAATGGTTCTCCAGCAAAAGTTATCAATCAATATGTATATGATGATTGCGATCAACTTGTTGAAGCGATAAACTTTGATGAACATTCAACTATGGGATATGATAATTCCGGAAACATTTTATCCAAACAAAAAGGGGATAGTACAACAGAATACTTATACTCAACTAACTGGGGAGATCAGTTAGTTGCATATGATAGTAAACCTATTGTATATGATGGAATTGGGAATCCTGTATTTTATGATGGTAATTCATATTCTTGGGCAGCTGGGAGATATTTATCTTCATATCAAAATGATAGATTTAATATAGATTATACATATGATGAATTAGGGCACAGAACATCAAAAGTCATTAATAGAGGAAATACAACGATCGCATACGAGTATTTTTGGTTGGGCGATACTCTGATTGGGATGACTGTTGCAGATACATCTGATAATTCTATTGAAACAGTTTACTTTATTTATGATCTGAATGGTGAAATTTATGGCTTTATCAAAAATGGGACAGATATATATGCATATGAAAAGAATAAAACTGGTGATATAATTGCTATTTACAACAATGGTAAAATTATTGCCCAATATAGTTATGATGATTATGGAAATATCGTTTCAATAAGCGAATCTGACGAAACAATTAGATTTTATAATCCTTTTTATTATAGAAGTTATTTTTTAGATAGAGAAACAAATATGTATTATTTACTTTCTCGATATTATATACCGGAATGGGGCAGATTTTTAAATGCAGATGAATATATTGCAAATGGCTCGGAATATTTTTCCACAAATATGTATGCTTATTGTTCAAACAATCCAATAAACTATTCTGATGATTATGGATATTGGGATAAAGATGATCATAAGGAATGGACTTGGAATACAGGCAATAACTGTGGATTTACTTCTTCAATTTCAGAAGCAGTTGGGAAAGCTAGCAGAAGTGTTGATGTTCTTATGTCAACCAATCCGTTGAGAGCACCGTTAAGTTGGCAAACTAATCAACGTTATCATTTCGATCGTAGAAATTATTGCAATAATATTAGTAATGGCGAAGATACACGGTTGTATTATTATAAGATCTATTTCCAAAATGCAGTTGATGCGAAGAATAGAGGGGATTTAACTGCGGCATATGATTGGTTTGGAAAAGGCTTGCATTTTATACAAGATGTTTCTGCACATGGAAATATGGGTATAAATTTGCCTATTGCAAGGCATGGGGAAGGATATGATGATCCGACCTATGATTGGACGGATAGCAATCGGATTTCTATACATAAACTCCCCTATAATTATCAATTAGAAGGTTGCCCTACAGGATATGGAGAGCGATATCAAGAAATGATAGTGGGAACGGCGGCTGCATTTATTGCATTTAATCTAGCGTGAATTATTTCTCTTTCTATAGTGATAAAAGAATCAGGGAGGTGAAGGGTGATTTACAGGTTTGTAAATCATTTGCAGTGATGATGAAGTTATTTCCTGCCGGGGCAGGGCTTGTCGCCGCTTTCTTAGGGCTTGGACTGTTGATTGCCGCAATCGTATATTTGAAACGAGACAGCAAAACCGTCGGCAGTATTTTATCGGTGCTTGCCGCAGTCTGCGTGCTGTATTGTGTGCTCGGCGCGTATGTGCTTTTCTGCCCGCCGTTTCAAGAGGCATCCGCCTATTTCCCCTCCGGGATTTCCGCACAGCATGTGCAGGCGTATTTGGACCGTGCGGAAAGCGATTTGACTCCACTCGACAATTTGGTGCCCGGGGCGGAGTCCTACGGAACGCAGAACATTACCTATGTAGACGGCACGTCGTGTCAGGCGGAGTATCAAAGCGTAATTACGGATTCGGGCAGCCGCGTGATGGTCGATGTGTTTACCTATGCACAGGAATCGGAAGCGATAGCCGCTTTTGACGCATATGCCGAAGCGCTGTGCAGTTCTTATAGTGAAAAATATCTTACGGAGCAGTACGGTTTTTTGCAAACGGCATATAACGGATATACGGTATATGTATTTCCGATACAGTATGACGGCACACCGTTCTTTTTGCCGTTTGCAGACAGCGACGGCGCTTCATTTGCGGTACTGGTGCAATACGGCAATCAGTATGTGAAGATTTATGAAAGCACCGAACGGATAAGTTTGGCTTTGCCGAATATGATTTTTCAGCCTGATTGAAACAAAAATCCTTATAAATGCAAGGGGCTGTCTCAAATTTTCATTTGAGACAGCCCCTTTTGCGTGTTCTTCGTTTGGAACTCAGATTTTGAAATACGCCACAGCGTTTTTGAACATACCGTTGTCCTTAATGCCGTCCACATTTTTGTAAACGTTATCGGAGAAGCGCTCGGAGTGACCCATTTTACCGAACACTCTGCCGTCGGGCGAAGTGATGCCCTCAACTGCCAACAGCGAACCGTTGGGATTGTAACGAATGTTCATCGTCGGTTGATTTTGGTCATCGATATACTGTGTGGCAATTTGCCCGTTTTCAATCAAAGTGCCGATGAGGTCTTTCGGGCAGACGAATCGCCCTTCGCCGTGGGAAATGGCAACCGTGTGAATGTCGCCGACTTCGCTCGCGGAAAGCCACGGGGATTTATTCGATGCCACGCGGGTGTTCACCAGGCGGGATTGGTGTCTGCCGATGGTGTTAAAGGTAAGTGTGGGGGTGTCAGCATTCGGCGCAACAATTTCGCCGTAGGGAACAAGTCCCAATTTAATCAGCGCTTGGAAGCCGTTGCAAATGCCCGCCATTAAGCCGTCGCGCGTTTTCAAAAGTTTGTGGACTTCTTCTTGAATTGCAGGGTTGCGGAAGAACGCCGTAATAAACTTACCGCTGCCGTCGGGCTCGTCACCGCCGGAGAAACCGCCGGGGATAAATACAATTTGCGCGTCGGAAAGTTCTTTTGCGAATGCTTGTACGCTTTCGGCAATGTCTTTTGCACAAAGATTGCGCACAACCATCACTTTCGGGTCAGCGCCGGCACGCGCAAGGGCACGCGCGGTGTCATATTCGCAGTTTGTGCCGGGGAATACGGGAATCAGCACTTTCGGTTTTGCTACGCCGATTTTCGGCGCAACACGCTTGTCCGCTTTGTATTCCAAAGGCGCAACGGGCGTAGTTTCCGTTTGAATGTTGCAGGCAAATACGCTTTCGAGTTTGCCCTCGTAGATGTCGCAGATTTCCTGCATGTCGATGGTTTCAATCCCGATTTTCAGCGCGTAATCATAGGTGGTTTCGCCGAGGACGGTCAAGCCTTCCAAGTCTTCTGCGGCTTCCAAAACGAACGCACCGTAATTGTATGCGTACAACTTATCCTGCGGGAATGCACGGTCGAGTTTGAAGCCGATGCGATTGCCGAACGCGGATTTCATCACACCCTCGGCAATGCCGCCATAGGTGGGCGTGAACGCGGAAAGGACTTTCTTTTCCGCAATCAGTTTTGCAACGGTGTTGTATACTTCCAACAGGCTTTCGGTTTGGAGCGTGCCGTCTGCGTTTTTCTTCGGCTCGATATAGTAAACCTTAGAACCGGGCAGTTTGAATTCGGGCGAAATAACATTGTCGGAATTGCAAACCGAAACCGCAAACGAAACGAGTGTCGGAGGCACATCAATATCCTCAAATGTACCGCTCATGGAGTCTTTGCCGCCGATGGAGGCAATTCCCAATTCCAACTGCGCGGTCAGCGCACCCAACAGCGCCGAAGCGGGTTTGCCCCAGCGAGTGGCATCCTCGGTCATACGCTCAAAGTATTCCTGGAATGTTAAATAGCAGGTGGAAAGGTCGGCACCTGTGGCAATCAGTTTGGAAACCGATTCCACCACCGCGAGATATGCGCCGAGGTACTGATTCTTTTCGGTGATAAACGGATTGTAACCCCACGCCATTAAAGAGCAGGTTTTTGTGTCGCCGTGCAATACGGGGATTTTCGCCGCCATACTTTGCGCGGGCGTCATTTGGTATTTGCCGCCGAACGGCATCAACACGGTGTTTGCGCCGATGGTTGAGTCAAACCGTTCTGCAAGGCCGCGTTTTGAGCAGACATTCAAATCGCCTGCAAGCGCGCGGATTTTTTCTTCATTGGTTTTGCCTTCTACCGCTTTTTCCACGGTCGGGAATGCAGAAACCGCAATGCGGGTGTGCTTCTCGGCACCGTTGGAGTTTAAGAATTCACGGGAAATATCGACAATCGTTTTGCCGTTCCATTCCATGGTAAGTCTCGGCTCGGCAACGACCTCTGCCACCACAGTGGATTCGAGGTTTTCGCTTGCGGCGAGTGCGCAGAACGCGGCTACATCTTCGGGGGATAATACCACCGCCATACGCTCTTGCGATTCGGAAATGGCAAGTTCCGTGCCGTCCAAACCTTCATACTTTTTCGGGACTTTGTTGAGGTCAATGTGCAAACCGTCCGCCAATTCGCCGATGGCAACCGAAACGCCGCCTGCACCGAAGTCATTGCAGCGTTTAATCAGTTTTGTAGCGTCGGGATTGCGGAACAAACGCTGTAATTTGCGTTCTTCGGGCGCGTTACCTTTTTGTACTTCCGCACCGCATTGCTCCAAAGAGGAAAGTTTGTGCGATTTGGAAGAACCGGTTGCGCCGCCACAGCCGTCACGGCCGGTTCTGCCACCCAACAGGACAACAATATCGCCGGGGGCGGGCACTTCACGGCGTACATTTTTCGCGGGTGCCGCGCCGACTACCGCGCCGATTTCCATACGCTTGGCAACATAGCCGTCGTGGTAAATTTCATCAACCTGCCCCGTGGCAAGACCGATTTGGTTGCCGTAAGAACTGTACCCCGCCGCCGCGGTGGTGACGAGTTTTCTTTGCGGCAGTTTGCCGGTCATGGTGTCTTTGACGGGCTTTAAGGGGTTTGCCGCGCCCGTAACGCGCATTGCCTGATACACATAGCCGCGCCCTGAAAGCGGGTCGCGAATCGCGCCGCCGATACAGGTTGCCGCGCCGCCGAACGGTTCAATTTCGGTCGGGTGGTTGTGGGTTTCGTTTTTAAATAAGAACAGCCAATCTTCGTCCACGCCGTCTACATCGACTTTGATTTTGACGGTGCAGGCGTTGATTTCCTCGGATTCGTCTAAATTTTTGAGTTGCCCTGTGTGTTTCAAATACCGTGCGCCGATGGTGGCAAGGTCCATCAAATTCTGCGGCTTGGTGCGCCCCAATTCCTTACGAATGGCAACATAACGGTCATACGCTGCTTTCACGGACGGGTCCTCAATTTCGGCACCGTCAATCGTGGTCAAAAAGGTGGTGTGACGGCAGTGGTCAGACCAATAGGTGTCAATCATACGGATTTCCGTAATGGTCGGGTCGCGGTGCTCGGACTTGAAGTAGTCCTGGCAAAATTCGATGTCGGCATCGTCCATTGCGAGGGCATATTTCTGCACAAAATCGTGCAGTTCCGCTTTGGAAAGGGCGGTAAAGCCGGTCAGCGTTTCCACCTCGGTCGGGATGTCATACGGAATGTGCAAAGTGTCCACGCGGTCAAGCGAGGCTTCGCGGCTTTCCACAGGGTTGATAACGTATTTTTTGATTGCGGCAAGCTCCGCGGCGCTCACTTTGCCGAAAATCATATAGACTTTCGCGGTGCGCACGGTGGGTTTGTCGCCCTGCGATACGATTTGAATACACTGTGCGCAGGAATCGGCGCGCTGGTCAAACTGACCGGGCAGATATTCCGTTGCGAATACCGCCGCGTCCGTCTGCGGCAGATGCGCATAGGTGTTGTCGAGCTGCGGCTCGGAGAATACGGTTTTTTCGCACGCTTTAAAGAGGGATTCGTCAATGTTTTCCACGTCATAGCGGTTGAAAAGCCGCAAATCGGTGACAGACTCAATCATCAAAAGTGAGCGAATATCGGAAAGCAGCGATTTTGCTTCGTCCTGAAACTGCTTTTTCTTTTCCACATAAATTCGGTAAACCATTTTTTGCCTCCCTTACTGTTCCAACGCTTTCAAAGCGCGTGCGCCGATGTCTTTGCGGCAAAATGCGTCGTCAAAGGAAATCTCAGCAACCGCTTTGTAAGATTTTTCGAGTGCTTCGGGTAAAGTTTTTCCCGTAGCGGTCACGCCCAAAACTCTGCCGCCCGAAGTCACAAGTTGACCGTCCTTTAACGCAGTGCCCGCGTGGTATACGGTGACATCCGGCATCGTTTCGGCGTTGCCCAAATCCATAGGACAGCCTTTTTTATAACTTTCCGGATATCCGCCCGACGCTACAATCACGCACGCGGCGGTACTGTCGGAAAATACAACGTCCAAACCCGACAGGGTTTCATCGTGCACGGCACGCATCACGGTGAGCAAGTCGGTTTTCAAAAGCGGCAAAACCACCTGCGTTTCGGGGTCGCCGAAGCGGCAGTTGTATTCAATTACTTTCGGGTCTTTGGGGGTAAGCATCAGCCCGAAATACAAACAGCCTTTGAACGTTCTGTTTTCGGCTTTCATCGCTTGAATGGTAGGCAAAAAGATTTTTTCCATACATTCTTTCGCGACTGCTTCGGTATAATACGGATTCGGCGCGACGGTACCCATACCGCCGGTGTTCAAGCCTTTGTCGCCGTCCAACGCGCGTTTGTGGTCCATCGAAGAAACCATCGGGACCACGGTTTTGCCGTCGGTAAAGGAGAGCACCGACACTTCGGGGCCGGTCAAAAATTCCTCGACCACAATGTGATTGCCGCTGTCGCCGAATTTTTTGTCCTCCATAATGGATTTAACGGCGTCTTCTGCCATTTCGAGCGTTTCGGCGATGATTACACCTTTGCCCAAAGCTAAGCCGTCCGCTTTAATCACGGTGGGGAAGTCGTTTTGCGCTTGGATGTAGTCCATTGCCGCCTGCGGGTTGTCAAACACTTCGTAACGCGCGGTGGGAATGTTGTATTTTTTCATCAAATCTTTGGAAAAGACTTTACTGCCTTCCAAAATTGCCGCCTTTTTGTCGGGACCGAAACAGGGGATGCCCTTGCTTTCCAGCAAATCCACAAGGCCCAACACCAACGGGTCATCGGGTGCGACTACGCAGAAATCTATGGCGTTTTTCACGGCGAAGTCCACAATGTTGTCCAAATCTTTTGCGCCGATGTCCACACAAGTGGCATCTTTTGCAATGCCGCCGTTGCCGGGGCAGGCGAAAATCTCGGTGATTTCGGGATTTTCTTTCAGTTTTTTGATAATGGCATGCTCGCGGCCACCGCCGCCGACAACCAAAATTTTCATAACTCTACCTCTCAAAAATATATGCCGAATCCGCCCTCCGAAAAAAGAGGACGGAAACGATTTTTAATGATGGAACAGGCGAATGCCCGTGAACGCCATAGCAATGCCGTATTTGTTGCAGCAGTCTATGACAATGTCGTCGCGAATGGAGCCGCCCGGCTGCACAATATAGGAAACGCCGCTGCGGCGTGCGCGTTCGATGTTGTCATCAAACGGGAAAAACGCATCCGAACCCAAAGAAACATCGGAAAACTGCGAAAGCCACGCTTTCTTTTCTTCGCGCGTGAGCGGTTCGGGACGGGTTTTAAAGGTGTTCTGCCAAACGCCGTCGCCAATGACATCTTCGTATTCGTCGGAAATATACACGTCAATCGCGTTGTCACGGTTGGGACGGGCGATGGTGTCAATAAAATCGAGTGCAAGCACCTTCGGATGCTGGCGCAAATGCCAAATATCCGCCTTGTTGCCTGCAAGTCGCGTGCAGTGAATGCGCGACTGTTGCCCTGCGCCCACGCCGATGGTTTGCCCGTCTTTGGCATAGCAAACGGAGTTGGACTGTGTGTATTTTAAAGTAATCAAGGAAATGATTAAATCGCGCTTTGCGCTGTCGGGCAAATCCTTGTTTTCCGTCACCAAATCAGTGAGCGAGGTTTCGTCGATTTTCAGTTCGTTGCGCCCTTGCTCAAAGGTGATGCCGAACACATCTTTGTGTTCAACAGGGGCGGGGACATAGGTTTCATCGATTTGCACGATGTTGTAATTCCCTTTGCGTTTGCCTTTGAGGATTTCGAGCGCTTCGGGCTCGTAACCGGGGGCAATGATGCCGTCGGAAACTTCACGCGCAATCAAGCGTGCCGTGGACGCGTCGCACACATCCGAAAGGGCAATCCAATCGCCGAAAGAGGACATTCTGTCCGCCCCTCTTGCGCGCGCATAGGCATTTGCAAGCGGCGAGAGTTCCAAATCGTCCACCCAATAGATTTTCTTGAGCGTATCCGAAAGCGGGAGACCGACCGCCGCGCCCGCGGGGCTGACATGCTTAAACGAAGCCGCTGCCGGAAGGTGTAACGCCGCTTTTAACTCTTTGACAAGTTGCCAACTGTTAAACGCGTCCAAAAAGTTGATGTAGCCGGGTTTGCCGTTCAAAACGGTAATGGGCAGTTCTTTTTCCCCCTGCATAAAGATTTTTGACGGCTTTTGGTTGGGGTTACAGCCGTATTTCAGTTCGAGTTCTTTCATATTCATCGCCATGCGATACAGCATTCGCACAAAAATCCACAGCAAAACGGCTTTTTTGTGCGCGGTACCGTTCCTTTCGTTGTATTTTTTACCCGAGTTTCCTTACTTGTTTTTATTGACGATTCTTGTATCGTATTCGCCGGTTGCAATGTCAATGTATCGCACAAACAGAGAAACTTTGTTGTCACTGTTTAAATTGTTCCAAATCAAATCGGTTAAGGTGTCAATATCCGTGTCGGGCAGTTCCAAGGTTTTGGGTTCGCCCTCAAAGCTCGGCAACGGATTGCCGTCGCACTGATATGTATGAATGAATTTTGCCTGCCCTTTGCACGGGGTGGAATATGCGTAAGTGTATCTTTGGCAAGAGGAAGCGTCACCGTCTGCCGATTTCAAAATGGACATCGCAAAATTCATTTCGCCGTTGTCTAAGTGAATGATGCCCGAAATGCGCGGGGTGTAGTTCGGGGCGTCGTCCTCAAATTCTCTTGTGCGAAGGGCCTGTTCAAAGGTCATTTGCTTGTCCATCAAATCGTAAATCGTATCGGTTTGGTCGCCGTTTGTCACGATGGTTTTGTTCCCGAGTACGCGAACCGGGGCGTAAATAATCAAATGCGGGTCAACCATTTTGGATTCGTCAAACGCCTGGGTGCGAATACCCTCGCCGTCGGGAACGAATACACGGTTGCGGCTGTTTTCGCTTCTGCCCATAATAAAATACGCCGTCACAGCCTTTGTGCCGTCGGCACTTTTGCCGATGATGATCCCTCTGCCGTGATACGCGAGTGCGTTCAGTTCTTGCGCAATAGATTTGATTTCCATAGCATAGAGTCCTTTCAAAAATAGTATTAAAATGTACCGAGATAACAGGTAGATAAATAGGATTGTTCAACAACGCCGTTTACGCTGTACTGCTCAAAAGCCGCTTCGAGTTCCGAAATAAAATCCGCGTAATGCGCATCGCTTTCTGTCAAAGCATAGGAACGGGATAAATTGTCTCCGATAAAATGTTCTTTGGTCATAAAATACGGATTTTTCACGCTGAAAAAATCCACGGTACGAAAATACTCGTTCCGTAAAAACGAATCGTCGTCAAAGTCTGCATAGCCTGTATGCACATGCCCACTGTGGTATTTCCCGCAATACTTCATACAAATCTCGTTGCGTGCCTCGGCAATGTCGCTTTGCAGCCGTTCATTCCAAACAACCGCAAGTTTGCCGTTGCAATGCAGTATGCGTTTGCATTCTGTTTGAAATCTTGCCTTGTCGAACCAATGAAATGCCTGTGCAACGGTAATCAAATCCACAGAATCGGGATTTAAACCGGTGTTCTCGGCAGAGGCTTTGACAATGCTTACACTGTCGCCGACGGTTTGCTTTAGTTCCGACAGCATATCGCCGTTCGGTTCTACGGCGGTAACTTGCCAAGGCTTTTTCAGTAAGCATTTTGTAAATATGCCCGTTCCCGCGCCGATGCCCGCCACCGTTTGCGCGTGTGTATGTTCAAACAGCCAATCTATAAGCGCATCGGGATAGGACGGGCGGTATTTCGCATACAGTTGTGCTTTTCCTGTGAATTTTTCCTCATTCATGGAGAACAGTCCTACCGTTTTCAACCGTAATTTTACCGTCGCAGAACAGGGAAACCGCTTTCGGGAGGATTTTCCACTCTGCCTGTTCCATAATGCGTCTTTGCAAGGTTTCGGGGGTGTCATCCTCTTGCACTTCCACCGCCTTTTGCAGGATAATCGGCCCTGCATCGCATTCTGCCGTTACAAAATGCACCGTCGCGCCCGAAACTTTCACGCCTTTTTTTAAGGCTTCTTCGTGCACATGCAAGCCGTAAAATCCTTTGCCGCAAAAAGACGGAATGAGCGCAGGGTGGACGTTGATCATTTTGTTTTGGAAGGTATTGCAAACCTGTTCGTCCAAAATGGTCATAAAGCCTGCATATACAACGAGGTCGGCTTTTTCCGAGAGAAGCAAATCCCGCATTGCCGCGCTGTAAGAGGCAATGTCCGCAAAATCCTTGCGCACAAGCACGCGCGTCTGAATATTGTTCTGTTTGGCGCGTTCAAGCGCGTAAGCGTCCGCTTTGGAAGAAATAACGCAGGTGATTTTGCCGTTCGGGATTTCGCCGCGGTTTTGCGCATCAATGAGCGCCTGCAAATTTGTGCCGCCGCCCGAAACGAGTACCACAATGTTCTTCATTACGCAATCACCACGCCTGCATCGCTTTCGGTGATTTCGCCGATCAGGTACGCATCTTCGCCGTTTGCTTTCAGCACGCGCAGTGCTTCGTCTGCTTTGTCGCCGTCTACCACAAGGCTCATACCGACGCCCATATTGTAGGTGTTGAACATATCGCGTTCCGGAATATTGCCTGTCTTTTGCAGCAAATCGAAAATCGGCAAAATACGAAGCGTTTTGCGGTCAATTTTCGCCGTAAAGCCATCGGGGAGACTTCTCGGAATGTTTTCATAGAAGCCGCCGCCCGTGATGTGGGAAACTGCTTTCACAGGTACCGCCTTTGCGAGTGCCAACAGGGGTTTTACATAGATTTTGGTCGGCGTTAAGAGCGCCTCGCCCAAGGTTTTGCCGAGTTCGTCGGAATAAACGCCCAAATCTTTGTTTTCTACATCAAATACCTTGCGCACAAGCGAAAATCCGTTGGAATGTACGCCGGTGGAGGGGAGCGCGATGATTGCGTCGCCTGCCTTTACGGTTTTGTTGTCGAAAACCTTTTCGCGGTCTACAACACCCACGGTAAAGCCCGCAAGGTCATAATCGTCCTCGGGCATCATACCGGGGTGCTCGGCAGTTTCGCCGCCGATGAGCGCACAGCCCGCCTGCACACAGCCCTCTGCCACGCCCGAAACAATCGCCGCGATTTTTTCGGGAATGTTTTTGCCGCAAGCAATGTAATCGAGGAAAAACAGCGGCTCTGCCCCACAGCAAATTACATCATTGACGCACATTGCCACGCAGTCAATACCGATGGTGTCGTGCTTGTCCATAAGCATAGCGATTTTGAGTTTTGTGCCGACGCCGTCTGTTCCGCTGACGAGCACGGGATTTTTCATCCCTGCGAGGTTCGGCAGGAATAAGCCGCCGAATCCGCCGATGTCCGACATTGCGCCGGGGGTCAGCGTTCTTTTGATGTGTTCTTTCATCAATTCAACCGATTTGTAGCCGGCGGTGATATCCACGCCCGCCGCCGCGTAACTTTCTGATCTTGAATTGTTCATTCTGTTTCTCCTTTATTTTCAGAGATTTTTTTCTCAAATCTGTTCTTGGCGGTTTCGCACGGCACACCGCCGGGATACACACCGTCAAAGCAAGCGGTGCAGTACCCTTTGCCCTCATCGCCGTGGGCAAGTTTTTTCGCGCTTTCCACACTCAAATAGCCGAGGGAGTCCGCGCCGATGATTTTTGCAGTTTCTGCGACCGAGTGCTTGCAAGCGATTAAGTTTTCACGGGAATCAATATCCGTGCCGTAATAGCAAGGGTTCATAAACGGCGGAGCGGAAACGCGCATATGAATTTCCGTAGCGCCCGCGTCGCGCAGAAGTTTTACGATTCTTGCGCTTGTAGTGCCGCGGACAATGGAGTCGTCTATGAGCACCACGCGTTTGCCTTTTACCACATCGGAAATGGGATTTAATTTGATTTTTACCTTATCCTCACGGCTTTTTTGACCGGGCGCGATAAAGGTTCTGCCGATATATTTATTTTTGATAAACCCAATTTCGTAAGGAATACCCGACTGCTTGGAATAGCCGACCGCCGCGTCTAACCCCGAATCGGGCACGCCGATGACCACATCTGCCTGCACGGGGTGTTCAAGCGCCAAAAATGCGCCGGCACGCGTTCTCGCCGTATGCACCGAACAGCCGTCAATGACGGAATCGGGGCGCGCGAAATAGATGTACTCAAACACGCAAAGCGACGGCTTTGTGCGGTTGCAGTGGTCCTGTATGCTGTGCACGCCGTTTTTGTCAAACACCACGATTTCGCCGGGCAGAACATCACGCACAAATTCTGCGCCAATCGCGTCAAGCGCGCAAGTTTCGGAAGCGACGATATAGGTGCCGTCCTCGGTTTTGCCGAAACAAAGCGGACGAAATCCGTTTTCATCGCGCACGGCAATCAGTTTGGACGGGGACATAATTACAAGGGAATACGCACCCTTGATTTTATCCATCGCGCGGTTTACGGCCTGTTCAATGGATGGTGCGGTCAACCGTTCTTTCGTAATGAGATACGAAATGACTTCTGTGTCACTTGTGGTGTGGAAAATGGAGCCTTGCAGTTCCAATTCCGAACGCAGTTCAAAGGAATTGACAAGATTGCCGTTGTGTGCCAATGCCATTCTGCCTTTGATGTGGTTTACCACAATCGGTTGGGCGTTTGCGCGGTCGTTGTTGCCGGTTGTGCCGTAGCGAACGTGCCCCACGGCGCTGCTGCCTTTGCCGAGCTTTTCGAGCCTATCGGCAGTGAACACATCGTTGACAAGCCCTGTGTCTTTGTAACTTTCAAACACACCGTCGTCATTCACCACAATGCCGCAGGCTTCCTGCCCGCGGTGCTGCAAAGCATACAGCCCGTAATAGGTCAAATGAGCCGATTCGCCGTCCTTGTTATCAATGAAGCATCACAGGCAGGACGGCCGGTT
>DAVZHM010000036.1:0-17752 GCA_052273845.1 Candidatus Fimenecus sp. | reverse complement strand
AAACGCACAATGCGCACGGGCGAGCCGAACATTGCACTTTTAAAGTTACCGGTGTGGTAATGCAGACGCGCAAAGGAGCGTTCTGCAAGGTCGGCGTCCTCTTCGAGTCTTGCTTCCCAGTTGTAGTTCGGGATATTCGTGCCGCAGTGTTTGCATTCTGCGCGGAAATCGTACCAATGTAATTTTGCACCGCAATGCGGGCATTTTGCTGCCATAAAATTCATCCTTTCCGATTTTGGAAATGTGCTGTTTGGAAGTTTATATCCTATTGTAGCAGATATTTATATTTTTTTCAAGCGGATTACATTCCAAGAAAGCGGACGGAGATGTGCACGCACGGTTCTGCCGTCTTTTTCGGGGAGAGATGCCGCTTTTGCGGGTTTCACGGGGGCGGAAACAATCGAGTTTTCGTCTTTGAGACCGAAGCCCGCCATTTCGATGTGCTCTGCGGGCACAAAGTCCGCCATATCGGGCAAATCGAGTTCCAAAAGATAGTCTTCCTCGAAGTCGCGGTTGACCGCGAACACCGTCAGTTCGGTTTCGTCCTCGGAAAGCACTGCCACGCCGTTCAAATCGGGCACATCGGTAAATTCCTTCGTATCGTGCTTGTCACAGCGAATCTGCGAAATCAACGCCGTGCCGCGGCCGTAGTTCGACATATGCATAAACGGATAGAAAATCGTCTGTTCAAATACGCCGCCGCCGTTTTCGGTCATAATCGGCGCAATCACGTTGACAAGTTGTGCAAGGCAGGCAACTTTGACGCGGTCGGCATGGCGCAAAAGGGTAATCATCATCAAACCGACCAAAAGCGCGTCCTCGAAATTATAAATATCCTCTAATTGATGCGGCGCCCGGCACCAACGCTCAATTTTTTTGTCCGCGTCGAAAGAATGATACCAAACGTTCCATTCGTCAAAGGACAGGTTGACATCGTGTTTGGAGTGCTTTTTGCCCTTGATGTAGTCGCAGACCGACACCACGGTGCGAATGAAACCGTCCATTTCCATGGATTTTGCAAGGAAACTCGGCGTATCGTCGGTTTTGTTGTCGTAATACTGATGCAGGGAAACGTAGTTTACCTTGTCATATGCCAGGTCGAGGGTTTGTGCTTCCCAATCGCCGAATGTGCGCGTGTGGCTGTTGGAACTGCCGCAAAGCACGAGTTCAATCGACGGGTCTACCCAGCGCATTACCTTTGCCGCTTCCGCTGCGGTTCTGCCGTATTCGTAGGCGGTCTTGTGACCCATTTGCCAGTCGCCGTCCATTTCGTTGCCGAGGCACCACAGTTTAATGTTGTGGGGGTCTTCTACGCCGTGCTTGCGGCGCAAATCGCTGTAATACGAACCACTCGGGTGGTTGCAGTATTCGACGAGTGCGCGCGCTTCTTCCGGTCCGCGCAAGCCGAGGTTTACAGCCATCATACATTCGGTATTTGCCTTTTTACACCATTTTAAAAATTCGTTGGTGCCAAAGGTGTTCGGTTCGGTTACGCCCCAAGCGAGTTCCAACCGTTTCGGACGTTCCTCAACGGGGCCGACGCCGTCTTCCCAACGATAGCCGGAAACAAAGTTTCCGCCGGGGTAGCGCACAATCGGGACATTCAGTTTGCGCACTTCGTCTATAACGTCTTGACGCAAACCGTCCGCATCGGCGGTGGGGTGACCCGGCTCAAAAATGCCGCCGTAGACCGCGCGCCCCAGATGTTCGATAAACGAACCGTAGATGCGCTTGTCCACCTTGCCGATTTCAAAACTTTTGGACAGGGGCAAAAAGGCTTTTTTCATAATTGTATCACACTCCGTGAAATAATAATTTATACACTGTATATTTCTCCCGCTTAATGGGAGATGGCACGCGCCGTGCGCGGTGGGGGAGTAAAAAATCTCGCGGGCGATTTGTTCCGCGCCCTGCGCGGTTCGAGAGGATTGGTAAATCATTTCCGCACAGTAAACCAACGATTTACCCCGCGGTTCACGCGGCGATTCGTTCCGCGTCCTACGCGGCGGCGGTAGTTTCTTCCTCCACTGCGACTTTTTCAAACAGGAACTGTTTCAACAGCTTGCGGTTTTTGTCCATATCGGGCAGCAACACGGATTGCCCGCGGCGTTTGGCGCTTGTGTACGCGTCCTCGGCGGGGATTTGCTGTTGCACGATGTCATATTTCAAATAGGAAAGCGCGTGCAGTCCCAAATCCATCATTTCGGCTTCGGTCAGGTCGGTTTTGACCATCGGCATAATTTCCTCAACCATATCGAACAGCGCCGTGGGCGATTGCCCGACCGCTTTTTGCACAAGCGCGGAAATCACTTTCCGTTGCCGCGCGGTGCGCATAAAGTCGCTGTCCAAATAGCGAATGCGGCTGTACCACAGCGCCTGCGCGCCTGTAAAATGCTGCATACCGCCCGAAAGTTCTTCGGGGAAGGCAAACCCGTCCTCGCGCGACATATGGTCTTTGCTGTTGATGTATTTCGCCTCTTTTTCGGTGATTTCCACATCTACGCCGCCCAATTTGTCTATAATCGTGGAGAACATATCGAAACTGACGAGCATATAGTTGTCGATGTCAATTTTGAAGTTGTATTCGAGGGTGTCTACCAATAATTGCGTGCCGCCGTGGCTCTGCGCGGCGTTGAGCTTGTCCTCACGGTAACCGGGGATTTCCACATACATATCCCGCAAAAACGAGGTCAACTTGATTTGACCGTTGCGCGTGTCAATCGTGACGAGCATCATAGTGTCCGACCGCGTTTTTTCCGCGTCCTCGCCCGCGCGCGCGTCCACGCCGATGAGCAAAATATTCTTTATATACTCGGCAGAGGCGAGTTCGCTGCTGTCGATATACTGATTTTTTTCAAGCGGTGCGTAGTCCGCCGCGCCGAGGATTTTTTTGGCGCGCGTATAGCCGTAAGCGCCCACAAAGCCTACAAACAGCAGAACAACCGCGAGCAGAACGCTGAAGATTTTTAAGCCGATGTGCTTTTTCTTTTTGCGCGGTTTTTCGGGGGTGTCCGCGCCCGAATAAATTTCCTCGCCGTTGCGTGCGCGGGTGCGCGCAGGCGCGTTTTCATTGTAGCGGTACGGCAGTTTTTCGGGGGCGGTATTCACCTGCGCGCGGTAACGCGGTGCAGGGCGTTCTTCTTCCTCATGCAAAGGTGATTGCGCAAAAAAGCCTGCGTAAGGGTCTTCGTCCGCACCGTTCGGCTCGTCCGCTTCGGTTCTGCCGCTGAAAACGTCCTCATATGTATCTTCTGCCGAAGCACCGTCCTCTGTGGCACCGTCGCTGTAAATATCTTCAAAATCCCCTTCGCCCGACGAACTGAAAACATCCTCAAAATCATCGTCCGAAAACGCATTTTTCCCTTTTGGATTGTCCATTTCGGCACCTCCGCAAATAAGATATGCCCCATTTTACACGAAAAAGGGCAAATATACAATGTTTTTTTTCAAAATTACAGTAGAAATTCTCACGCGGGTATGCTATAATTCTTAACTGTATAATTAGAATGTATAATTATGCCTGTAAAAACGATGCCCGCAGGGGCGAATTCTTGAGAAAAGGAATGTACGAAAAATATGGCATACAGAACGCATACTTGCGGCGAATTGACGCTCGGCAATTTGAATGAAACCGTTTCCCTCGCCGGTTGGGTGGATACCATCCGCGACCACGGCGGCGTGGCGTTTGTGGATTTGCGTGATCAATACGGCGTAACGCAAATCGTACTGCACGACGATGAAATGCTGCAAAATTTGCATAAGGAGAGCGTAGTTTCCGTTACGGGTACCGTCGTGAAACGCGACGCGGAAACCGTCAACCCGAAAATCCCGACGGGCGAATTGGAAGTGCGCGTGACAGAGGTCACCGTGCTCGGCGCGTGCGAGAGCGCGCTGCCCTTTGATGTCAACGAATCGACCGAAACGCGCGAAGATGTGCGCTTGACCTACCGTTTCCTTGATTTGCGCAACCAAAAGGTGCACGACAATATCTTGTTCCGTTCCGAAGTGGTGCGCTTTTTGCGCACCAAAATGGAGTCGCTCGGCTTCCCCGAAATTAACACCCCGATTTTGACCTGCTCGTCTCCCGAGGGGGCGCGCGATTATATTATTCCGTCGAGAAAGCACGAGGGCAAATTCTATGCCCTGCCGCAAGCGCCGCAACAGTTCAAACAACTGCTGATGGTGTCGGGCTTCGACAAATATTTCCAAATTGCGCCCTGCTTCCGCGATGAAGACGCGCGCGCAGACCGTTCTCCCGGCGAATTTTATCAGTTGGACTTTGAAATGGCGTTCGCCACACAGGAAGATGTGTTCGCCGTAGCGGAAGATGTGTTGTATGACACCTTTACGAAATTCGGTGACGGCAAACCCGTTTCTCCCGCGCCGTTCCGCCGCATTCCGTTTGAGGAAGCGATGCTCAAATACGGTACTGACAAACCCGATTTGCGCAATCCGCTGGAAATCACCGATTTGACCGATTTTTTCCGCGATGTGGAATTTAAACCGTTCCAAGGTCGCCCCGTGCGCGGCATCGTTGCCCCCGGCTGCGGCAAAATGAGCAAATCGTTCTTTGAAAAGATGCTCGAATACGCCATGTCCATCGGCATGAAGGGTTTGGGCTATTTGACCGTTTTAGAGGACGGCTCTTTCAAAGGCCCGATTGCGAAATTCCTTTCGGACGAAAAGAAAGCAACCTTGACAAACGATTTGTCTTTGAAAACCGACGATACGCTGTTCTTCATTTGCGACACGCCGAAAGTGGTCAACCTTTTGGCGGGGCAAATCCGCACCGCACTCGGCGAGCGTATGAACATCATCGACAAAGACCGCTTTGAGATGTGTTTCATCACCGATTTCCCGATGTACGAAAAGAACGAAGAAGGCAAACTCGATTTCACCCACAATCCGTTCTCGATGCCGCAGGGCGAAATGGACGCGCTTTTAAATCAAGATCCGCTGA
The DNA here is from genome assembly GCA_052273845.1 of Candidatus Fimenecus sp. Classification (GTDB taxonomy): domain Bacteria; phylum Bacillota; class Clostridia; order Oscillospirales; family Acutalibacteraceae; genus Fimenecus. Next base: position 12,792 of record DAVZHM010000036.1, on the reverse strand, counting down.
CCATTAAGGCGTATCAGTACGATATTGTCTGCAACGGCGTGGAACTTTCCTCGGGCGCAGTGCGTAACCACCGCCCCGATGTGATGGTAAAAGCGTTTGAACTTGCAGGCTATTCGGCAGAGGAAGTTGAAAAACGCTTCGGCGCGCTGTTCCGCGCGTTCCATTACGGCGCACCGCCGCACGCAGGTATGGCGCCCGGCGTGGACAGAATGATTATGCTTCTGAAAAATGAGGAAAATATCCGCGAAGTCATTGCGTTCCCGATGAATTCCAACGCGCAGGATATGTTGCTCGGCGCGCCCAATACCGTGTCCGAACAGCAGTTGCGCGAAGTGCATATCAAATTGCGCAGACCTGTGCCGGAGAAATAAAAACGGCGTAGAATCCACAACCTTTTGGAGGTATCATACAGAATGAAAGATATTTACGAAAGCCCCTTGAATTCGCGGTACGCGAGCAAAGAAATGAAATACATCTTTTCGCCCGATTTTAAATTTCGCACTTGGCGCAAGCTTTGGATTGCCCTTGCCGAAAGCGAAAAAGAGTTGGGGCTCCCCATTGCCGACGAGCAAATCGCCGAACTCAAAGCCCACGCCGACGACATCAATTATGAGGTTGCCGAAGAACGGGAGAAACAGGTTCGCCACGATGTGATGAGCCATGTTTACGCCTACGGCGTGCAATGCCCCAAAGCAAAAGGCATTATTCATTTGGGGGCGACTTCGTGCTATGTCGGCGACAATACCGATGTGATTGTGATGACCGAGGGGTTGAAACTCGTCCGCAAAAAATTGGTCAACCTGATTGCAAAACTTGCGGACTTTGCCGACGAATACAAAAATATGCCCTGTCTTGCGTTTACGCACTTCCAACCCGCCCAGCCGACCACCGTCGGCAAACGCGCGTCTTTGTGGTTGATGGATTTGGTGATGGATATGTCCGCGCTTGAATTCCAACTGTCGCAAATGCGTTTGCTCGGCTCGAAAGGTACCACGGGCACACAGGCAAGTTTTGTGGAACTGTTCGAGGGCGACGATGAAAAAATCAAGGCGCTTGACCGCAAAATCGCCGAAAAAATGGGCTTTTCAAGCGTGTTCCCCGTATCGGGGCAAACCTACGCGCGCAAATTGGACACGCAGGTGCTTTACACCCTTGCAGGGATTGCGCAGTCCGCGCACAAATTCTCCAACGATTTGCGTTTGCTGCAACACTTGAAAGAAATCGAAGAACCGTTTGAGAAAAATCAAATCGGCTCGTCCGCTATGGCGTACAAGCGCAACCCGATGCGCAGCGAACGCATCGCCTCTTTGGCACGCTATGTGATTGCCGATACATTAAATCCCGCCATTACTGCTTCGACGCAATGGTTTGAGCGCACGCTCGACGATTCCGCCAACAAACGCATCAGCATTCCCGAGGGATTCCTCGCGGTGGATGCGATTTTGGAATTGTATATCAATGTGGTCAGCGGACTTGTGGTGTATCCGAAAATGATTGAAAAACGCCTCAATGACGAACTGCCGTTTATGGCGACCGAAAATATTATGATGGCGGCGGTCAAAAAAGGCGGCGACCGTCAGGAATTGCACGAACGCATCCGTCGGCACTCCATGGCGGCAGGGCAAGTGGTCAAAGCCGAGGGCAAGCCGAACGATTTGCCCGAACGCATCGCGAATGACCCTGCGTTTTCCATGACACTTGAAGAAATCCGTGCCGAAATGGTGCCGCAGAATTTCATCGGCCGCGCGCCGCAACAAGTGACGGAGTTTTTGGCAAACGATGTGCAGCCGATATTAAATAAGTATAAGGATTTGTTGGGGTTAGAGGTTGAAATCAAGGTTTGACCTTGTGATTTGAAAAAGATTTCCGACAGAACTGCGGGGTACAAAAGGAAGGTTTTATTATGCGATATACCGGGGAAACCTGCCCCGTCTGCCACAAGGTATTTGCGGACGAGGACGATGTGGTTGTCTGCCCCGAATGCGGCACACCGCACCACAGAAATTGTTATGCGCTTGCAAATGCTTGCGCCAATGCGCCTTTGCACAAAGCGGGTTTTGTTTGGACGCCTGCAACGCAAAACGAAGCACCGCGCACGGCACCCGTCAGCACTTTGCTGACGGACAAGCCGAATGAAAAAACGCCTGATGACGGGCACAATATCGTCTTTTGTCCGGAATGCGGCGCCGAAAATGCGGCGGAAGAACCGGTCTGCACGCAATGCGGCGCACGGCTTTATAACAATGCAAATGCGGGCGCGCCGTTTTTGCCGCCCGTGCAGTTGCCCGACGGCGCACAGCGTCTGTACGGCGCGGGCACGGTTGTGATTGCACCGACCGACACAATCGACGGCAACACCGTTGCCGATACGGCGGAATATGTGCAGGCGAATGCACGAAAATATATTCCGCGCTTTTACGCGATGGAAAAAACAGGCAAAAAAGTCTCGTGGAACTGGGCGTCATTCTTTTTCGCGCCGTATTGGTACTTTTTCCGCAAGTTATATGCGGTCGGCGCGGTTTTGATGCTTTTGCAGTTGCTGGTTGTCGGCTGTACCACCACACCGCGTATGGTCGAGCAGACCGACGCGTTTTATAACACGGCAGAACAGGTTATGACGCAAATGGAAGAGGGTACGCTTGCCCGTTCCGAAGCGTTGCAGTCCTATACACAGGCGTATATGCAGATTGTTTCGCTTCCCGAATACATCATTTCGGTTTGCAGTAATTTTGCCATCGCGCTGTTTTCGGGGCTGTTCGGCAATTATCTCTATAAGAAAAAGGCGGCAAAAGATATTGCGCGTCTGCGCGCGCAAAGCCATTCTCCCGAAGAATATCGGCTGTTGCTGTTTCGGCGGGGCGGCATGTCCGTTTTGATGTGCGTTGCTGCGTTTTGGATTTACGAATTGGGCACACAGGTGCTTTCGGTTGCAATTTCCCGATTCTTGATGTAAAATACCGTTAACAAAACAGATTTTGCTCTGTTTTTAAGAAATACTCTATAGTAAGGGGCGCATACCAATGAAAATTACAAAAGCAATTATCCCCGCAGCAGGCTTGGGCACGCGCGTTTTGCCGGCTTCCAAGGCTGTGCCGAAGGAAATGCTCAATATTGTGGACAAACCGGCGATTCAATACATCGTTGAAGAAGCGGTTGCCGCAGGCATTACCGACATTTTGATTGTCACCAACCGCGGCAAAGGGGTTATCGAAGACCACTTTGACCATTCCTTTGAATTGGAAACCAAACTCAAGGGCAATCCGTCCAAAGCAAAGATTTTGGAAGGCGTAGAAGCTTGCGCAAATCTTGCGAACATCTACTATGTCCGTCAAAAAGAAACCAAAGGTTTGGGCCATGCCGTGCTTTGCGCAAAGAGCTTTGTCGGCAACGAGCCGTTCGCGGTTATGTACGGTGACGATGTCATCGTTTCCGAGGACCCGGTTGTCGGTCAACTTTGCCGTGCGTATGAAAAATACGGCTGCGGCGTTGTGGGCGTGAAAGAAGTGCCGCGCAAAGACGTGCCGAAATACTGCACGCTTGATGTGACGCCGCTGGATGACAAAACCATGAAGGTGCATAACATCATCGAAAAACCCACGCCGGAGCAGATTATGTCCTGCTATTCGATTTTGGGCAGAGTGGTTATGCCGCCCGAAATTTTCGAGTTGATTGAAAAGACCCCCGCCGACCCCAAGAGCGGCGAAGTGTATTTCACCGATGCTATGCTTGACCTTGCACGCCGCGGCGAACTCAACGCGGTCGATTTCGACGGCATTCGCTACGATATGGGGAACAAACTCGGCATTATGCAGGCAAACTGCGAAGTTGCGCTCAACCACCCCGAAATCGGCGCAGATTTCAAAGAATACCTGAAAAAATTGGCGGCTACGCTGTAAGTCGTTTTCGGAAAGCCGATTTTTGAAAAATCCAATTTTGCACAAACCAAACCCGCACCGGTTCAAATCTGAATCGGCGCGGGTTTTTGCAATATATTATATTATATTTTGGTATGGAGTTGCACGGGGTGGATAAACAAATTTACATTGTGAAAAATCGACGGGGCGCCGAGTCGTCGCCCCCTACGCGCTCAAGTTGCGGTTCGAGAGGATTGGTAAAAATTTCGCACAAAGTAAACCAACGATTTGCCCCGCGTTTCACGCGGCTACGCGGTGCGGTTCGAGAGGATTGGTAAAAATTTCGCACAAAGTAAACCAACGATTTGCCCCGCGTTTCACGCGGCTACGCGGTGCGGTTCGAGAGGATTGGTAAATCATTTCCGCACAGTAAACCAACGATTTACCCCGCGTTTCACGCGGCGATTCGTTCCGCGTCCTACGCGGTGCGGTTCGAGAGGATTTGTAACGATTTCGCACAAAGGAAATTAACGATTTACCCCGCGTTTCACGCGGTTATGATGGCAAATTGCCGTTTGCGTCTCTGCCCATCACTTCCAGCGGATTAACCGTTTTGCCGTCTTGGCGCATCTCCAAATGCAAATGTACTTCGTCTGCCGACTCCACGGGCACGGCGCCCAAATTCCCGATGCGGTCATTGATGTGCACTTTGTCGCCAACCGCGACGGTGCTGCCTTTGCCGAGTCCGCAATAGCGCGCCGTAAGACCGTCGCCGTGGTCGATTTCCACTACGGTGCCCCATAAAACATCATCGTATACGGATTTCACCACGCCGTTGTTGACCGCGTGCACCTGGTCGCCGACCGTGCCGCGAAAATCCACGCCGTTGTGCACCCGCCAGTCCCCCATGGTTTTGGATTGCACCATATCGCCGTTGGAATACGATTTGTCAATGCCGCCCTCTAACGGCAACGAAAAGGTCTCGGCGCGCGTAATACCGTCCTCCTGCGCGAGCACCGCCTGCTGGGCGGCGGTTGTTTCCGTTGCCGCCGTGCTTTCGGTCGGCGCGGTGCGCGTCGGCTGTGTGGTGGTGAACGGCGCCAAATCCGAAGTCGAGAAGGTCGCGCCCGCCACGGTTGTGTCGGGTGCTTCTGCGCTTTTCGGGCTTAAACGGAACTGCGTTGCGTTTTTGGCGGCGGCAAATGCGCCGCACAGGCAAAGCGCTAACCCTGCATAGAGCAGTACGGCGCGTTTTCCGAGTTTTTTGGTGCCCTTTTCGGGCGGGTTCTGATTGGACATATTCCAACACCTCCGTAAAGGCAGTGTGCCCGCTTTTGCGCGGCAATATACACATTTTCGGAAAACTGCAAAAAATGACGCCGGCGGCGCGTGTTTTTCTTGACAGATTTGCCGAAAAGATATAAAATATCTAAGATAGTGTACTATACTGCGATCATAGTATACTGTCCGTTTGATTTTATTCGATTCATTTCATAAAATTGAAAACTTTAAAACAAGGAGGTGCATTTCTTTTTGATTCCGGTATATATTACAGTCATCGCGGCTGTCGCGGCGGCAGTGGTATTCGGTGTGCTTGGCTTCGTGCTGGGCGGCGCGCACCGTAAAAAGGTTGCCGAAGCGGCAATCGGCTCTGCAACAGAGGAAGCGGCGCGTATCGTCAACCAAGCGGTCCAAACCGCCGAAAGCAAGCGCAAGGAAACCGTTTTGGAAGCGAAGGATGAAGCCCACAGACTCATCACCGAAGCCGAAAAGGAGACCAGAGAACGCCGTGCCGAAGTGCAGCGTCAGGAACGACGACTGATTCAAAAGGAAGAATCGCTTGACAAAAAAGTCGAAGCGATGGAGAAAAAAGAAGAAACTTTAAGTCAAAAACTCAAAGAAGCGGACGAGAAACTCTCGGAAGTGGAACAAATCAAGAAAAGTCAGTTTGATATGCTCGAAAAAATTTCGGGCTTCACAAAAGAACAGGCGAAATCCTTGCTGTTGAGCAATCTCGACGAGGAATTGACGCACGATAAGGCTGTTCGCATTATGGACTTTGAACAGCGCACCAAGGACGAGGCGGACTCGCTTGCACGCGAGATTATTTCGACCGCCATTCAACGTTGCGCGGCGGACCACGCGTCCGAAGCGACCGTTTCCGTAGTTACCCTGCCCAACGACGAAATGAAGGGCAGAATCATCGGGCGCGAGGGCAGAAACATCCGCACGCTCGAAACCATTACGGGCGTAGATTTGATTATCGACGATACCCCCGAGGCGATTACCGTGTCGAGTTTTGAACCGGTACGCCGCGAAATCGCCCGCCTGACCATTGAAAAACTGATTTCCGACGGGCGTATTCACCCCGCCCGCATTGAGGAAATGTATGAAAAATCCCGCCGCGAGGTTGAGCAGACCATTCGCCAGACCGGGGAACGCGCGGTGCTTGACGCAGGCGCGGGCAGCATACATCCCGAACTTGTAAAACTTTTGGGCAAACTCAAATACAGAACGAGTTACGGGCAAAATGTGCTGAACCATTCGTTGGAAGTTTCGTACCTTGCAGGCCTTATGGCGGCAGAACTCGGCGCAGATGTCAAAACCGCGAGACGCGCCGGTCTTTTGCATGACATCGGCAAGGCGCTTGACCGCGAATTTGACGGTACGCACATTGAACTCGGCGTGGAATACGCCAAAAAATACCGCGAAAACGAAGCGGTGGTGCACGCCATTCAAGCGCACCACGGCGATGTGGAAGCGAAAACCGTTGTGGCTTGCCTTGTGCAGGCGGCAGACGCCATTTCTGCGGCGCGCCCCGGCGCACGCCGTGAAAACGTGCAGAATTACATTAAACGTCTCGAAAAGCTGGAGGAGATCGCAACTTCTTTTGAGGGCGTTGAAAAGTCCTTTGCCATTCAGGCGGGCAGAGAGGTTCGCATTATGGTGAACCCCGATGTCATTTCGGATGACCGTATGACGATTGTCGCCCGTGATATTGTGAAAAAAATCGAGGACGAGTTGGAATATCCCGGTCAAATCAAGGTGCATATTATCCGCGAAAACCGGGCAATCGAATACGCAAAATAATGTTTCACCGCCCCGATTCTGCCCGAAACAGAGTCGGGGCACCTTTTTAACAAGGATTTGCTATGAAAATTCTATTCATCGGCGATGTGGTGTCGGCGGTCGGCGTAGAAAAACTGACGCGCACCCTGCCGCAATTTAAAAAAGAACACAATGTAGATGTCACGGTGGTCAACGGCGAAAACGCCGCGGTGGGCAACGGGCTTTTGCCGGGTGCCGCCGATTCGATTTTTGCCGCGGGCGCGGACTGCATTACAGGCGGCAACCATACCTTTCGCCGGCGTGAAATCTACGATTATTTAGAGGACTCGCCTTACTGCCTGCGCCCTGCCAACTATAAAGACAGCGCCCCCGGCAAAGGGCTTTGCGTGATCGATAAGGGCAGTGTGCGCGTGGGCGTGGTGAATGTTTTGGGCACGGTATTTATGGAGCCTTTGGAAAATTCGTTCGACTGTGTGGACCGCGCCTTGCAAACGCTCAAAGACGAAGTGCATTTCACGGTGGTGGATTTCCACGCTGAGGCAACCGCCGAAAAACGCGCAATGGGCTTTTATTTGGACGGCAGAGCGGCGGCGGTGGTCGGCACGCACACCCATGTGCAAACCGCGGACGAGCAGATTTTGCCGAACGGCACGGCGTATATCACCGACCTCGGAATGACCGGCCCCGTCCAATCGGTTTTGGGCGTTACGCCCGAACTCGCCATTGAAAAAATGCGCACCAATTTACCCGTGCGCTTCCAAAATCCCGATGGGGCGTGCCTGATGCAGGGTTTGCTTGTCGAAATCGACAAAAAAAGCGGAAATGCGCTGTCCGTACAGCGCGTATCTCTTTAATTTTTGCGGAAAATACAGGAAAAGGACGGTGAAACGGATGAAACAAAAAATACTTTCGGTATGTGCACTGCTGTTGACGGCCGCATTGCTGTTTTGTGCGTGTACGCGCGGCGATACGCCCCAAGACGAAGCGGAAAATCCCTCGGGCGAGGTAGAAACCCCGCTTTCAAAAACGTCCGTTTCTCTGCCGTATTTTGAAACCGATTCTTTGAATCCGTATTTTGCCGTCAGCGCACAAAACCGTGCGCTTGCGTCGCTGTATTGCCAGCCGCTGTACCGCGTGAATGCCGACTATGCGGCAGAGGCGGTGCTTGCCGAAAGCACAAGCGGCAACGGCACAACTTACACCGTCGCGTTGAAAAACGCCGTGTTTTCCGACGGGCGCGCGGTGACGGCGGCAGATGTGGTATATTCTTTTAACACCGCAAAAAACAGCGCTTGGTACGGCGCAAGACTGCAAAATGTGCAATCTGCAAACGCGCAGGGCGGCGCGGTGGTGTTCACCCTTTTGGCGCCCGAACCGTATTTTGACAATCTGCTGACATTCCCCGTGGTGGAAAGCGGCACGGCAGATGCTGCCGACGCCGTGCCGGTGGGGACGGGTGCGTTTCGGCTGTCGGCGGACGGGACGGTTACCGAGAATTCGCACGCTGTGCGCACAACCGTGCAGGAAGTGCGTCTTGTGCATATTCAGGATGCGGCGAATATCGGAAACGCCCTTGCCGTTGGCAATATTGATTATGTGTTTTCGGATTTTGCAAACGGCGAATACACGCGCATTGTGGCGCAGAATACGTTTGTCACAATGAACAATCTTGTGTATCTCGGCATCAACAGCGCGGCGGGCGCGTTGCGTTCGTCTGCGGTACGCACGGCGATTTATTACGCCGCCGACAAAGACAATATCGCCGCTTCGGCGTTTCGCGGCTGTGCGCAAAGCGCCGCATTGCCGTTCCACCCCGCATTTTGCAAGGCACAGGGACTTTCCCTCGGGCAAACGGCGGCAGACACGGCACGCGCTTCGGAAATTCTTCATAAAATCGGCTATAACCGTTACAATAAAAAAGGGCTTTTGACAAACGGGCAGGATACGCTCGAACTGTCCGTTCTGGTCAACGGCGAAAACGGCTTCCGCCTTGCGGCGGCATACAGTTTGGCAGAAGATTTGAACGCGGCGGGCTTTGCGGTCACGGTGGAAAACGTGTCTGCCGATGTGTATAACGCACGGGTTGCTTCGGGCAATTTTACGCTATATCTCGGCGAAGTGAAACTTAGTGAAAATTTGAGCCTTTCTCCGTTTTTCGGCGGCGCGGCAAGCGTGGGGACAGACAGCGCCTCGCCTGTTTTTGCCGCCTATGCTTCATTTGCGGCGGGCGAACAGTCGCTTGCCGATTTTGCGGGTACATTTTTGGACGAAATGGTGTTTGTGCCGATTTGTTACCGCGCGGGCATGGCGTCTTACAGCCGCAATTTGCAGCCGGATTTTTCCGTGGCGGCGTATGATGTGTACGGCGATATTACGCGCTGGAATGTTTCATAAATGGCTTGATGTTTGAAAAACTGTCAAAATGTTTTATAAAAATGATTGACGGCAATGCGTGTTCGTTGTATAATAATAGACCAACCGTACAATAAAGATTGCCGGCATATAGTTTGCAAAGGAGTGTTTTGTGTGATTAAAATCGAAAATCATTTAGGCAATATCGAAATCAATGACAATTACTTCTCCGATTTAATCGGGCACACCGTAACTTCCTGTTTCGGCGTTGCCGGTATGGCGAACAGCGGCGCTTCGCAAGGGCTTCGTTCGTTTTTCTTCCGCGGCAGGAATTACCTCGACCAAGGTGTGCAGGTGAAGTCCGCGGGTACGGATTTGCTGATTGATTTACACATTATCGTGACCTACGGCGTCAATATTTCCGCGATTGTGGACAGCATCGTCAACAAGGTGCGCTACACCGTGGAACAGGCGACGGGGCTTGCCGTCAACAAAGTGAACGTTTATGTGGACGGTATGACGGAGTAAATATAGGAGTTGTTTTAAGTTGCTGACAGGTGAATTGCTGAAAAACGCCTTTATTTCGGGCGCAAACAACATTCAAAACCACCGCAAGGACGTGGACGCGCTCAATGTGTTCCCCGTACCCGATGGGGACACCGGCACCAATATGTCGATGACCATTTCGGCGGCGGTACGCGAATTGCAGGTTATGGGCGAAGCGGATGTCGCTACAGTCTCCAAAAAAGCGGCGGCGGCACTTTTGCGCGGCGCACGCGGAAATTCGGGCGTTATACTGTCTTTGATTTTCCGCGGGATTTCCAAAGGCTTAAAAGGCTTGGAAACCGTTGACGGCGTGCAGCTGGCGTCTGCGTTTGACCTCGGGCGCGAAGCGGCATACAAAGCCGTAATGAAACCGACGGAAGGCACCATTTTAACCGTGGTGCGTTTGGCTTCGGCGGCGGCGTGCGAAGCGAAAGAGACCGATGTAAACAAGGTTGTGCAAATTCTTTGTGACGCGGCAAACGACGCGTTACAGCAAACGCCCGAAATGCTCCCGGTGCTTAAGGAAGCAGGCGTTGTGGACGCGGGCGGTCAAGGATTTTTGTATATTTTAGAGGGCATGCGCAGCTATCTTTCAGACGGCGTGATGATTGAAAATAACGAAGATGCCGAAGACGGTGCGGGTGCATCGAAAACGGCAGTTGCCGCCGCGGCGGACGACATCAAATTTGCGTATTGCAGTGAATTTTTAATCACGAAAGCAAAGGACGCAAAATCCAACCCGGCCAAATTAAAAGCGTATCTCGAATCCATCGGCGACTGTGTGGTCGTGGTGGAGGACGGCGAAATCGTGAAAGTCCACGCGCACTCCAACGAACCGGGCAATGTGTTGCAGGCGGCGTTGGAATGCGGTCCGTTGCATAGCATCAAAATCGACAATATGCGTGAACAGCACAAAAACGCCGGCGAAACGCAGGAAAATACAGCCGAGGCGCAAAAAGAAGCGGTACCGGCACGCAAAGAGCCCGAAAAAGAATACGGCTTTGTTGCTGTGGCGGCGGGCGACGGCGTAACGGAATTGTTCAAAGAACTCGGCGCGGATACCGTGGTTTCGGGCGGGCAGACCATGAACCCGAGCACCGACGATATTCTCCACGCGGTGGAAGCAACCCCCGCACGCCATGTGTTCGTGTTGCCGAACAACAAAAACATCATTATGGCGGCGGAGCAGACCGTCAATCTTGCCGACCGCGGCGTAAGCGTTTTGGCAACCAAAACCGTGCCGCAGGGTATTACGGCAATGCTCAGTTTCGACCCCTCGGTCAGTCCCGAGGAAAATCACCTGCAAATGATGAAAGCCGCCGAGGGCGTGCACACCGCGCAGGTCACTTTTGCCGCGCGCGACAGCGAAATGAGCGGCGAACGCATTAAGAAAGGGCAAATCCTCGGTATGGAGGACGGCAAAATCACGTTGGTGGACAACGATTTGGTCGATGTCGCCTATCGCGTAACGCGCCGCCTTGTGAAAAAACACAACGGCTCCATTGTGACGATTTTGTATGGCGAAGAAACGGAAGAATCCATTGCCAATGCGCTTTGCGAACGGTTGCAGGCGCGTTTCCCCGGTGCGGAAATCAATGTGATTAACGGCGGTCAGCCGGTATATTATTTTATTGTTTCTGTGGAATAAAAGATATGCAACTGAAATCGGATATTCAATATGTAAAGGGTGTCGGGCCGACACGCGCCGAAGCGTTTTATAAACTTTCGGTGCCGTCGGTCGGCGCCCTTTTGCGCTATTATCCGCGCGCGTATGAGGATTGGAGCCAAATTACACCGATTCGCAATTTGCAGGCGGGCGTGCAAAGCTGTATTCGCGCCACGGTTTGCCATACGCCGACGAAAATCCGCATTCCCGGCGGCACAATGCTGTTCAAAACCACCGTTACCGACGGCGCAGGGCTGTTAAACTTAACTTTTTTCAACAACAAATACATATCCAATCAGTTAAAAGAGGGCGAGGAGTATCTCTTTTTCGGCAAACCCGCGCAAAACCGATACGGCGCGTTGGAAATGGCGTCTCCGCTGTTCCAAAAGCCGCAAAGCGCGCACCGCATTCGCCCCATTTACCCCGCAACGGCGCAGTTGAACACCAAAACGATTGAACGGTGCGTGCAAAATGCGCTCGACGCGCTCGAAACGGAAATTCCCGATTATCTGCCTGCGGAAATCCGCAAGGAAAACGGACTTTGCACTTTGGATACCGCCATACGGCGCATTCACTTTCCGCCTGACGAATTTTCGCTTGAAGCGGCGCGCAAACGGTTGATTTTTGACGAACTGTTCCTGTTGCAGTTGGGACTTTTGCAAATGAAAAGCCGCACGCAGACGCTTTCCGCCGCATGCGTGGTGCGAACGGATTACACGGAAGAATTTGCGGAACTTTTGCCGTTTACCATGACGGGGGCGCAGAAACGCGCCGTGAAAGAGGCGCTTTGCGATATGCAGTCGGGCGAACCGATGAACCGTCTGTTGCAGGGCGATGTCGGTTCGGGCAAAACGGCGGTCGCGGCGGCGCTGATTTATTCCGCGGCGAAAAACGGCTTGCAATCGGCAATGCTTGCGCCCACGGAAGTGCTCGCCGAACAGCATTACCGCACATTTCAAAAATTCTTTGACGGCACGGATATTTCCGTTGTGCTGTTGACAGGCTCTGTGCCCGCCGCGCAAAAACGCGAAATCAAAGCGCGCCTTGCAAACGGCGAGGCAATGCTCGCGGTCGGCACGCACGCGCTCCTTCAGGAAGATGTGGATTTTCAGCGGCTCGGACTTTGCATTACGGACGAACAACACCGTTTCGGCGTTGCACAGCGCGCAAGTCTCTCGGCAAAAGGCGACAATCCGCACATTCTCGTTATGTCCGCCACGCCGATTCCGCGCACGCTCGGTTTGATTTTATACGGCGATTTGAATGCTCTGCAACTGCAAAAAGCTGTCCGCTCATCTTGGTTAC
>DAVZHM010000035.1:0-18036 GCA_052273845.1 Candidatus Fimenecus sp. | reverse complement strand
TTTGCGGATACGCAAGGCCCACATCTTCGCACGCGCACACCATCAGTCGGCGCACCGCCGAGGGCAAATCGCCGCCCTCCAAAAGCCGTGCAAGATAATGGAGCGCCGCGTCGGGGTCGGACCCGCGCATGGATTTTTGAAACGCCGAGATAACGTCGTAATGCTCGTCCCCCGCCCGGTCATACCGAAACGCGTTGCTGCCCGTAAGGGAAGTGACCGCTTCGGCGGTAATGCACTTTTTGCCGTCCGGCGACGGTTTCGTGGCAAGCGCGGCAAGTTCCGTAAAATTCAGCGCTTTGCGCACATCGCCGCCTGCCGCCGTGGCAATTTGCAGACAGATGTCCTCGTCCGCTTCGATTTGTGTATGCTGTTCCGAAGATAAAAACGCAAAACCGCGTTTTACCGCGGGCACAATCTCCTCAGGCTTGACCGATTTGAATTCAAACACCGTGGAACGGCTTAAAATTGCGCTGTAAACATAAAAATACGGATTTTCCGTAGTCGAGGCAATCAGCGAAATCGCGCCGCTTTCAATGTATTCAAGCAAGGACTGCTGTTGCTTTTTGTTGAAATACTGAATTTCGTCGAGATACAGCAAAACGCCGTTCGGTGCGGCAAGCGTACCCACTTCCCCGACAATTTCCTTAATATCTGCCGTAGAGGCGTTTGTACCGTTGAGTTTGCGAAGCGTGCGGTCGGTGGTTTTGGCAATGATACGCGCCAAAGTGGTTTTGCCTGTGCCTGACGGCCCGTAAAAAATCATATTGGGCAGCGTGCCGGACTCCACAATGTTGCGGAGCGGCATATTTTCGCCGAGCAAATGCGTTTGCCCGACCATATCACAAAGTTGTTCGGGGCGGAGTCTGTCCGCGAGAGGAGAATCCATACTGTTACGCTCCGAAAATCAAATTTTCAATCTCTTTTGCGCTTTCCACAATGTAGTCTGCGCCGTAATCCAAGAATTCCGCGCGACTGCCAAAGCCGTAAAGCACCGCAATGCACGGCACGCCTGCGCCTTTCGCGCCGCGAATATCGAAAAGACGGTCGCCGACCATCACGGTTTCCTTAGGGGTGACGCCGAGGGCGTGCATGGCATTTTGCAAAACGGCAGTTTTGTCCGACGAAATGTTGTCGAACTGTGTGCCGCCGAGATAGTCGAAACAGGAAAGCAAACCTTGTTCTTCTAAAATCTGCTTGATAAACACCGTCGGTTTTGAGGAAGCGGTGGCAATTTTGAAGCCGTTTTCGCGCAAACGGCGAAGCAATTCGGGAATGCCCGCATACACTTCTACCTCGCGGTAGCCGACCGCACGGTAGCGTTCGCGGTATTTTTCAATCATAAAATCAATTTTATCGTCCGCATAGCCGAACAGCGTTTTAAAACTGTCATAAATCGGCGGGCCGATGAATTTGCGCAAAGTGGCTTCATCGGGGGCGACTTTTCCGTCCTTTTGGAACGCATAAATCAAACTTTTAAAAATCCCCTCGGAGGAGTCCACCAAGGTGCCGTCGAAATCAAACAAAACGGCTTTGCATTCGGAAAGCATTGTGTTCATCCTTTATTTTATCTTCGATACATCTAAAACAACATTTTCAAATCCGTCCACATTCAGCACATAGAATGTCACGGTGGTGTTGTCAATAAACCGCATATTGCTGTGCGCGGCATAATTGGTCTCGCTGAATGTGGCGTACTTGCCTGTTTCGGTGTTATACACATAAATTTGGTAATCCAACGCATTGGAAACCGTGCCCGCCATAACAATGTATTTTTCATCAGGGCTGACAGCAAACACCAACGGGTTGATTTTGTATCCTGTCGGCGTATAGGAACGCGTATCGTAGGTGGAATACACGCGCCCGTCCTCTTTGGAAAGAATCCAATCGCCGTTGCGGATACACGCCGTACCGTATCCTGCATAGAACGAAGAAATGACGCTTTCCGTGCCGTTTTCGGATTTGACGGTTTCAAAGCCGCCGTCTGTTTTGCGAATAAACGCAAACGCGCCGTTTTCCAAAGGCTTCACATATTGCCCGATGGCATTTTGCGCGGCAAGGGTTTCCTTGTTGCCGTTTTTCACATATATATCGAGCGCAACGTTGTCGCCGGAGTTTTGCTCGTGCCCGCGCGCAGACAAAAACGGCACAACGGCAGCCGAGGTATCAAGCGCCGTGTCGGTCACCATACAGAAATTGGAGCGCACCGCGCCGGTAATGCCGAGCGTGCGGTTGTTCTCGCTCAAAAAGCGCTCGGTTGTGCCGTCGGCACGGTTAAGCACATAGGCTTCCTCCCAAACGGGATCCATGGTGTACGCACGGGATTGGTCGGTGTACGCAAGCAACAAGCATTTGCCGTCCGCCGCATACGATGCAGGCAGATTGCACACCTTGAACATCACAAAATTATAAATATAAACGCTCGTATTCGCCGTGTCCGTTGTAAACAAGCCGAAGCCTGTCAAAACGCCGTCGCGTTCCACATACGGGATTTTCACGGGGATTTGCTGCCCGCTTAACGGCACGGAAAGTTCCATTGTCCCCGTGGGGGCAATTTCCGTGTATTCCCCATTCACAAGTTCGTAATACACAATATTCCCTACCGCGTCCGCCGTGTAAGACACGGTCGGCAAATCGGTCGGCATAAAAGGAATGGATGTGATTTTCCGCGTGACCAGCACCGAGTCGAGACTTCCGGTGACCGATTTTGTACTGTTGCCCGACCTTTGCTGCGGCGGATTCAAAGACAGCCAAATTACCGCTGCCACCGCCGCCGCGGCAATCAATACCAGCAAAACAGTCAAAATATTTTTTTTGAGAGAAGGTTTATTTTTCGGTGTTTGTACCGCTTCGTTTTCGGAACGCAAAGTCCATACCGCCTTTCTTGAAATCGTGAACGTGAAAAACTGCGTATATATGTATTAGATTATACTATACAAAACCGTAAAAAGCAAGCACGCCGATTATCATTTCTATTTCGGGAAAGCGGCGCATATATATGAAAAGACTGTCGGCACCTGTGCCGCTGCCGCAATACTACGAAATAGCGGGTGAATTTTATGAAAACGTATCTGCCGGAGGGCATTTTGTTTGCTGATTCGGAAAATCAACAGCATATCAACAGTTTTGCAAGACTGCGCGAAGCCTTTTATGATGACCGGATTTTGGAAGCACGTGCCGTGCGCTGTGACCGTACACACAATTTACATATTGATTTGGGTGACACAATCGGTTTTATGCCCCGTGAGGAATGCGCGTTGGGGATTTCGGACGGCACGGTGCGGGACATCGCCGTGATTTCGCGCGTCAACAAACCCGTGTGCTTTAAAATTCTCGGATTTCAAGACGATGATACGGGGGTGCGTACCGCCATACTCAGCCGCCGTGCCGTACAGGCGGAGTGCCGTGCGCAGTATCTTGCCCATTTGCGCCCGGGCGACGTCATTGACGCTTGCATTACGCGCCTTGAACCGTTCGGCGCGTTTTGCGACATCGGTGCGGGACTGCCCGCGCTTTTGCCGATTGACAGCATTTCCGTTTCGCGCATTCCTCACCCAAGCGCACGGTTTTACACAGGACAGCAGATTCGCGCCATCGTGAAAAGCAACGAGGAAAACGGCAGAATTACGCTGTCGCACAAAGAATTGCTCGGCACGTGGGCACAAAACGCCGCGCACTTTACGGCGGGCGAAACCGTTTCGGGCGTGGTGCGCTCCGTGGAAAAATACGGCATATTTGTGGAACTCGCGCCCAATCTCGCGGGGCTTGCGGAATATGTGCCGGGCGTTGCGGCGGGAGACACGGCAAGCGTATTCATCAAAAGCGTCAACCCTGCCCGCTTGAAAATTAAACTGATTTTGGTAGACCGCTTTCCGCCCGCCGAGCCGGATTATGTCTTCCAATACCCCGATATTACACACATAGACCGCTGGCAGTATTCTCCCGACGGCTGTGAAAAACGCGTAGAAACTGTGTTTTCGGAATAAAATTCGCCGTTCTCGTTGCATTTTTTTGTGGAATGTGTTAAGATTTATTGTGTATTATTATTTTCTGTTTTTGGGGGAGGAATTCAAAAATGCAGAAAAGCGTAAGTAAAAAAAATTTTTGCTTGTTGTTGGCGCTCACGCTGGCAGTCGGATTGGTTGTGCCATCCCTTGCGGCAGCCGACCAAGCAGAAGAAGCACCCATTTTGATTGTTGCAGGCTTTACGGAATATGTCCTGCAAAACACCGAAACGGGCGCACCCACATTCCCACACAACAACGATTTGGCAATTAAAACCGTTACAGCGGTGTTGCCCTCGCTTTTGACATTGCTCAGAAGCAACCGCACACAGGCGGATTACGACGCCTTTTGCGATACGGCACTGCCGATTATCAACGGCTTATTTGAGGACATCGCCTGCAATCCCGACGGCACGGTGAAACACCCCGAAGTGCAGTTGCAATATCAGTTCCCCGAATCGGTTGCCGATTACGGCGTGGAAGCGGTCGGGCAATCCGCCGCATTTGACAAAGAAATTTTATATGGCGCAGTGGACGCCGTCGGCGCGGAAAACGTCTATGTTTACGGCTTGGATTGGCGTTTAGACCCGATGAGCGTCGCAGATGAACTGCGCGAATGGATTTCGCATATCAAAGATGTGCACAACTGCCAAAAAGTCTCTATCGCGGGCATCAGCATGGGTGGCGCGATGGTTTCCGCCTACCTTGCAAAATACGGGTACGGCGATATTTGCAACATCACCATGATTTCCTCGGCATTTACGGGGCTTTCGTATGTCGGTGAGCTGTTCAAAGGCAATGTCCAAATTGACGAGGATGGGCTTTACACCATGCTCACCCAGGCTGTCGGCACCGAAACCTTGAGCAAAGTCATCGGCTCCACGGGACTTGTCAAGCAGATTATCGGCTTGATTGACGATTTGTATGCCGCTTCGGGCGACCGCATTTTTACAGAATGCTTAATTCCCGCATACGGCTACAACCCCGGTATGTGGGCATTTGTGCCGCAGGAAGATTTCGCACAAGCCAAAGCATTTATGTTCCCGCTGATGAATTCGAGCGAAGCGGAAAAACTCGCGCTGTCTGCCAAAGTGGATGCCTACCATCTTGTGCAGGAGAACGCCGAGAAAACGCTGAAAGCGGCAAAGGCGGCAGGCGTCAATGTTGCCATTGTTTCCAACTACAATTTCCAAATTGCACCTGTGACGCCCGATGCCGCACAGACAAGCGACCAGGTCATTGAAACCATGCACACAAGCGGCTACGCAACTTGCGCGAACCTCGGCAAAACTCTGCCCGATTCCGTCAAGGACGGCAAATACGTTTCGCCCGACCGGATGATTGACGCTTCCACCTGCTATTTGCCCGATGAAACTTGGTTCATCAAAAATATGCAGCACGTCGGCTTTGATAACAGCCAAAATCAATGTAAATTCTACGCTTGGCTGATGACGACCGACAAACAGGTCAATGTAAACTCCGATGCGAATTATCCGCAATTCTTAATGTATAACAACGAAACCAAAGTGCTCTCCCCTGCGGCGCTGTTGCGCGGCGATGTCAACTTTGACGGGTATGTCAATTTGGTGGATGCCCGCACGGTGCTTCGGCACATTCACGCGCTTTCCACCCTTTCCGCACTCGCAAAAGAAGCGGCGGATATGGACTTGAACAGCAAAATCAGCCACACCGATGTGCAGTTGATTATGGATGTATATGCAGGCGTGCAAACCGTTGACAAGCCCGTATTCTCCGCAGAAGACGCGAAAAACGCTGTCAGCGGTGTTACGGAAAACACCGACAGCGGGGATAACCCCTTAAGCGGCGTGACCGATAAAATCGGTGAGGTCATCGGCACTTTGGGCGATACCGTCCGCGCGAGTGAAAAAAGCGCCCGCTTTGCCGAGGCGCTTAAAAATCTGCCCGAGTTGCCCGCGGACGCAGGCATAGACTTCGCGCCCACAGCGCCGACCGACGCGGCAGAAACGGAAACAGAACCCAATACGGCGGAAGCAGAGCAAAAGGACGCTCCCGCCGCGTAAGGTGCATTGCACCGCGGAAAATATAAAAACTTTAAACAGCCCAAGTGTTCCAAAAAAACACTTGGGCTGTTTTATTCGACCGCACCGCGTTTTTAGGGAGAATGGAAAAAATCCGATGCAAGGCCCTTAAATGCCACATAAAAAAGAAAGCATCTTTACTTTCGTAAAGAGGCTTTTGTGCTTATAACTTGTTTTTGTCAAAATCTAATAATTAATAAAACAACTCGATAAATTGAAATTTATCGAAATTATTAAATCACGCAAAGGATGGTTTGAGGGAATAGTGAAGAGGTAACAGGTAAGAAGTAAGCCCCAAGAACTGTTCGTCCTTGGGGCTTTGGAGCTGCTAACCAGATTCGAACTGGTGACCTCGTCCTTACCAAGGACGTGCTCTACCACCTGAGCCATAGCAGCATTTCGCTTTTCAGCGGCAGAAATCATTATACACAATATACACCGCTTTTGTCAATCCTTTTTTTGCGGTTTCTTGTTTTTTTCTTGTGCTTTATGTGTTTTCGCGCCGTAGTAAGTGTATAAGATCCCGTAAATTCGGCAAAAATGGAAGTGTGTGTATATTTTTGCACCAAGTTTTTCCATTTTACACGGATTTTGTGCGATTTTCACGGAGAAAAACCCGCCTGTTTCCGAAAAGTTTGTGCGAAACGGACTTGCAACACTTTTGAAATAAGTGTATAATTATAAAATAAATGCTATATTGCGGTATTTTGCGTTCGCATTCTGCAATTTTCGGAATAATAGTGGATAGATACGGTTTTTTCTTTTGTGATGAAGTAGGAGGAACAGAAATGGGCGGAGATTTACATTGCCATACCAAATTGTCGGATGGCTCATTGGGGATTGAGGATTTAATCACCCTCGCAAAAAAACGGGGTATCGGTACCATCGCGATTACCGACCACGATTGCCTTGCGGGGACAGTGCGCGGCAAAATCATCGGCGACCGTTTCGGCGTGCAGGTGATTCCGGGGGTGGAATTGTCCGCGACTGACAGTGAAACCGGCAAATTGGTGCATTTGCTTTGCTATCTGCCCGAATTTCCCGACCGTTTGGAAGGGTTATGCCACCGCAATTCTTTGGTGCGCAAAAAAGCCGCGCATTATATGATGCTGCAACTTGCCAAGCGGTACCCCGTGACGGCGGAGTTCATTGTAAAATGCGCGACCGGTTCCACAAATATTTATAAACAACATATGATGCAGGCATTGATGGAATGTGGCTTCACCACGGAAATTTACGGCGAACTGTACCGAAAACTGTTCGATAAATCCGTTCCCGGCAACATTTCGGTTGTCCCGAAATATCCGGATATCACCGAAGTGCTCACCGCCATACACGATGCGGGCGGCGTTGCCGTTTTGGCGCATCCTTTTATGTCTGACAACCTTGACTCCCTGCCGCGTTTGATAGAAAACGGCTTGGACGGTATGGAGATTTGGCACCCCTCGGCAACCGAGGAACAGCAAGCGGAACTGAAAAAACTTGCCACCAAAAACAAACTGTTGATGACAGGCGGCACGGATTTCCACGGTCTTTACAATTTCAACAAAGTTTCCATCGGCGACGTGACCGCACCCGATGAAGCGGTCAGCAAACTGCTTGGGTACAAAGCGAAGCAGAAACGCTTGGCAAAGAAAGCACAAAAGGCGGCAGAGGCTGCCGCAGACGATGCGGGTTGATATTTTCTCCCGCAGGAGGGTATCTATATGGACGACAGCGATATTAAAATCTTCGGGCAAAAGCAGGCACAAGTCTGTGATGACGAATTGCGACTGATTGCCCTCATGGAGGAACAGCGCGCCAACGGCAACACCGAAAAGGCAACGAAATTGGGCGATTATCTTTCGGATATTTTCCTGAACGAAAAAGAATTGCTTGCGCGGTTGGAGCCGACGGTCGGCAAACTCGATTATCCGCAAAACATTTTGTTCCAGATTAAAATTTTGATGTTTTTCGCGGCAGAATACACCATCAATCGCATTTTGCCGAACACGGTTTTGAAAAGCACCGCGATTAACGCCCTGTACTGCAACATCAAAGACGGTGACGCGGCGTTTTATAACGAATTTTCGAACGGTGCGGAGTACAGTTTTTATTACCTCGCCATGCGCAAAGAAAGCGACAGCGTCATCGCCGAAATCGGCAAGGCGTTTTCTATGCTTTGCGGCAAAGAGAATGACGAGAATTTTGTAAACCTCGGCAAGCGAATGTTCAATTTGGTTTGCGAAGAAGTCGAAAACATTATTGAAATTTTCGACTTCGCAAGTTAAAATTCAATCAGCATAAAAAAGGACTGTCGTTGGGGACAGTCCTTTTTTATACAATTTTACCGTTTGTGCGCCTCGAAAAAGGCGAGCATTTCGTCAATCGTTACCTGACTTTCCTCTAAATCCGGATAGGCAACACTTGTAATATGCCCCGATGAACGGTTGATGGTGAGTTCCCAATCGTGGAATTGATGTTCTATACCCTGCTTTGTCAACAGCGCGTCTAACTGCACGGAAGCGGGGCGCAAAAAGTCTTTCGCGCTCGTTACAATATAGGAAGGCGGCAATGTGCCTTTGTCAATCACTTCTTCGGGTTGCAACACCGCATAATACGGCGACTCGGTGTATTCATAGCCGAGCATACACGAAATCAAAATGCTGTTAAAGCCGCTTTTCATATCATACATACCCGAAATGAGCCCCGTTGCGTTAAAGGTCAAGCCGGTTTCTTCTGCCTGATACAATGCGCGCAATTCTTCGCTTGTGTTGACGATACTTGTGTAAAACGCCAACTGCCCGCCTGCGGAATCGCCGACCAAATAAACATTTTTCAAATCAAATCCGTATTCTGCACCGTGCGCGGCAATCCATTTATAGGCTTGCATCAAATCGCGCACCTGCTGCGGATACAGCACTTCGGGGCAAAGGCGGTAGTCGACTGCCACCACGATGTAGCCGCGCGAAGCCAAGCGCGAAGCATAAACGCGGTTTAATTCTTTGCTGCCGTACATTAAGCCGCCGCCGTGAATGTCCACAATCACGGGATATTGCTGATTTTCCGTCGCCGCGGGCGGATAATAAATGTCCAAATACTGCCCCTCTACCGCGTTTTCTACATACGGAATATCTTGCAGTACGCGAACGCCCGCGCTCATTTCCTGGTCTTGTAAGCGCTTGGCATCATAGTAATCCATAAAGTCCCACAAAATGGACGCACCGAACGCCACGAAGCCGTTTTCAGCGGTTAAATCGGGTTGTTCTTTTTGCGCTTGCACCTGACGGTCCAATTCAAACAAAATGTCAAATACTGCAAGGAGTCGGTCTGTGCACACGGCATCGGAAAGGCTCACCTTCCCCGTCAGCAAATCCGACATAAGGTGGTAAAGCCCCGTAAACGCGGTTTTGACTTTGTCCGAAAAATCCGCGTTTTCCGCTAACCCCGTCGCATCTATCATTGCTTGCAGTTGGGCGCTTCTGCCCCGAAACTCTGTCTCGGCAAAGCCGTCGGGGTACACGCCCTGCCATTTCATTGCCTGCAGTGCCGCCTGCCGTTTTTCGGTTTGCACCACTTCGGTACAAATAGGCACCGTCAGTGCCAAAATCAGCACAACTGCCAAAATTCGTTTTACAATAGGATTCATACCATCACCGAAAAATCTCCGCAAACCGCGCACGAATTTCGCACACGGTTTGCGGTTTTGCTTCTTTCTTATTTTGCTACGATATTGACCAATTTGCCCTTAACATACAGTTCCTTCACGATGTTTTTACCGGTGAGTTCCTCGGCAATACGCGGCTCGGCTTTTGCAAGCGCAATCGCTTCATCTGCGGAAATTTCGGCGGGCACGTTCAGTTTCGCGCGGATTTTACCGCAAATCTGCACAACAATTTCCACCGTGGCATCTACGCATTTTGCCGCGTCAAATGCAGGCCATTGCGCGTCTTTCGCGAGCATTTCGCCATACCCTAAGGTTTCCCACATTTCCTCGGTAACATGCGGCGCAAAGGGATTGACCAAAATGAGCAAATCTTTGAGTTCCGCACGGTTGATTTCGCCCGCTTCATAAATGTTGTTTAAGAGCGTCATCAGCGCGGCGATTGCCGTGTTGTATTTGAGGGATTCAATATCCTCGGTAACCTTTTTAATCGTTTTATGCAGCGGCGTTTCGAGTTTTTCGGAATAACTGTCGCCGTCTTTTAAGATTTCCTGCAAATTCCAAATGCGGTCAATGAAGCGTTTGCAGCCTTTTACGGAACTTTCCGACCACGGCGCGGCTTTTTCATAGTCGCCCATAAACAAAACATACGTGCGAAGCACATCTGCGCCGAAGCTGTCCACCACTTCGTTGGGGTCAATGACATTTCCGCGGGATTTTGACATTTTCACGCCGTCAGGCCCTAAAATCAAGCCCTGCGCGGTACGCTTTTGATACGGCTCGGCATACGGTACTACGCCGAGGTCATAGAGGAATTTGTACCAGAACCGCGAATAAATCAAGTGGCGGGTAACGTGTTCCATACCGCCGTTGTACCAATCGACAGGCATCCAATATTTCAGTTTGTCATAATCGGCAAACGCATTGTCGTTGTGCGGGTCAATGTAGCGCAGGAAATACCACGACGAACCTGCCCATTGGGGCATGGTGTCGGTTTCGCGCTTGGCGTCGCCGCCGCATTTCGGGCATTTGCAATGCACGAAACTGTCGATTTTGGCAAGCGGGCTTTCGCCGTCGGAACCCGGCTCAAAGTTTTCCACTTCGGGGAGTTTCAGCGGCAATTCCTCATACGGCACGGCAACCATACCGCATTTCGGGCAATGCACAATCGGAATCGGCTCGCCCCAATAGCGCTGACGGTTGAACGCCCAATCTTTCATTTTATACTGCACGCCGCCTTCGCCGACGCCTTTTTCCTGCAAAAATTCAATCATTTTGGCAATGGAATCTTTTTTATTGTCCATCCCGTTTAAGAAGCCGGAATTGACCATTTCGCCGTCGCCGGTGTACGCCGCTTCGTCGATATTGCCGCCTTTGATGACTTCGATGATGTCGATGCCGAATTTCTTGGCGAATTCGTAGTCGCGGTCATCGTGCGCGGGCACCGCCATAATCGCGCCCGTGCCGTAACCCATCATAACATAATCCGATATGTAAATCGGGATTTCCTTGCCGTTTACGGGATTGATTGCCGAAAGGCCTTCGATTTTGACGCCGGTTTTGTCTTTCACAAGTTGGGTGCGCTCAAATTCGGTCTTTTTGGCGCATTCGGCGCGGTAATCGGTCACCGCGTCCATATTACCAATGCGGTCTTTGTACTTGTCAATCAACGGATGTTCGGGTGCCATAACCATAAAGGTCACACCGAACAGCGTGTCGGGACGGGTGGTGTAAATGCGCAGTGTTTCGGGAATGTCTTTGAGGGTAAAATTCACAAATGCGCCGCGGGATTTACCAATCCAGTTCACCTGCTGTTGTTTGACATTCGGCAGGTAATCGACCGTTTCCAAACCTTCCAGCAATTTATCTGCATATTCGGTGATGCGCAAATACCAAACATCTTTGGATTTCTGCACCACATCGCTGTGGCAGATGTCGCACTTGCCGCCCTGTGAATCCTCATTGGAAAGCACGACTTTGCAAGACGGGCAGTAGTTGACTAAGGTCTTGTCGCGGAATGCAAGCCCTTTTTCAAACATTTTGAGGAAAATCCACTGTGTCCACTTGTAGTAGCCTTCTTCAGTGGTGTCAATAACACGCGTCCAGTCAAACGAAAAGCCGACTTTTTTCAGCTGACTTGTGAATTTTTCTATGTTCATATCCGTAACTTTGCGCGGATGAATACCGGTTTTAATCGCATAGTTTTCCGTCGGCAGACCGTAAGCGTCAAAACCGATGGGGAACAAAACATTGTACCCTTGCAAACGGCGTTTGCGGGAGACGACTTCCAACCCGCTGTACGCTTTGATGTGGCCGACGTGCATACCCGCGCCCGACGGATACGGAAATTCGACAAGGCCGTAAAATTTCGGACGGTCGTCGTTATCCACCGCGTGAAAAACGCCCGCTTCTTCCCACTTTCCCTGCCATTTTTGTTCTGCTTTTTTGAAATTGTACTCCATAAAAACGCATCCTTTGTATGTGATAGTCAATTTTTATCTATTTATGATTTACTCCGTCAAAAGTCCGGAGAGGTCCACGGGGTTTGCATCGCCCCAAAGTTTTTCCAAATTGAAAAGTTCGCGGTCGCTTTGCGTGAAGATGTGCACCACCACGCTTTTGTAATCCAGCAAAATCCAACCTGTGGATTTGCCCTCGATGTGGTCGGGTGTTACGCCCAAAGCGGACAGTTGCTCGTCGAGTTCTTCCGCAAGCGCGCGAATGTGCGTGGACGAAGTACCCGTGCAGAGCAGAAAGTAGTCCGCCACGGCAGTCAGTTCCGTGATTTCGAGCGCTTTTATATCCATACCTTTTTTGTTGTTCAAAATTTTTACGGCGTTATCGAGCAATTCTTTCGGTGTCATTCGTATCGTCCTTTCTGTTCATAATCAGTTCGTTATAGGCGGCAACGCTGTCCTCATGGATTGCGAAGCCATTGTGTGCAAGTTCTTCAATGGTGAACTGCAAGCCTTCTTCCATGGCGTATTCCAACGAAATATATGCTTTTTCGCGCATACGCTCTACGCCGTCGTAATCGCGGTCGGCGGAAATGAAGTCGGCAATGAAAATCACCTTTTGAAGCAACGTCATCCCTGCGCGCCCCGTGGTGTGGTAGCGTATGGCGGTAAGAATTTCTTTGTCCGTCACACCCAAAACGCGTTCACAGTAAACAGTGCCCGCTAAAGCATGCCAGGTTTTGGGGCTGATGCGCTCGGTGGCGGTTAAGGGAACGTTTTGTTCTGAAAAGAAAGCAAGCAATTCCGTTTGCGACTTATTTTTCATAATATCATGCAAAAGCCCCGCCGTAAACGCCTTTTTTTCATCCGCGCCGTAGTGTTGGGCGAGTTTTTTCGCCTCGTCTGCGACATTGAGGGAATGATACAGGCGATCGGGATTTAAGTGCTTTTTGATTTCTTCTAAAAATTCAGCGTTTCGTTCGGTATCCATACAGTTTCTTTTCCTTGATATAGTTTTCAACCTCGGGCGCAAGATATGCGCTCGTATCTGCCCCTGCGGCAATGCGTTCGCGCAGTTCTGAAGAACTTATCTCGAACGGCTCGGTGGGGGATAAAATGATGTGCTTGCCCGTCAGTTCTTGAATATAAATGCGAAACTGCGAAAAGGCGTAACTTCGCAGAGTATCAATATCCACGCCGCCCTCGCGCGAAGCCACGCAAAGCGTGCATTTTTCCAAAATTTCACGGCATTTATACCACTTGTGAAAAGACAAGAACATATCCGACCCGATGATGAGGTACAGTTCGGCATCGGGATACTGCTCCAAAATCGCGTTGACGGTATAAATGGAATAACTGTCCGTTTCGCGGTCGATCTCCATGGAACTGACCTCGTATTTCGGATTTTGAAACGCAAGACGGCACATTTCGAGCCGTTCGCTGTCGAGCGCCAAATCCGTGCAGATTTTGTGCACGGGGCGTTTGTCGGGCACCACAAAAACTTTATCGAAGTCCAACTGCTCGCAGAAATGCCGAAGCAACCGCGTGTGCCCTTTGTGCGGCGGATTGAATGTGCCGCCGAACAAACCGATTTTCATATGTTTTCCCCGTTTATTTCTTTTTCTTTTCGTGCAGTTTTTTGTTGTAGCGGTAAAAAACCATGGAGCCGCCCACAACCGAAACCACTTCGGAAGAGGTTGCCGCCGCCAATTTGTCGGCAATGTCATACGGCTTTTCGGGGGCGGTTTCCAAAAGCACTTTGAGTTTTATAAGTTCCCGTGCTTCGAGGGCGTCGTCGGTTTGCTTAATGAGTGCGTCGGTAACGCCTTCTTTGCCCACTTGAAACAGGGCTTTTAACGGGTTTGCCTGTGCACGCAGAGCTGCGCGTTCTTTTGAGGTCATAGTCTACTCCTTATTTTAAATATGCGGGTAATTCTTTCACCAACGCGCGCAATGCGTTACCGCGGTGGGAAACAGCGTCCTTTTCGGCGGGAGAAAATTCGGCAAAGGTGCGCTCACCCACATAAAACAGCGGGTCATAGCCAAAACCGTTTTGCCCTTTTTGTTCGTAGCCGATAACGCCTTCACAGGTGCCGCGCACCGTCAGTTCCCGCCCATCGGGGAACACGCACGCCACGGCACTTACAAACCGTGCGGTACGCGCTTCTTTCGGCGTGTCTTTCAACAAAACCAACAGTTTAGCATTGTTTTTCGAGTCGTTGCCGTGCTCGCCTGCAAAGCGTGCGGAATATACACCGGGCGCACCGTCAAGCGCGTCCACACAAAGGCCCGAATCGTCAGCGATGCAGGGCATATTGCCCTCTTTTGCGCCCGAACGCGCCTTTAACAAAGCATTTTCTTCAAAAGTGGTGCCCGTTTCCTCCACATCGGTTAAATCAACACCCGCTTCGTCGGCGGTCAGCACCCGAATGCCCAAAGGCGACAAAATGCGCTGCAATTCGTCGCGTTTTTTCATATTATGCGTGGCGATTAAAAAATCCAAAGTGTCTTTTCTCCTTTTTCGGTTTTTCGTCCTGTTCTGCCTCGGTTACTTCTCCCGCGTCCTTGTCCAATTCCGAAACTCCCGTTTCATCTGCTCGGTTATCGGAAGCGGCGCTTTCCGTTTCGGATGCCGCAGTGTCCGATGCATCGCCATCGGGTTCGTTTTCGGGAGAAATTCGTGTTGCGGGGGTGTATCCAGCAGACGGAAAGTCGCAAGGCTCATTTTCCACATTTTCTTCGAGATTTTCTTCATCGGCTGTGTCCTCCTCGTCCGCGTAATCCATTTTTTGGAACAACCCGTCGGCAAATGCGCGGGGCTTAAAGGGCTGCAAATCGTCAATTTGCTCGCCCACACCCACGAATTTTACGGGAATGTTCAATTCATTTTTGATGGCAAGCACCACGCCGCCGCGTGCCGTGCCGTCCAATTTCGTCAGCACAATGCCCGTGATGTCAGCAACGTTTTTAAATTCGCGCGCCTGATTGACGGCGTTTTGCCCTGTGGTAGCGTCCAATACCAACAGCACTTCACGGTCGGAATACGGCAATTCGCGGTCAATAACGCGATAGATTTTGGCAAGTTCGTCCATCAAGTTCTTTTTGTTGTGCAGTCTGCCCGCGGTGTCGATAATCACAATATCGCAGTCGCGCGCTTTTGCGGCAGAGACCGTGTCAAACACCACCGCCGCCGGGTCCGCACCCTCGGCGTGTTTGATAATTTCAACATCGGAGCGTTTCGCCCAAATATCCAACTGGTCAATTGCCGCGGCGCGGAATGTGTCCGCCGCACCCAAAATGACGCGCTTGCCCTCTTTTTTATACATCGCGGCAAGTTTGCCGATGGTGGTGGTTTTGCCGACGCCGTTTACGCCGATGACCAATACCACAGACGGCACAGTCACAAGACCCATATCCTCGCCACCGTACAAAAGGTCGGCAACGATTTCCTTAATTTCCGCTTTGACCGCATCGGCGCCGCGCAATTTTTTGTCGCTGACCGCCTTTTTCAGGCGTTCCGTGATTTCCACAGCGGTCGCCACGCCGACATCGCTCATGACGAGGATTTCTTCGAGTTCGGCATAGAGGTCATCGGTGATTTCTTCGACATCGCCGAACAAATCATCAATCGCGCCCGCCATTTTGTTGCGGGTTTTGGTGAGTCCGAAATTGATTTTGCTGAAAATGCCCATAGTTTTTTCCTTTCCGTACGGGATTATATCATCTAAAATCTAATATCTACTCTGCGAGCCGCAGGCGTAGCGTAAGATTGGTTGTGTGGCGGTTTTTCGGCTTGCCGACGCGTACAAAGATGCGCGAAATCCGAACGAAATGCCATTAAAATCCCAAATTCCGCACGCGAGTCACAGGCGTAGCTTGATTTTGCTTGGATTGTGCCTTTTTGCGGCGGCGAAGTGTACAAGGATACACGAGTTACCGCCGAAAAAAGGTGCAAGGCGGGTAAAATCAAGCGAGCCCAAGTTGCTTCGCCATTTCGGCGGTTTTTAACTCAAGCAGTTTCGACACGCCGCTCTCCTGCATGGTCACGCCGTAAAGCACATCAGCTTCTTCCATGGTGCCGCGGCGGTGCGTAATCAGGATAAACTGCGTATTTTTGGTCATGCGGCGCACATATTGCGCGTAACGCGAAACGTTGACATCGTCAAGTGCCGCTTCCACCTCATCGAAAATACAGAACGGTGCAGGCGTGACTTTTAAGATGGCAAACAGCAAGGAAATCGCCGCCAAGCCTTTTTCGCCGCCGGAAAGCGGTTCAATACTCTTTAAGTTTTTCCCGGGCGGCTGTACTTTAATCTCAATATCGCTTTCGAGAATATCGTGTTCATCGGAAAGCAGTAACTCCGCCCTGCCGCCGCCGAACAATTCCGAGAATGTTTCGCCGAACGCGGTGTTGATGAGCCGGAATTTGTCGCGGAACTGCTGTGCCATATTGTCCGTCAGGTCGCGGATCAACTTATTCAGTTCATCGCGCGAACGCTCCACATCCGAAATTTGTTCGGACATAAACGCATAACGTTCCGAAACTTCTTTATATTCCTCAATCGCGGAAACGTTTACCGAGCCGAGGGCGCGGATTTGCCCTTTGAGTTCGTTCAAGCGTTTCGATGCCGCGGCGTAGTCCTCAATTTCGATTTCCAACGCTGCCGCTTCGCGGCGGGTGAGCGAATATTCTTCGTATAGTTTCGCGGTGAGGTCGTCATATTCTTTGCGCATCGCGATTTTGCGTTCTTCCAAACGGGCAAGTTCGCCGCTTAAATTCTCGCGTTCCACGGATTTTGCGCGTTCTAATGTGCGTAGGTCATTGGATTCTTTCACGAGCGCGTCTCGGCTTTGAATGAGCGCATCGATTTGCGCACGGGACGAGCCGTTGTTTTCGCGCAACGCCGCGGCGTTCGCTTTGAGGTTTTCGATGTTTTGCAACAACTGCGCGTTCTTTTCCTCATACGCGGCGATTTCGCTGTCGAGTGTGCCTTTTTTGTCGGTATGGCTTATTTTTCGGCTTTCCAAATGGCGAATTTCATCGCGCGCGGACTGGGCGTCTTTTTCGAGTGCCATAATTTGCAAACGCAGTTCCGACGCTTTTTTCGACAGTTCCTCGCGTGCGGCGGAAAGGGCTTCGCGGTCGCCTGTGCGTTTTGAAAGTTCCGTTTCTTTTTCCCGCAGTGCGGCGGTTTGCGTTTCCAACGCTTCGCGCGCGGCGGCGGCGTTTTTAAGCACCGTTTCGGCACGGGCTCTTAAGGTTTCTTTTTCCTCTGCCAAATCGCGCACCGTGCCCGATACGGAGGACAGTTGCTCTTCGGCAAGTTTCAGCGCGCCCTCACAGCGGATTTTTTCTTCGTTGGCACGCAAAAGGTCGCCCTGCGCGCCTTCCAATTCAGCGCGTGCGGCTGCCAAATCCTCGGAGAACAGTTTATAATCGGACTGCATGGTCGCAAGTTCGGTTTCTGCGGCTTTCAGCGATTGCTGTAATTTTTCGATTTCGTTGCCGCGGCTCAAAATGCCCGCGTTTTGCGCACGGGAGCCGCCCGTCATGGAGCCGCCCGCGTTAATCACCTGCCCGTCCAAAGTGACGATGCGGAAACGGTAGTTATATTTCTTGGCGATGGCGATTGCGGCGTCGATATCTTCCGCCACAACGGTACGGGACAGTTGCGCACGGATAATTTCTTCGTATTTGCGGTCAGTCGCGACCAAATCCGCCGCGATGCTCACAAAGCCGTATTCGTCCTCTAAGCCTTTTTCGGTAAACGAACGGGCGCGGATTGCCGCGATGGGCAGGAAGGTGGCGCGCCCCGCGCGGGACTCTTTCAAAAACCCGATGGCGCGTTTGGCGTCGTTTTCGGTGTCGGTCACGA